>DWWI01000109.1 GCA_019119745.1 Candidatus Mediterraneibacter gallistercoris | reverse complement strand
ATCCGGCCGCTTACTTTGTTCAATTAGGCCAAATCGAAAATGGTGCAAACGAATGGGCAGTTTACTCGAAAGTTTAAAACTGCTTTTTCGTTTACACCATCATCGATTCTAACCTAACGAATTTGTCGGACTGAATGCCGATGATATAAGGTCCGAAAACGGACGGAGATGAGGCACTGAAATACTTTTTCGAGATGACAGCATGTGCTTCAGGCTCCGCTACATAATTCGGGAAAAAATAAAGGTTCCGAAAGATGATTAAATACAAAGCCAGAAAATGGAGAACTCGGTTTCGCCTCAAACACTCCATTTTCTGGCTTAACATCATCTTCCGGAGCCTTAACTTTTTCCATCGAATTACTCCGAAGTCGCCTTCTTCACATACCGATCATCTCTTTTTAAGTCTTCCTGTGCCTCATCTACATCCGTTTTTTACTTTATCGAATTCGGCAGTCACTCCGGCAAAACTGAAAGTCAAAGAAACCGGTTGAAGCTGAAAGTAATCGAGAAGAGCTTATTTATATATCAGGAAGAGAACCGCTCTCAGTTATAGAGATTAGAATCCGAATAAATCTCAGTCGATAAAGTTCCGATTTTGATCCTTCCGTTTAAATTTGTTTTTCAGGCTAGGAAAGAAAGCAGCCGGGAGACAGGTATTGTGTACGCACCGTAGAGTAACGCCGGCACTTGGAGCGCGTCTTTTGCGCTCCTAGGTACCGCTGCGTTACGGCCCGAGCGAAAGCGGGTGCGCTAGCAATACCTGTCTCCCGGCGGATACTTTGCTAGTATGGAAAATTAGAATTTTAAAACCCTTCCTCTTTCCTTCTCATCCGCATCTCTCTTCGTTTCTTCGCAGCTTCCCACTCTGCTTTTTCTGCTTCTGTCTCAAGGATCAGTCTCGGCACAGGTTTCGGTTTATCATTCTCATCCAGTGCAACCATAGTAAAATATGCCCGGTTGATGGGATAACGCATGCCGTCTTTAATGTGTTCCACATAGGTGTCCAGCCTCACCTCAAGAGAGGTATGCCCCACATAAGTCACTTTTCCTATGATGACGACCATCTCTCCGTTGTATGCTCCATGGATAAACCGCAGGTTATCTACCGAAGCAGTTATCACATTGGAACGTGTATGGCGCATAGCCACCATTCCTGCCGCTTCATCGAGCCACTGCATAAGCATGCCTCCGAAGAGTCTGCCCGCCGAATTCAAATGGTTCGGCCGCACCAGACGGGTGATTTCCACCTTTGATTCTGATACTTTTCTTTCTTCCATCATAATTATCTCCAATCCTGATATATTTTCATTTTAAATGACTGCCTGTATCGTTTTCCCTGCAAGACAGAATGTTTCCTCTATTGTATCAATTGACGCCGCTGAAAACAACCCGCATCACAGTATCCTTGCCAACTGCCGCTCCATCATTTACAATAATCTGGACAAAGAATTTTATAAAGCGAGGCAGACATGTCAAATATTAAACTCACCCTCCAATATGACGGAACCCGTTATCTGGGCTGGCAGCGCCCGGAAAAGGACGGTTATCACAAAACAATTTTATACAGATTATCCTCTGTTCTGGAAAAGCTGAGCGGCAGCCCGGTCACGCTCTATGCGGGCGCCAGGACAGAGCCCGGAGTACACGCACTGGAGCAGACTGTAAGCTTTGTCTCTGATGCTTTTTCCGATATGGAAATGCTGCATCGCGATCTGGATCATTACCTTCCCATGGATATCCGCATTCTTCACTGCAATACTGCGCCGGATCGTTTCCGCGCTGATCTGAATGCACGGTCGCGCACATACGAATACCGGATCTGTACGGCTCCTGTCTACAATATCTTTTCAGACGCATATACAGCTCACGTCTCCCCTTCACCGGACGTCAGTTCAATGGAGACTGCGGCAGGATATTTAAAAGGACGGCATGATTTTCGTTTCTTTTCAGGCGCAAAAAAGAAAAAAGGCACAGAAAAAGAACTGATGGAAATTTCATTCCGGAAATCTGAAGATACAGATAGTGATACGGATACGCTAATCATTTCACTTACCGCCAATGATTTTCTCTACCGGATGCCCTCCCTGATCATCGGGACGCTGCTTGAGATCGGGCAGGGAAAACGAACTCCTGAGAGCATATTGCATATTCTTGAGGGAACAGAAAAAGCAGGCGTCCCCTGCGAAGCAAAAGGACTCCTGCTCAAATCTGTACAATATTAAATTTTAAACTGTAACAATACAGTACTTCCTCAATTGCATTTTCCGCATATCAGAATCACAATACCGGAAACTGCTTTTTCATCACAGGATCAGTCCTGCTATATGGAACGCAATAAAGCTTGCCACCCATGCGACCGCCAGCTGGAACAAGACAATCCCGGCAGTCAGCTTTGTACTTCCCACTTCTCTTCGGATCGTCGCAATCGTCGCTGTACACGGCACATAGAGGAGGCAGAAGATCATAAGAGCATATGCGTTTGCCGCTCCGAATCCCATTCCCCCGAGCAGTGATACAAAACTGTTCATGCCATGAGCGGTAGTGATATTCTGTATTCCGAAAAGCACACTGCAGCTCGATACCACGACTTCTTTCTGCGCAATGCCCGCGATCAGAGCCACTACAATCTGCCAGTATCCCAGACCGATCGGTTTAAACAGCGGTACAATTGCCTTTCCGACAATCGAGCCAAAGCTCTCGCCGATATTTGTCACATATCCTGTAGGCCCGAAATTCAGGAGAACCCACATAATAACAGAAGCGAGGAAGATAACCGTTCCGGCTTTCGTCAGATAATCCTTTACTTTTTCCCATACGTATAATGCGATCGTCCGCGCATTAGGAGATTTATACTCCGGCAGTTCGATCAGCAGCGCGTGTTCTGCCTTACTTCCGTCAATCCGCGACAAAATATACGCAGTCAGGATCGCAATCACAATTCCGATCAGATAGATCGAATAGCACGCAATCATTGCATATTTCCCAAAAAACATAGAAGAAAACAAAACATATATGGTCAGCCTTGCACTGCAGGACATAAACGGTGTTACCAGAATCGTCTTAAGCCTGTCCTTCTTATGCTCCAGCGCCCGGGACGCCATGACTGCGGGAACAGTACAGCCGAATCCCAGCAGCATAGGAAGGAACGCTCTTCCCGAGAGTCCCAGATGACTCATGATGTCATCCATGACAAACGCCACACGCGACATATAGCCGCTGTCCTCGAGGAACGCGAGCGCGAGGAACAGGATAAAGATATTCGGCAGAAAAGTAAGGATGCCGCCCACACCGGAGATGATACCGTCCACCAGCAGTGAATTGAGCATCGGAGATGTTCCGGCCGCCTCAAGTCCTGAGCTCACCGCTCCTGTCAGAAGATCAAGTCCTGTCTCAAAGTATCCTTTCAGCCAGTCACCCACCGTAAATGTCAGGAAGAATACCAGTGCCATGATCACAAGAAAGATCGGAAGTCCAAGCCATCTGCTCGTCATAAAGCGGTCAATCCGGTCTGTCTGTTCCGCCTTAGCACTTTTGTTGACAAGTGTTTCATCAATCACTTCTTCTATAAAGTCATATTTTTCATTAATGATATCTTTCTCATAGCTCCGGTCTGCAATTCCTGTCATATCAACAGGATATTTCTTCGTTACCGAATCGTCCTGCTCAAGTGTCTTGATGGCGTGCCAGCGCATATTCTCCATATCCGGATATTTCACCCGGAACTGCTCGCTGATCGCATCGATCTTATCCTCTATATCGTCATCATATACCATGGCATATTCGCTGTGGTGATTATGCTTATGTCCCGTCTTGTCCGAATGATGGTGAATAAACGGTCCCTGTTTTGCATATTCTTTATGATGCGCCACCGCATGGAGCAGAATCTCAAGACCAGTGCGCTTTCTCGCAGATACAGGGATTGCCGGGATGCCGAGCATCTCCGGCAGACGGTGAAGGTCGATCTCCATTCCCCGCTCTTCCACGATATCCATCATGTTGAGTGCCAGAACAACAGGCTTGCCAAGCTCAATGAGCTGCAGTGTCAGGTACAGGTTTCGTTCCAGACAGGACGCGTCCACCACGTCCACGATCACGTCCACCTCATCGCTCATAATACACTCACGGGATACCTTTTCTTCCATTGTGTAAGAAGTCAGGCTGTAAATGCCGGGAAGGTCTATCAGTTTGAACTCCTGTCCCTTATATGTAGTACGTCCTTCTTTCTTCTCCACTGTAACGCCCGGCCAGTTCGCCACTTTCAGGTTTGCCCCTGTATAAGCGTTGAACAATGTTGTCTTACCACAGTTCGGATTTCCGATAAATCCCACATTTATCACATTTCCACTCATGCCGCTTCCTCCTTTACGAAGATATTGTCGGCAATGCGTCTGCCAAGCGCAAACCGTGTTCCGCGGAATTTCACAGTCATCGCTCCCTTTTTGTCATTATTTAATATAGTAATCTTAGATCCTTCTGTCAGGCCGAGCGCTTCGAGCCTTCGTTCAAGGTTCAGCTCGATCTGTATTTTCTCGACCACATAGGTATGATTATTCTTACCTTCTTTTAATCTCATAGCAGCCTCATCCTTTTTATGTCATTTATTGATAATATTTCTCAACAGATATTATATATGGTGAGACTGCATAAGTCAATTTTTTGTGTCAAATCTTGTCGCTATCATATGAATAATATATGGAATAAGGATAACCGGTATCGCGAGATAGGCAAGAAAACTGTACGCTTTCTGAATCAGGGTAAGCAGCCCGAACTGGGCGATCCCGAAATCCACAATACAGCAGATGAGCGCCGCAATAATCTCTTTTCGCGTAACCTGAAATCTCCTCTTCCCTGCCGGCTCCTCTGCTGCTTCGGCTTCACCCGATGCCCGTTCTCCTTCGCCGGATGCTTTATCTTCCTTCTCACCGCAGATTCTCTTCACCATTGCCGCCACCATATTGACAGCAGTAGACACGGCGCCGAGGATGATCAGAATGGAAATAAGAGGAGTCATAAAGGAAGCTCCCACACCGTTCTGTACCATAAAGAGCGTGGGCACGCTCTGCCCGGCAGCATCCGGATTCGTGTAAACTGTCATAAGTCCGAGCACGACCATGACCATCATCAGCGCATTTACCACAAATCCCACTCCCATGCTCTTCACTGCGTCGCCCGGTCTGTCAAATGATTTCGCATGCTGTACAAACACCGCAATGTTGGAGAGTTGGAATGTTCCGTAGAGAAACGCCGAGTAAAGAGCATCTCCAAACGGTAGCTCTGCCTTTGTCATACTCTCCGCAGCCGCCGAGATTCCCGATAAGCCGGAAATGATATTGGGAATATATACGATCAGCAGTCCCGCGATAATGCAGATGGACAGTACGGATGCTACTTTCCGCACCAGATCGGTGCCGAATATGGCAACCACAAAGATAAACACGCCGATCAGGAAAGTGCAGAGCAGATACGGAAGCCCTGTCAGCGTGCTCAGCGTCGCGCCGCCCGTGGCGAATGCAACTGCCGGAGCCACGCACATCACACAGACGTAAAGAATCTCGAACAAGTTCGAAAATATGGGGGCAAACCTTCCGTAAAACGCATTATTGTAGGATCTGTAGTCGTAAACCTGATGTTTCCTTGCAAAACGCAGGCTGTATGCAAAGAAAACAGTGTTGTAGAGCATTGCAAACACCGGCATGATCAGGCACCAGATACCGTACCTTACAAAATA
>DWWI01000108.1 GCA_019119745.1 Candidatus Mediterraneibacter gallistercoris | reverse complement strand
TTTCTTTTATTTTATTGGTTTTTTATATAAAATAATCCAAAAAAATGCGGCAGAATTACATTCTACCGCACACAATTTTAAATTGTTTTTTTATGAAAACATATCCGTTCTGTCGCTGTCATCCGCACAATTCTGCGCCTTTATACTGACCGGCATCTTCTGTATCATTACAAACATTGCCGAGCAGAGAAATGCTCCCGCGATAACTGCAGCCGCCATACGCATGGGATCAGACGCCAGCCATCGGAATACTCCCAGTTCCGTAAAGACAACGGAGCCGGTGTTAAGCAGGATATGAAGCAGCACCGGAGCTTTAAAGGAGGCGAATTTCTCATACAGGTATGAAAGCAGAAGGCCCAGCAGAAATGCATAGATCATCTGTGTCGTACTCGAATGCATTAGTGAAAACAACAGTGCCGACCACACAGCAGAATACCAGAAGCCCTGCCGTTCACGGAATCTCTTATACAGGATTCCCCGGAACATCAGCTCTTCCGCCACCGGAATAACAACTCCAAGACCGATAACCTGCACAGGAAAACCGGCTGAATATGTGATCTGCGCCGTCTGCTGATACTGTTCATCATAAAAAGCCAGCTGAACCATTGCCATCAGGCAGGTAGCCGCAATACATCCGGCAATACCGAATATAATCACCGTCCAGTATTTTGACAGCTGCGCCTTCTCAGGAAGTATGATCCCGGCTTTTTGCTCTGATTTCCGATCACGCGCAAACAATATCCCTGTCAGAATAATCGTCCCCAGAGCAGAAAGAGCTGTAATCTCCACCTGATGCCTCGCTACAGCCTCAAAAGCCGGCCCGAGAGCCTGCATAGAGGATTCCATCAGTTCCTGCATAGAGGGAACCGTGTCGCCGCTGCCGCGCAGAACCTTGGCATATGCCTGCATAATATAAGGCATCTCTATCACAAACTGGGCCGCAAACTGGACCGCGAACTGAATTCCGAGATATCCGAGCAGCGGACCCGCAAGACTCCAGAAAGATCTTTTCCTGTAAATCTGATTCATTTTTACGCCTCCTCCGCTTTCCTGAGGATCCACGTCTTCATCTCACTTTCGCAGCCTCTGGCTGTTCCCTGTACCATCTCCGGCTTTCCTCCTCCGCGTCCGTCAAATGCCGCGTTGAATTCTTTCACCAGCTCACGCATATTCTGTGTTCTGCTTCCTATCACATAGCGGTAGCCCTCACTGTCATTTCCATGGAATACCGCGCACACATTGTGTCCGGCTTCCAGCACGAGATTCATAAGAAGGCGCATAGAGTCTCCTTCAATATCCTCTGTAAATATGCACACAGGCTTCCCGTCTTTCGGTATCATTTCCGCTTTAACAGCAATCAGCTTTTTTTCTTTCTCTCCCAGCTCATATTTCAGATTGTCCGCCTCATCTCTCAAATGGCGTACCGACTCTGCAATTTCATTTTCCTTTGCGCACAGCAGGGCAGAGATCTCACCTGCCTGTTCCTGTTTCACCTCATAATCTTGGAGCGCCCTTACACCACAGAGCATCGTCACGCGCGCACCGCCCTTGTACCGCTGCACGTGAGTCAGCTTGATCAGACCAATCTCGCCGGTATAAGAAACATGCGGAGCACAGCATGCGCAAACATCATATCCCGGTACAACGATGATCCTCACCTGACCCTCTATCTCAATCTTGCTCCGGTATTCCATGCGGGCAAGTTCTTCCGCCGAGGGATAGAGCGCCTGTATCTTCAGATTTTTCCAAACCGCCCGGTTTGCCTCCTGCTCAATATGCACAAGCTGCTCTTTGCTAAGCTCTCCGTCGAAGTCCATCGTGCAGTCTTCACTTCCCAGATGAAACCCTACATTATTATATCCGAACGCAGAATGAACAAGTCCCGATACAATGTGCTCGCCGCTGTGCTGCTGCATCTTCATAAAACGTTCTTCCCAGTCAATCCGGCCGCTCACACACGTTCCCGGCTCCAGCGGACCTTCCAGCAGATGCAGGATCCGCCCGTCTTTTTCCTGTACGTCCGTAACCCTGACGCCGCCCAGTACTCCGGTATCCGCATACTGACCGCCGCCCTCAGGGAAGAACGCTGTACGGTCAAGCTCTGCGGCATACTCTCCGCTATGTCCCGGCAGAATATCGGGGTTCACAGGCTCGCAGGACAGGACCTTCGCCTCAAATTCCGTCAGGTGGCTGTCCTGGTAAAAAAGTTTTTCTGTCATTGTGTGATTACATCCTTTCCGGCGCTTCAAATCCGAGCAGATCAATACATGTTTCCAGCACACGTCTTGCCAGAACCAAAAGTGCGATATACCCGGCTTTTATCTCTTCATTTTCTTCAGACAGCATCTTTGTCTCATGGTAGAACTTATTGAACTCATTGGCAAGTTCATAAATATATGCGCAGAGTTTATGAGGCGCTGTCTCCCCATAGACCGCGTCAAATACATCATTAAATTTGAGCACCTGCAGCATAAGCGCCTTTTCATACTCATTTTCTGCCGGACGTACTTTCAGTCCTTCAAGACTTCCACCACTTTCCTGATATTTATTCAGGATAGATTTGATACGCACGATCGTATAGAGAATATACGGTCCGGTATTTCCCTCAAACGAAGTAAACCTGTCTACATCAAATACATAATCTTTGGACGCCTGATTGGAAAGATCGCCATATTTGATCGCGGCAAGCCCTACGATCTGTGAGGTGCGCTCTGCTTCTTCCTCTTCTACCGTACGGTTATCCATGATCTTGCGGTACATTTCCTCATCGATCTCACGGATCAGATTCTCCAGACGCATGACACCGCCCTCGCGGGTCTTGAACGGTTTTCCATCCTTACCGTTCATCGTACCGAAGCCGAGAAATTTAAGCTCTGTCTCCGGACGCACGATCCCCGTCTTTTTCGCACAGCGGAACACCTGTGTAAAATGCAGTTCCTGGCGCTTGTCCACTACATAGATCACCTCGTCCGGCTTATAGTCCTCTTCACGTTCCACAAGGGTTGCGAGATCCGTCGTATCATAGAGAGCCGCTCCGTCAGATTTCAGGATCATGCACGGCGGAACTTCTTTCTTGTCTGTCTCTTCCTGTACATCAACGACAAGCGCTCCTTCATCGTAGCGCGCGTATCCTTTATCCTTTAACATCTGTACCATATCCGGAATGTATTTCTGCGCGTCAGCTTCGCCTTTCCACAGATCAAAATCTACGTTCAGCTTTTCATAGTTCTTTTTCAGATCTGCAACCGACACATTCATAATATGATTCCAGATAGCGCGGTATCCCCTGTATCCGTTCTGAAGAAGATACGTAGCATGCAATGCTTCTTCTCTGTAATCTTCGTGTTCTTTCGCATATGCGCTTGCAGTCGGATAGATTTCTTCCAACTCTCCGATAGTAAACGGAGCTTCCGCCGGATACTCCCCTTCATAAGATTCATCAAAATACGGCAGATCCGGCTGACGCTTCTTAAGCTCCGTAATGATCAGTCCCATCTGATATCCCCAGTCTCCGAGATGAATATCCCCGATCACCTGATTTCCTTTGTAACGCAGTATCCTCTTTACACTCTCGCCGATAATCGCAGAACGCAGATGCCCGACATGCAGCGGCTTTGCGACATTCGGGCCGCCGTAATCGATCATGATCGTCTTCGGGGTTTTTTCATCCTCAACCCCCAGCTTTTCTTCTGCAGCCATATCATTCAGATAAGAGGCTACGCTCTCTTTGGACAGCTTCAGGTTAATAAATCCCGGTTTGACCACATCCACCGACTCAAAATATTTGCTGCCTTTCAGATACGGAGCCACATCTTCCGCAATCACAAACGGCGCTTTCTTATATTTCTTCGCTCCCGCCATCGCTCCATTGCACTGATATTCGCACAGATCCGGGCGGTTGGAAAGAGTCACTTTCGCAAGCTCTTTGTCATAGCCCGCCTTTGAAAAAGCCTCTTCCATCTCTATTGTGATAAGTTCCAGTAAAGTCTTCACTATCTTCCACACTCCTCTTCGTCCGTATGAAAGATATTCTACCATGTATAAAGGTTGACGGCAAGTTTTCGTTGGGAAAATCCAGAAGAGTCACTCCGCCGGGCACGAATCTGCCATCTTGAGAAAACTCCTGATCTATTTTATAATGAATCATATTTTATCTATGAAAAGGAGAATCATTATGATACTAGGTTCACACGTAGGCATGAGCGGTAAAGAAATGCTCCTCGGTTCTGCAAAGGAAGCTGTTTCCTATGGAGCCGATACATTTATGTTCTATACCGGAGCGCCGCAAAATACAAGAAGAAAAGAGATCAGCGAGCTGAATATCGATCCGGCATGGGAATATATGAAAGAACACGGAATCCGGGAGATTATCGTTCATGCGCCATACATTATCAACTTAGGCAATTCTGTAAAACCGGAAACCTTCTCCCTCGCAGTGGAATTCCTTGCCAAAGAAATCGAACGCACGATAAGCTGCAGGAGCCACACACTTATCCTCCATCCCGGCGCGCATGTGGGCGCCGGGGTTGAGGCAGGCACAGCCCAGATCATCAAAGGACTTAATGAGGTACTTACTTCAGACACAGACTGTTTTATCGCACTTGAGACCATGGCCGGAAAAGGTTCTGAAATCGGTCGTTCTTTCGAAGAGCTGGCACGGATCTATGACGGCGTAGCACATAACGATAAGCTCAGAGTATGCTTTGACACCTGCCACACAAGCGACAGCGGTTATGACATTATCCATCATTTTGATGATGTCATAACCGATTTTGACCATGTGATCGGCAAAGAGCAGATTGCTGTATTTCATATTAATGACAGCAAAAACGTGCCGGGAGCAGCAAAAGACCGTCATGAAAACATCGGCTTTGGCGAAATCGGATTCGATGCGCTCAATTATATTGTTCATCACCCTGATTTTGAAGAAATCCCGAAAATACTGGAGACGCCGTATATTCCTTCCCCCACTGCGCCGAAGAAATCCTACGCTCCATATAAATATGAGATTCAAATGCTGAGAAAGGGTATATTTGACCCGGATATGAAAGAAAATATCGTCCGTAAAAATGAAAACACTCTTTGACATTTCTGAAAAAGTCTTGACATTTTCCCACAGCGAATATATTATTGTATTATATCAATAATACAGTTATAGGACGAGGGATATCCCTCGTCCTGCAGGGAACTGCCAAAGGCAGTTCCCTCTAAAAAGAATACGAGGTGATCAAATGCCATGGAATCTGGATAATGACCGTCCCATCTATCTTCAATTGATGGAACGAATTCAACACGACATCATTTCAGGTGTCTATCGGCCCGGAGACAAGCTGCCCTCGGTACGTGATCTTGCCGTAGAGGCTGCCGTCAATCCAAATACAATGCAGAAAGCTCTGTCCGAACTGGAACGATGCGGGCTCGTACACTCCCAGCGCACAAGCGGGCGTTTTATAACAGACGACACCGCCATGATCAAAGAGATGAAGACAGAGCTGGCGCAGGAGCACATCCGGGATTTCTTCAGACAGATGCATAAGCTCGGCTTTTCTGATGAGGACACTCTCGAAATGATAACAGTCACAATCAAAAAGGGAGGTTTACAATGAGACCGATTCTAGAATGTCAGAGACTGACGAAAAAATACGGCAGCTTTTTCGCTCTTTCCAATCTGAACCTTTCCATTGAGCGGGGGCAGATCGTAGGGCTCCTCGGCCCCAACGGAAGCGGAAAGACCACACTGATCAAGCTCGCAAACGGGCTTCTTGTCCCCACGGACGGACATATTATGGTCAATGGTCTCGAACCGGGAACAGCGACAAAGAAAATCGTATCCTATCTTCCCGACCGCAGTTTTTTCAGTGAACATATGAAAGTAAGAGAGATCCTCTCCTATTACTCGGACTTTTACAAGAACTTCAGTACAGAGCGCGCGTTAAAGATGCTCGACACTCTTGAAATCGACCGGAACACCCGAATCAGCGCTCTGTCGAAGGGAACCAAAGAAAAAGTTCAGCTTGTACTCGTCATGAGCCGTGACGCCGACTTATACATACTCGACGAACCGATCGGAGGAGTTGACCCGGCGGCAAGAGCTTATATTTTGCAGACTATTCTCACAAATTATAACGAAAACGCTACCGTACTGCTTTCAACACATCTGATCTCTGATATCGAAAATGTACTGGACCGGGTAATATTCCTGCAGAACGGCCAATTGGCTCTCAATAAAACCGTGGATGAAATACGTACCACATATGGTAAGTCAGTGGATGCTTTATTCAGGGAGGTATTCAAATGTTAGGAAAACTGATTAAATACGACTTAAAATCAGCTGCCAGGATATTTATCCTGCTGCACGCAGTCTATCTCTTCATATGTTTTATGGCACGTTTTTTCTATATGAACAGACTGAGTTTCAGGGATGTGACCGAACCTCTCGTTCTCTCCCTTGTTCTCTTTTTCTCTCTGATGACGCTTTTGATTTCTGCACTTATGATCTTTACATGGATGCAGGTTGCATTCCGGTTTTATCGGAATCTGTTCAGCAAAGAAGGATACCTTTCATGGACACTTCCCATCTCGGGGCCGCAGCATCTGTGGGCTAAGATTATCTCAGGTTATATCCTGATGGCGGCTGATCTCATCATCATTGCTGCCGGCATCCTGCTTCTTGTAACAGGAAGCAACGTAACAACAGCCTACAGCACAGTTGCCGACACTGTGACGAATGAACTCGGCTTCTCCGTCGGTACATTTGCGCTCATCCTGTTCATCGCCTGCCTGGTCAGCGCGATCAGCTCGGTGATCATGACCTACTTTTCTGTTGCAGTCGGCCAGCTTTTCCCAAGCCACCGGGTACTGGGCGCCATCGCAGCATACTTTATTACATCAACAGTCGTACAGATCCTCAGCGTAATACTCATGGTTCTGTTCGGATGTTTTCCCGGATACAGAACTTATACTCTTCAGGGAAGCGCCCTGACTGATTATCTGCTGAAACTCTTAATGATCAGTACAGTTTTAATGCTGGTCATAACAGTCATCCAGTATATCGCGACACATTATATTATGAAAAAGAAGATCAATCTTATATAAAAAAGATGCTTCATGAGCTGTTTATCAGATTCATGAAGCATCTTTTTTAAACAAAACAGCGTCTGAGCGGAGTCGAACCGCCGCACATGCCTCCGGAGGGCATTGCTCTATCCACTGAGCTACAGACGCATTCCAGTTATGAAAGGGGAACTTCAACGCTCCCCTTCACAACCTTTTCTATCCTAGCATAATTTAACCAAAATGTAAAGTACTTTATCGCAACAGTTCAGTCATTACTATTATAATACTTTCTTCGTATATATATGCCCAGGATCACTAGAATCAAACCGGCGCCGGCCGCAGCGGCAGCTATCGGGAACGGATCGGATTCATCTCCCGTCTGCGGTGTATCAACTGCAGCTTCACCGCTTTCCTTTTCATCCGACTGAGCCTCTGCATTCTTTACATACAGCTGCTGCATCAGATCTTCCAGATCCGCGTGGCGGCTGATCTCTACATCCTCCTGATACAGATATTCAAACACAACGATAGTCCGGCCTGCAAATGCCGCTGCATCAAATATATATTCCATCTCCACATCCATTTTCGCATCTGACGCCCTGAACTTTTTCGTCACCGACAGGACAGCGCCGTCGGCAGAATCATTTTCGCGCAGCGGCTCCCCGGTCTGCTGATCCATCAGCACGCCTCTGAGCATATATTCCGTTCCGGTCTGCAGATTTTCCATACTCACCGTATCTATCACTCTGCTCTCCTGCGGCAGGAGCTCCTGATCTCCGGTATCCGCATTCACTGCCTTTGTCCGTACAATTGCGGAGGCACTATTTTCCACGGTCAGAAACCCGTTCTCCTCTCCGTCAATCCTTCCGTCCTCAGCTACCGTAAATTCATAAACAGTCTCATCCAACAAATATCCCGGAACAGACTCAATCTCCTGGATGCAATAAGTACCCGGAACAAGATTTTCCACTGTCAGCGTGCCGTCCTCGCCGGTAGTCAGTATCTCTTTTTTCTGTTCATCTGCCATCTGTTCTCCTTCAGACGTCGTCTCCGACTTTTTCCAGTACGCAAATTTTACACCTGACAAACATTTTTCTGTCCCCTTTTCTTTCTTCGCAAGAACAAATCTTGACGGCACATTTTCCACTGCAACATGTTCGGTAGTAACAGCCGTCTCCTGATCTTTATAGCTGAGTTCCACATTCCACTCCTCTTCTGAAAGGACATATCCCGCCGGCTGTTTCGTTTCTTTCAGCGTATATCGCCCTAGAAAAAGCTCATCCGAATATGCCTTTCCATTTTCGTCTGTAATAATCGTATCCATAAGCTCGCCTTTCCGGGCACGGACTGTCCCGTCCGGCGTGACAATATCCTCCGCTGCCGTAATCTCAAATTCAGCTCCCGCAAGCGCCGCATCCGTACCAGTCTCCGTTTTTGTCAGTTTAATTCTCCCCATAGCCGGCACATCCGGAAATTCAATCACAAGCGGAGAATCCCATTCGTAACTTTCCGTTATCGTGAACTTTATATCTTCTCCGTACAACAGATATCCCTCCGGCGCACGCAGTTCCCGGAAGTAGTATTCGCCGGCCGGCAGCCTCTCCGGCAGAAGAAATGTTCCGTTTTCATTTGTCTCAAACGTTTTATAAATCTTTTTCTCCGGATAATACGTTGTCATTGTGATTACTTCCTTGTCCGCATCAAGCAGTTCAAACTCAGCCCCCGTCACAGGGATTGTTTTTCCTGTCGTACTGTCAGTTTTTACGAGACACACAGGCGAAACAATCGTCTTATCTTCAAGAATGTAATATAACGCCTCGCCTTCATCGGATATAGTGATCTCAAAGTCCTCCACCGGCTCGAACCCGGCCGGTGTATTTTTTTCGTGCACAATATATGTATCATAAGCAAGCCCGCCGCGTTTATCTCCCAGCTGTTCCGTAGAAGCATAACCGTTTTCATCCGTTATTATTTCCACTGTCCGGCCGCTCGTCCTGGAAGTAATTTCAAAACAGATACCCTCAAGCGGCGTCTTACGATCTTTGTCCTCCTCCGGTTCGCGCGAAAACTTCACAAGCTGCAAATCGCCCCTTATAACTTTCTCAGGCATTTCGGGAGCATTATAAGTATCAACTTCCTCATCTTTTCCCGATGGAGTTATCTGCCTTACCTCCGTTTTTTCATTAATGAGATATCCTTCCGGAGCTTTTGTCTCCTGTATCGTAACCGTGCCAAGCGGTAGGACATTCTCCCCTTTCGAATTCTTATAAAACTCATCACCGGATACTTTCTGACTGTCTTTCAGGGCAGCCTTTCCTTCCGCGTCTGTCCTCAGCACCCAGGTCCGCACAGCTTTCACCTCGTCTGCCGCGGGATCATTCTCATAATATCCGGCATAATATTTCACGGTAAATTCTGCATCTGATAATGACGCGCTTCCCTGAGGTATGCCTTCACCGGTCTGTGCATCTGTTTTTTCAAGAAGCAGAGTGACCGCAGCGCTCTGCGGATAATCCTCCGCCTCCACAACCGCCGTATTTCCGGGCGTCACATCCACAGTATACTTCTTATCGTTCAGGGCATATCCGCCCGGCGCAGACAATTCCTTTACATAGTATCTGCCGGCCGGGAGCTCCACAGTATCTGTGGCTCCATCCTCCTTTGTTGTCAGAACCGCCTCCTGTTTCGTACATCGCGCGTCAGAATAAACGCCATATTTCGCATCTTTCAGGCTATAGCATTCATTATCCTTTGTCATTGACGGATCTGCGGACACCTTTTTTAACCGAAGGCTTCCATTGTACTCCCGATATATCGCAAAGGTTCCTGCAAGAGCCTGATAACCGATGAGATACCCTTCGCTGTCAACAGCGCCTGTTGCAGGCTGTGTCTGAGAAACTACATACAGGCTTCCTGTCACTTTCCCTGTCGTTTTATCCACCGATGTAACTGTAAATGTATAGTTATATTTCATTCCGGCCACAGGAGCTGCTGCCGAATGCTGAGCACAGTTCACTTCCGCTTCTCCCTCTCCTGACAGAATTCCGGTAAAATCTCCAAGAGTCACTCCGTAAACTGTATGCCCGTTACCGCCGACAACCGATTTTACTGTGCAGGTACCGGTATATTTATTCCCTGTCTCAGGAAACTCCTCGCTCGCTGCAGCCAGAACCCTTGCGGCTCTGGCAATCCCCGGCGCACTGCTTCCGAATGTAATGTCCACCACTTTATCAATCTCGGTCACTGTAATCTCTCTGGTAAAAGCACTTCCTCTTCCCATTGTTACAGGCTCCAGCTCAATACCGCCGGCAGTGGACACTGCAATAGTAATTACAGAATCATCTTCTGTTTTTTCATCCTGCTCCACCTCAGTTTCGTTTGTTTCTGCTGTTACTTTCACAAATGTTCCCGGATCCAGAGTCAGTGTTTTTTCTCCGGACTCAAGCACGCTTTCCCCTTGGGCGTCATTTTCCAGTTTTACAGTTCCCTCTCCATGGATCCGGAATGTTACATTATATGTTTTTTTGTTTTCCGCCGCGGTATTCTCTGTTACACAGAGTCCTGTAAGCAGCAGTCCGGAACACAGAAGAGCCGTCATTCTCTTAAATAACTGTCTCATCCCATCAGCCCTCCTGTTTTCAACTCCGTTCCACGCCTCAGGTAGCCTGCCTTGATATCATACAGGTACGCATGATCACTCAGCACTTCTTCCTCAGCCACCTGAGTTTCATTAATATCTTTTACCATATCATCCAGTTCTGCCATACTGATGCTTCCACAGCATGGAACAATCACGACTTCATGGACACTGCTAGGCAATACATAGTAATTCGTTTTCAATATGCCGCCGATCATTTCCATAACATGAGGATACGCGATGCACGCCGCCCCGTAATTCCTGTATTTATTAGAGAGCACATACATTCCGTCTCTGGAACATGTATTTCTGACAAGAAGATTTTCCGCCGCATCCTCTTCCGCACAGTCTGCACTTCCCCTGAGCATCTCTTTCAGGGCATAATTCATGGTAAAAAATTCCGCCGGCAGAAGCCTCCTGGAATTGCGTACCGCATCCTCCCACAACTCAGCCGTCTGTATACCCCATTGTTCCATATGGCTTCTATTTACAGTCATTGCAGCTGTTCCTTCTTCTGTCGCTTCAAGCAGTACATAGAACACAGCCGACAGATCCAGAAACGGAATATGAGGAACCGAATTTAAAAACTTTCTGTTCTTCACAGTATTTATCAGTTTGAAAACAATCCTGTCTTTTACCCCTTCATAACTCAGGATCTTTTCATAATCCCATGACTGTTCCTGCTTGATTTCCTCGTAAAATTCCAGAATCTGGTCTACAATCTTATCGAGGGCAGTCCCCTGACTGTAACTCTGATAGTACTCTTCCAGATAAATCGTCGGTGAAATATTAATCCCCGGCGCTTCGATCAATACTCCCGTTCTCTCTCTGCCATTGTTTTTTATCGTAGTGTAAAGACCCGCTCTGACACCTCCTGTCATCTTCTGGTTCATCTGTTTCTCTACCGCGTCTGCGAATGCTCTGTAATCCATTTTTCTCCTTCCTGTAACGCGGTGCATTGTAAATTAAATGTGAAAGCCGGTACGATATGTACCTCATGAAGGCGTCCGCCCCATGAACTTAATGAAAAAATTGAACAATATTATGTGCTCTTGATTATAGACGAGACTGCATCCAAAATCAATGGGACATATTTCACAAAAAGCATCTGTGAATTTCTCCCTATTTCACAAAAGACAAAAAGAAAAGATGCACTTTAAAAAGTGCATCCCATTCCACAAAATCATTATACAATGAACATTGTTATACTCTTGACAGATACTCTCCAGTACGGGTATCAATCTTGAGCACATCTCCTGTCTCACAGAACAGCGGAACGTTAACGACTGCTCCCGTCTCAACTGTAGCAGGCTTAGTAGCTCCCTGAGCTGTATCTCCCTTGAATCCCGGCTCTGTCTCTGTAATAGCAAGCTCTACAAAAAGCGGCGGTTCTACAGAAAATACATTTCCTTTATGAGAACAGATCTTAACTGTCTCATTCTCTTTAACAAACTTGAGAGCATCTCCTACTACTTCAGAATCAAGCGCGATCTGATCATATGTCTCAACGTCCATAAAGTTATACAGGTCTCCGTCTTTGTAAAGATACTGCATATCTTTTCTGTCAATGTGGGCATTTTCAAACTTCTCAGTCGGACGGAATGTTTTCTCAACTACACCGCCGCTGATAATATTTTTCAGCTTTGTTCTTACAAACGCTGCTCCCTTTCCCGGTTTCACGTGCTGAAATTCCAAAATCTGATAAATATTTCCGTCAATCTCAACGGTAATGCCATTCTTAAAATCTCCTGCTGCGACCATTTATCTTCCTCCTTCGATTTGCGCGCCGTACCGGCACTCCATTAATTAATTTTATACTAATTTTCCTTTTTTTTCAATGCTTTTTTATAGAAATGAAGAACGATCTTCTCAAGATATCTCTTGAGCACGATCTGGATCTCCTCTTTCGGGTGAATCGGTTTTACAAGAATACTGCGTATTCCGGCCCTTTTAGCCCCCCACACATCTGTAAACAGCTGATCCCCGACAAAAAACGTATTCGTCCGGTCAGTACCCATGATCTCCATAGCGCGGATATAGTTTTTAGTTGACGGCTTATGCGCATTATATATATACTCAGTTCCGATATCCTTATTGAACATCCTTACCCGTGGTTCCTGGTTATTGGAAATCAGGCAGGAACGGAAACCGATATCTTCAAGTCTGCGAAACAGCTTTTTAGCCCGTTCATCCGCCGGGGCGCCATGGGGCACAAGTGTATTGTCAATATCGAAAATCACTCCCCGGAATCCCTGTTCATATAATTTTTCAAATGGAATGACATATGTGGAGGCCACATACTCATCCGGAAAAAACCTCTCAAACATTATTTTGCATCCAACTCCGTCAGTTTCCCGATCAATTCCTCGCAGATCTGGAGGATTGTCTTATTATCCGTCTGTATCACAACGTCTGCCGCAGCCTCGTATTTTTCCCTGCGTTTTTCCATCAGGTCCGCAATAAACTCCACGTTATTATTGCCTTTTAACAGAGGCCTGTCATTGCTGTCCTTTACACGCTCATAGATTGTCTCAGGACTCGCCGTAAGCAGAACCACCCTTCCGTTCTTTTTCATCTCAACCACATTTTCCTCCCGCAGAGCCACTCCGCCGCCGCAGGATATAATGCAGTTTTTTCCTGTCTGGAGTTCTCTCAAAAGATCCGTCTCCAGATTACGAAAATATTCTTCCCCGTATGTAGCAAAGATATCCGGTATACTCATCTGCTGCCGTTCCGAAATTTCCTGATCCATCTCAACCAGCTTCATATCAAACATTGTGCTCAGATAATCTGAAATTGTCGATTTTCCGGCTCCCATAAATCCGATCAAAACAATATTGTATGAAAACAGTTTTCTCGCCTGTATCCGCTTGCTGTTTCTAAGGATCCGGTGAAATACATCCTGAATCTCTTCCTGATATTTATTCCCCTTAAGCTTTTTATCAAGCTGTTTCTGCTGCTTCGCCTCCTGTGCGGGCTGCAGGATCGGCATCCCGTACGTTTCTTTATAAGCCATTATCTTTTCAACAATACTGTTGCGCTCCACAAGAGCATCTATGATCTTATCATCGCAGAGCGCAAGCTGCTCTCGATACATTTCCAAATCGTTCATGTTCTTCCTCCACATCTGTAAAAATCGGCATATATGCAACCACCATATTATATCAATTTTCAGAAGTGATAGCAAGGCTCACATTTTCTTTAAAAGTCTCCCACGCATCTTCATGTTCTACAAAATATTTAGGGCAGTTTTTTCCTGTCACATCATAATGGCGGATCACGTCATCTGCCGTAAGATCAAATTTCACGCAGAGCCATGCCGTAAGCTGTACAAGAGACCGGTATGTCGCGTCGGTAAACTTTCCGCTTTCGTCCGGGTGGCATACTTCGATAGATACCGTATCATAATTTCTGTCGTTCGACGCATAAGCCACTTCCCATGTCGGAACACACTGGATAATCTCCCCGTCAAGTCCCACAATAAAATTACTGCTTGCCGAAGTTTCCTGTGAATACTGAAGGCCGTTGAAATAATCCCTGTTCTCCTGAGCCGTGCTCCCCGGATTCGCTGTATAATGTATGACGATCCCCGTTATACCATTGCTTTCGATCCCCGGACGGGAATAAGGATTAACATCGAGAAGCTGTACATCGATGTCCGGCTCTGATGCATCTACATTTACATATTTGCCTCCATGTGAAACAAATCCCCGTACCGCCAGCACCAGTGTCAGAACAGCCAGTATCATGATGCCCCACTTTGTGTATCCGTTTCCACGTTTCTTTCTTTTGTATTTATTCATCATATGTTCCGCCTTCCAAATTACGATGTTATCACACAATTCTGTACCTATCATGAACAAAATCTTATGAAATTCTAAAAAAGGAAGTTACTATGCACAGTTTCAAATAAAAACCGCTGACATACCGGTACTCCCGGATAAACCAGACGGAGTATCGGTACATCAGCGGCCTCATTTTATAAAAGACAGCTGTTATTCATCTACACTGTAGTTCGGCGCCTCTTTCGTGATGTGGATGTCATGCGGATGGCTTTCCTTTAATGAAGCAGCGGAAATCTTGATAAATCTTCCGTTTGCCTTCAGTTCTTCCACTGTATGAGTACCGCAGTATCCCATACCGGAACGCAGACCTCCCATGAGCTGGAACACCGTATCTTCTACGGTTCCCTTGTAAGCCACACGTCCTTCAACGCCTTCCGGAACAAGCTTCTTCGCATTTTCCTGGAAATAGCGGTCTTTACTTCCATTTTCCATAGCGGAGATAGAACCCATACCGCGGTATACCTTGTATTTTCTTCCCTGGTAAAGTTCAAATGTTCCCGGGCTTTCATCGCATCCGGCAAAAATGCTTCCCATCATACATACATTTGCACCGGCTGCGATCGCTTTTGTCATATCTCCGGAATACTTGATACCACCGTCAGCGATGATCGGGATGCCGTATTCTTTCGCTGCTTCATAACAGTCCATGACTGCTGTGATCTGAGGAACACCGATACCTGCAACAACACGGGTCGTACAGATAGATCCCGGTCCGATACCAACCTTCACAGCGTCCACCCCGGCCTCGATCAATGCTTTTGTTCCCTCACCTGTTGCCACATTTCCGGCAATAACCTGGAGTTCCGGATATTTCTCCTTTACCATTCTGACCGTACGCAGCACGTTTGCAGAATGTCCGTGTGCGGAATCCATCACAACAACATCTACTTTTGCCTTCACGAGCTCTTCCACACGATCCAGACAATTTGCAGTGATACCGATTGCTGCGCCGCAGAGCAGTCGTCCCTGGGAGTCTTTCGCAGACAGCGGATACTTGATCTGTTTCTCTATATCCTTGATCGTAATGAGCCCTTTCAGGTTCCCTTCATCATCTACGATCGGAAGTTTCTCTTTTCTGGCTTTTGCGAGGATCTTTTTCGCCTCTTCCAGAGTAATCCCCTCTTTCGCCGTGATCAGTCCCTCAGAAGTCATGGATTCTTTTATCTTCTTAGAGAAGTCTTCTTCAAACTTCAGGTCACGGTTCGTAATGATTCCGACCAGTTTGCGTCCCTCTGTGATCGGGACACCCGAAATACGAAACTTTGCCATCAGACTATTGGCATCCTCCAGCGTATTTTCCGGTGAAAGGAAAAACGGATCTGTTATAACTCCGTTCTCGGATCTCTTTACCTTGTCCAC
>DWWI01000107.1 GCA_019119745.1 Candidatus Mediterraneibacter gallistercoris | reverse complement strand
CCGGGAGGCAGGTATTGCTAACGCACACATTTTCATTCGGTCGCAGCGTAACGGTACATAAGAGCGCAAAAGACGCGCTCTAAGTGTCGACGCTGCTCCAACGGTGCGTACGCAATACCTGCCTCCCGGCTATTTTCTTTCCCAGTGCGAAAATCTCATACAAACCGCATTGATTTCTGGTCCGCTTGATTAATATTCATCTGCAGGAACATCCCGTGTCAAGCCTGCGAAGCACCTGATTACAGGCAAGGGCTTGACACGGGATATTCTCTGCAGATATAAGGCAGACAAGCGAAACCAGAAATCTCTATAACGGGAAGCGGTTCTCTGCCTGACATATAAATAAACTTTTCTCGATTACTTCCCCCATCAACCGGCTTCTTTTACATCCCGATTTGTCGGAGTGACTGCCGAATCTGATGAAGCAGAAAACGGGTGGGGATGAGGCACCGAAAGACTTTAAAGAGATGACTGGTATGTGAGGAAGGCGACTTCGGAATAATTCGAAAGAAAAAGTTAAGGATCAGAAAGATGATGTTAAGTCTGAAAATGAAGTGTCTGAGGCAAAGCTGAGTTCTTCATTTTCAAACTTTGGGTTTAATCATCTTTCTGATCCTTTAGTTTTTCCCGAATTATGGAGCGGAGCCTGAAGCACATGCTGGTTATCTCAATAAGTATTTCACTGCCTCATCTCATCCGTTTTCGGACTTTATTCCACTCGGCATTCGATCCGATAAATCGAAATTTCTACTCATATTTTTATCGGGTCCACATATATTGTGTAAAGAGGTGGACAAGATGGAAAGAAGTGATAGGAAACAGAAAAGGGGCAGGGATGAGCAGGTATTAGGAATTCTTGCAAAGAGCGTCAGGAAGATTATACAGGAAGATACAGGCGGGCTTGACGGCGTGCAGGAAATAAGGCTGCGGACAGGACAGCCGGTCCGGATCGTGCGCTGCAACAGGGAGAAGATTCTTCCGTCTGCAGTAAATCCGCATATTATTACAAAAGAGGAAGTGAGGGAGACAATGGATTATATCAGCCATTTCTCCCTCTACGCATATGAGAATGAACTGCGGCAGGGATTCTTGACAGTCGAAGGAGGGCACAGAGTGGGAGTGGCAGGCAAAGTAATCATGGAAAATGAGAAGGTAAAAAATATTCAGTACATATCATCAGTCAATATCAGAATATCACATGAGGTGATCGGTTGTGCTGACAGTCTGCTTCCATATATTACGAGAAATAAACAGGTGTGCCATACTCTGATCATATCGCCTCCCGGCTGCGGAAAGACTACTCTTATTCGTGATCTGATCCGGCAGATATCGGATGGAAATCAGTATGTAAAGGGATGTTCTGTGGGCGTGGTTGATGAACGATCGGAGCTGGGCGGATGTTATCTTGGAATTGCTCAGAATCACCTTGGCTCAAGAACCGATATTCTGGACTGCTGTCCGAAGGCCGAAGGAATGATCATGCTGATCCGCTCCATGGCGCCTCAGGTAATAGCCGTGGATGAGATCGGAACAAGTGAAGATATCCATGCTGTGGAATATGCCATGCAGTGCGGATGCAAGCTGATTGCAAGCGTACATGGCCTTGATATGGATGAGGCAAAGAAAAAGCCGGTACTCGGCGAGCTGATCCGGCGCCGGATGTTTGAACGGTATGTAGTGCTTGGAAATGGCGAACATCCGGGTGAGATCCGGGGAATATATGATGAGCGGGGGAGTGTGCTGTGCAGAGAATAATAGGAGGGCTTCTGATTCTTACCGCGACAACCGGCGCCGGATATGTCTATTGTACGGAATTGAAAGCATATTTGGAGAAAATGCAGTATCTGAGATATATTTTCAGTCTGATCAAAGGCGAAATCTCATATACACACGCACCGTTGCCTGAGGTTTTTTCCGAGGTGGGAAGGCGGGTGCGAAAGCCGTACCGCACATGGCTTCTGGAGACTGCCCGCGCAGTAGAAATGCGCGAAGAAACCGGGTTTGCGAGGGCGTGGAACCGTTGCGCAGATAAGTATCTGAAACCGCTGGGGTTAAAGCAGGAACATTCTGTGCTAATGAAAGAGCCGGGTACATTTCTGGGCAGTCTTGAGCAGGATACATTGGATCATACACTTCAGATGTATCTGAACCGAATGGATCTGGAAATTGAAAAGCTCAGAGAGAATCTGGCGGCAAAGACGCGGATTGGAGGTTGTCTGGGGGTGATGGGCGGACTATTCCTGATAGTGATCCTGATCTGAGATGGGAGGAAACATGGATATTAATCTGATTTTTCGAATAGCAGCGGTCGGTATACTTGTATCGATCCTGAGCCAGGTGCTTAAGCACAGCGGACGGGAAGAACAGGCATTTCTGGCCAGTCTGGCCGGTCTGATCCTGGTGCTTTCATGGGTTCTCCCATATATTTATGATCTGTTTCAAACGATTCGTCGGCTTTTTGCGCTTTAAAAAAGTATGCGGAGACTTTTCGAAGAACAGGAGGGATATCAATGAGTATGATACAGGCCGGAATCATCGGTGTGATCGGGGCCGTCCTCGCAATACAGCTGAAAGCAGGAAAACCTGAATACGGTATTTATGTCTGTGTAGCAACAGGAGTGATACTCTTTTCTCTGATCGTGGACAGACTCGGCGTTTTTGTAAATACACTGGAGCAGATCACATCTTATATCAACCTGGACGCAGGATATCTGTCGACGATGTTCAAAATGATCGGAATCACCTATATTGCAGAATTTTCATCAGGTATTTGTAAAGACGCGGGATATCAGACTCTTGCCGGGCAGATTGAGATATTTGGCAAGCTTACAATCCTTGTACTCGGGCTGCCGGTGCTTCTCGCGCTGCTTCAGACTATACAGGAGTTTCTATCATGAGAGGAAGAAAGGGAAGATTCCTGTTTACAATACTGCTCGTGCTGATTGTATTCGGCCTGGGGACGAAAATCGTAGATGCGGCGGAAGATCCGGATATGGATGCTGTCCAGGAAGATATAAGGGAGGCGCTGCTTTCGGAATTTGATTTTGATGAGATAGAAGACAGTCTGACACAGATGTTTCCACAGGAGAAAATCACATTCGGTGAGGTTGTCTCTTCTTTAATATCAGGAGATATGGAAGAGACAATCCGGATGTTTTTACAGTTTCTGGCAGATCAGGTATCATACGAGTTTGACTATAATCGTAAGAATCTTGTGTATGTACTGCTGGTGGCCCTTACCGCTGCAGTATTCAGCAGCTTTGCAGGAGCATTTAAGAGCCGCCAGATATCGGATATCAGTTTTTACGTTATGTACATGCTTTTGATCACATTGTGTCTGACTGCATTCCGTACATCGGCAGAGGGGATGGAAGAGCGGCTTGGATATCTGGTCGATTTTATGCGGGTGCTGTGCCCGAGCTATTTTCTCGCGGTAGCGTTTGCATCAGGCAGCGTGACGTCTCTCTTTTTTTATAATGTAATCCTTTTTCTGATATATATAGTGGAACTGGTGATCGTACGCTTTTTGCTTCCGGTTGTTAATATCTATATCATGATACGCGTGCTGGGCAATCTGACAGGAGAGGATTTTCTTTCAGAGTTTGCAGATCTGATCAAGAAGGTGGTGTCATGGATCCTTAAAACCCTGCTTGTATGTGTGATCAGTGTCAATGTAGTGCAGGGGCTTCTGGCACCGGCCATCGATGCAGTGAAGAGAAGTGCGCTTACCCGTACCGCAGAGGCACTGCCATGGGTTGGAAATGCCGTCGGCGGAGTCGCTGAGGTTGTATTGGGAACAGCAGTATTGATCAAAAACGGGATAGGAATGGCCGGCGCCGTGATCTCTGTCGCCATCTGCGCCGTTCCGATCTTTCAGATGCTGATCATGGCGCTTATGTATAAACTTGCAGCCGCGCTCGTGCAGCCTGTATCGGATAAGAGAATAACAACATGCATCAGCGGGGTCAGTGAAGGGTATGAAATAATGGTAAAAGTAATATTTACGGCGGGTCTGCTTTTTATGATAACAATCGCGATCGTTGCCGCCTCTACATCATGACTGCTTCTGAAAGGAGCTGGATCTTATGTTTCAACAGATTTATAAGTGGATACAGGATATTACAGTGTATCTTATCGTTACAGCTGCTGTAATGCATGCTGTACCGGGCAAAGACTATGCGAAGTATATTCGTTTCTTTTCCGGTCTGATCCTTATTCTGCTTCTGGCCACACCGATTCTCAGTCTGACAGGTATGAAAGGGAGGTTTGAGACACTTTATAAAAGCAATGAGTATGAACTTGAAAAACAGGAGATTGAACGGGCGGAAGAGATCTATAAAGATGCTTCTCTTTCAGATTACCTTCGGACAGAGGAAAAGGCGGAGAAAGGGGACGGAGAATATGAAAACAGCCGGATTGAGGTGGGGGAGATAGAGATTGGACAATAATAAATGGAAAGAATGGCTGCAGAATCTCCGGTCGGGGGCGATGCTTCCCAAGAAAAATCATCTCCTGATTTTGTTCCTTGTAGGGATGCTGCTATTTGTCGCTGTTTTCCCATTTCCGACATCTGATCAGACGGACGGTGATACCAGCGAAAATGCTTCCGCAGCTGCAGTAAGTAAAAGCAGCACAGCACTGGGGGAGTATGAGGATTATCTGGAGGCGAAGACCGCGGAAGTATTAAAGCAGGTTGACGGTGTGGGCGAGGTAACAGTTATGATAACGCTGAAATCCGGAGGACAGAAAATTATTGAAAAAGATCAGTCCGGTTCTTCCCAGACAACAGAAGAGGAGGACAGCGAGGGAGGTACCCGCACAGTAGAAGAAAATACCTCGGATAAAACAAGCATTTATGAACAGGAGTCTGACGGCTCTTCCACACCTTACGTGAGCAAGGAGCTGTCGCCGGAAATCGAAGGAGTGGTGGTAATAGCGGACGGAGGCGGAAACGCAGTTGTCGCTCAGAATATTACAGAAGCAGTTCAGGCATTATTCGGAGTAGAGGCGCATAAGATAAAAATAATGAAACGGGCTTGATACATAAAAGGAGGATGGAGAAAGTGAAACGAATATTGAAAAAAAATCAGGTCATTATCGCAACACTTGCGGTTATGATCGCAATTGCCGGTTACCTGAACTATTCCGGCATCCTGTTCGGAGAAAATAAGGACAGCACTACGGAGGCAAATGCAGACCTCGCAAACCAGGAATTACTGGATATTTCGGAGGATGATATTGAAAGTTCCACGGAGGATATCGAGAGCAATGACTCAGACGTGGAAGGTACGCCCGGAGAAGCAGTTCTTACAAGCGGTAACGCAGATGCGACAGTAGCCCAGGCAAAAGTGACGAGGGAACAGGTGCGGGCGGAAAATAAAGAGACGCTTCAGGCTATCATTGACAATACAAATTTAAGTGACGCAGAGAAACAGGATGCAGTTGATCAGATGGTCAGAATCACTGAAATAGCCGAGCAGGAAGCTGCGATAGAGACTTTGATGGCATCAAAAGGATTCTCTGAATCTGTGGTCAGCCTGGACGATGATTCCGCGGATGTGGTCGTAAAGGCGGATGAGCTGACCGATGCAAACCGCGCTCAGATCGAAGATATCGTGACAAGAAAGACTGATATTGCGCCAGAGAATATCGTGATTACTCCTATCCATGAGTGAAACAGATTTGTGAATGGTTGAAGTCTTGAATCAGATATGCTAAACTGAATAAGCATGCCCGGAGACAGTATCCGGGAAAGTTCATAGAGCGCCGGTCCCGTTACCGGCGCTGCTATCGTGTGAGAAAACAATACAGGGGTATATCATAAAAGCCGAAATAAATGCGGTATATCTAAGGAAAAGGAGTTAGTATGTCTGATATTAAGAGTGAAATAAAGAAGAGAAGAACATTTGCCATTATCTCTCATCCGGATGCAGGTAAGACGACTCTTACAGAAAAGTTCCTTCTCTACGGAGGGGTCATCAACACAGCGGGTTCGGTAAAAGGAAAGGCAACGGCAAAACATGCGGTTTCCGACTGGATGGAGATTGAGAAAGAAAGAGGTATCTCTGTGACATCTTCCGTTCTGCAGTTCAATTATGGCGGATATTGTATCAACATTCTGGATACACCGGGCCATCAGGATTTCTCGGAGGATACGTACCGTACACTGATGGCGGCTGATTCGGCGGTTATGGTGATCGATGCGTCCAAGGGTGTTGAGGCGCAGACGAGAAAGCTGTTTAAAGTATGCGCCATGAGGCACATCCCGATTTTTACTTTTATTAATAAGATGGACAGAGATGCAAAGGACACGTTTGATCTTCTGGATGATATCGAGAAAGAGCTGGGAATCCCTACTTGTCCGATCAACTGGCCGATCGGTTCGGGAAAAGCATTTAAAGGAGTTTACGACCGTCAGGAGAAAGAAGTGGATCTTTTTTCTGACACAAGAAAAGGTACCTCTATGGGAGAGGTGAAGAAAGTATCCATCAATAATCCGGAGGTGGACTGGCTGATCGGGACAGAGGCAAAGGTTACACTGGAGGAGGAAATCGAGCTTCTGGACGGCGCGTCGGCAGAATTTGACCAGGATCTGGTAGATAAAGGACAGCTCTCGCCGGTATTTTTCGGTTCAGCACTGACAAATTTCGGTGTGGAGACGTTTCTGAAGCACTTTCTCGCCATGACAACATCGCCGCTTCCGCGTATGTCCGACCATGGAGCTATCGATCCGATGACAGAGGAGGATTTCTCGGCATTTGTCTTTAAGATACAGGCCAATATGAATAAGGCGCACAGGGACAGGATTGCCTTTATGCGTATCTGTTCCGGTGAGTTTGATGCGGGTATGACGGTCTATCATGTACAGGGCGGTAAAGATGTAAGACTCTCTCAGCCTCAGCAGATGATGGCGAGCGAGCGCAAGATGATCGACAAAGCCTATGCCGGAGACGTTATCGGTGTTTTCGATCCGGGCATCTTCTCTATCGGAGATACTTTGACCACATCGAAAGAGAAGTTCGCTTTTGAGGGAATTCCTACATTCGCTCCGGAACATTTCGCAAGAGTGCGTCAGGTGGATACAATGAAGAGAAAGCAGTTTGTAAAAGGTATCAATCAGATCGCTCAGGAGGGCGCGATACAGATTTTCCAGGAGTACAACACCGGAATGGAAGAAATCATCGTCGGAGTGGTAGGCGTACTTCAGTTTGATGTACTGAAATACAGACTGAAAAATGAATATAATGTAGAGATTATCCTTGAAAACCTTCCGTATGAGCATATACGCTGGATTGAAAACGAGAATATAGACCTGAATCATGTCAGCGGAACATCGGATATGAAGAAGATCAAAGACTTAAAAGACCGTCCGCTGCTTCTGTTTGTCCATGAATGGAGTATTCGTATGACGCAGGAGCGCAACGAAGGACTCATCCTCTCTGAATTCGGGCGTTCGTAAAAGGTTTTCCTTTGCAAATGGGCGGATATTTGCTATAATGGGGAAAGAGATTAGACAAAACGGGAGGTTTTGAAGATGGCTAAGGACGAAAAGAACACTTATACGATACAGAACGAGGCGAGCCTGGGCGAAGTGAAGATTGCCGACGAAGTGGTTGCGATCATCGCGGCACTGGCAGCTACGGAAGTTGACGGCGTTGCTTCCATGGCCGGCAATATCACCAATGAAGTGATTGGAAAGCTCGGGATTAAGAACCTTTCAAAGGGTGTGAAAGTAGATGTTCTTGAAGGCGTGGTAACAGTGTCCCTTGCACTTAACATCAAATATAATTACAGTATTGTCGACGTGACCGGAAAAGTTCAGGAGAAAGTGAAAAATGCTGTCGAGAATATGACAGGACTTGAGGTGGCTGATGTCAACATTAAAGTTGCCGGAGTCGAGATGGAGAAACAGGACTGATCCGTTTTGGGTGTTATTGCAAATTATGCACCCTGTGTTGTATAATAGAGGATGTCGCAAGACATCCTTTTTCTATAGTTATTACAGAAGGAGAAAATTATTATGACAAGATCAGAGCTGAGAGAGCATGTATTCAAAATGCTTTTCCAGATTGAATTTAACGATAAGACCGAGATGTCGGAGCATCTTCAGTATTACTGCGATACTATTGAGGGTGCCAGCGAGAAAAACAGAGAAGAGATACAGAAGAAGTACGAAGGTGTGATTTCCCATATGGAAGAGATTGACCGTCTGCTTAATGACATATCAAAAGGATGGAAGACATCCAGGATGAATAAGGTGGATCTTACGATTCTGCGTCTCGCTGTCTATGAAATGAAGTGGGATGACAATGTCCCGGAGGGAGTAGCTATCAATGAAGCTGTAGAGCTGGCTAAGAAATTCGGAGGAAGCAGCAGCTCTTCCTTTGTCAATGGCGTACTCGGCAAAGTGGCGAAACAGGAGTCCTGAAAATGAAAAATGTCTACACTGTGAGGCAGGTCAATTCCTATATCAAGAATATGTTCACGCAGGACTTCATGCTGAGCCGTATCTATGTCAAGGGTGAAGTCTCCAACTGTAAATATCATACATCAGGGCATATATATTTTTCATTAAAAGATGAGTCCGGCACGATTGCCTGCGTTATGTTTGCAGGCCACAGGGCAGGGCTTTCTTTTCGACTGCAGGAAGGACAGCAGGTGATCGTACTCGGCTCAGTCAGTGTATATGAAAGGAGCGGCCAGTATCAGCTCTATGCAAGAGAAATCATGCTGGATGGTGCTGGCGCGTTATATGAGAAATTCGAGGCACTGAAGAAAGAACTTTCCGAGATGGGAATGTTTGCACAGGAATACAAACAGCCGATTCCGAAATATATCCATACACTGGGGGTTGTCACGGCGCCCACAGGAGCAGCGGTCCGCGATATCATCAATATTGCCGGACGCCGTAATCCTTATGTACAGATTATTTTATATCCCGCGCAGGTCCAGGGAGAAGGGGCAGTAGAAAGTATTGTCAGGGGAATCCGCGCACTTGAGAAAAAACATGTAGATGTCATGATCGTCGGGCGCGGCGGCGGGAGCATCGAGGACCTGTGGGCATTTAACGAAGAACCTGTCGCCAGAGCGATATTTGACTGCAGCGTACCGGTCATATCTGCGGTCGGTCATGAAACAGACACAACAATTGCAGACTTTGTCGCTGATCTCAGAGCCCCGACTCCTTCGGCGGCTGCTGAACTCGCTGTTTATGATTACAGGGAGGCAAAGGAACGGATATACTCTTATCAGGACACTCTTCAGAGACAGGTAAGTTCGAAAATATCAGAAATGCGTACTATACTTGAGCGTCTGCAGTTGCGGCTCAACTATGCGCATCCAAGACAGAAGTTAAATGAGAGCAGACAGTATGCCGCGGACCTGGAAACCCGTATCAGACAGCTGATGAATAACAGACTTGACAGGGAAAAACACAGACTGGATCTCTGCGCAGAGAGGATGAAAGGATTATCCCCTTTAGAAAAACTCAGCCATGGGTACTCTTATGTGCAGAACCTGAAGGGCGAAAATATCAGGAGCATTCGCCAGGTCGGCGAAGGAACCGAACTTGAAATTTATGTCAGCGACGGCAGAATACGCGCCTTGGTCACAGGCGCCGGGGAAGAAATCAGATAGCGGAAAAAGGAGGCTGAAAAGTGGGCGATACTGCAAATGAAATAAAAGAAGAAACTGCAGTGACTGCAGAAGAGACGGATAAAAAGGAAAATCTTGAAGAAATGTTTCAGGACCTTGAAAAAGTGATCAAAGATATGGAAAACAGCGATGTGACACTGGAACAGTCTTTTGACCTGTATAACAGGGGAATGAACATTTTAAAAGAGTGCAGCCGTACAATCGATGAAGTAGAGAAGAAAGTCCTTGTTCTGGACGAAGATGGAGCAACTCATGAATTTTAAAGAAGAATATCAGAAAAGAATTGATTTAATCGAGAATATATTACGGAAGTATCTGCCTGAGCAGAATGGATATCAGAAAATAATTGCAGAAGCTATGGAGTACAGCCTGATGGCGGGAGGGAAACGTCTGCGCCCCATGCTGATGAAGGAATCGTTTGAGCTGTTCGGAGGAAAAGGAAAACTTGTCGAGCCGTTTATGGCGGCGATCGAAATGATTCATACTTATTCTCTGGTACATGATGATCTTCCGGCGATGGATAATGACGATTACCGCCGTGGAAGAAAGACGACCCATGTGGTCTATGGCGAGGATATGGGAATCCTTGCAGGCGACGCTCTTCTGAATTATGCGTTTGAGACGGCATGTTCGGCTTTTGAACAGGAACCTGAAAAAAGTCTCCTGACCGGCCGTGCGCTGAAGATTCTTGCAGATAAGGCGGGAATCTACGGAATGATCGGAGGACAGGTAGTAGACGTCAAGGAGTCCGGTCACAAAATACCAGGTGATATGCTGGATTTTATTTATCGCCTGAAGACAGGAGCGCTGATTGAAGCCTCTGTTATGATCGGGGCTGTTCTTGCAGGCGCGTCTGACGAGGAAGTCTCAAGAATTGAAGCGATTGCGGGAAAAGTGGGAATGGCATTCCAGATCCAGGATGATATCCTGGATGTTACCAGTACTACAGAGGCGCTTGGCAAACCAGTGCACAGTGACGAAAAAAATGAAAAGACTACTTACGTAACATTAAAAGGCATAGAGGAAGCCGGAAAAGAAGTGGAGCGCCTGACATCGGAGGCTCTTGAAGAGCTGAACGGGCTTGGCAAAAAGAATATATTCCTTGAAAATCTGCTGAAATGGCTTGTGTACAGGGAAAAATAAACGGGAAAGACAAGGAGGATCGTAATGATACTTGAAATGATCCGGCAGGCAAATGACATAAAAAAATTGAACGGCGAACAGCTCAAACTTCTCGCAGATGAGATACGTCAGTTTCTGATTGAAAAGATCAGCATGACCGGAGGTCATCTGGCTTCTAATCTGGGAGTCGTCGAGCTTACGATGGCGCTGCACCTGACACTTGATTTCCCGGATGACAAACTGATATGGGATGTAGGGCACCAGTCTTATACTCACAAACTTCTCACAGGACGCAGAGACGGATTTGACAGCCTCCGAAAATACGGCGGCATGAGCGGATTTCCTAAGAGGAAGGAAAGCGACTGTGATGCATTTGATACCGGTCACAGTTCCACATCCATATCCGCCGGACTCGGTTATGTAGCTGCAAGAGAACTGAAAGGTGAGAAGCACAATGTTGTCTCAGTGATCGGAGACGGTTCCCTGACTGGCGGTATGGCATACGAAGCTCTTAATAATGCCTCTAGGCTCAAGAGTAATTTTATTATTGTTCTCAATGACAACAATATGTCGATATCAGAGAATGTTGGCGGCATGTCCAGATATCTGAACGGGATCCGGACTGCGCAGGCATATACGGATATAAAAAAAGGCTTAGAGGATACATTAAAGAAAATACCTGGAAAAGGCGACAGGATCGTCAGCCAGCTTCGAAGAACAAAAAGCGGTATTAAGCAGCTCCTCGTTCCGGGAATGTTTTTTGAAGATATGGACATCACCTACCTCGGCCCGGTGGACGGACATGATATCCGTAAACTTGTAAAAGTATTAAACGAGGCAAAACGAGTAGATCATGCAGTACTTGTACATGTGATTACAAAAAAAGGAAAAGGATATCCGCCCGCAGAAGAAAATCCTGCAAAATTCCACGGCACAGGTCCTTTTTATATAGAGACGGGCGAGCCGAAAGAAATCAGTACAACGGACACTTATACACAGGTCTTTTCGAAAGTATTGACAGACATTGCAAAAAAGGATGACAAAGTGGTCGCGATTACTGCCGCCATGGCGGACGGCACCGGACTTTCTACATTTGCAAAGCATTTTCCAAACCGATTTTTCGATGTGGGAATTGCCGAAGAACATGCCATGACATTTGCGGCAGGACTTGCAGCAGGAGGAATGAAGCCGGTGTTTGCTGTTTATTCTTCCTTTTTGCAGAGAGCATACGATCAGACACTTCACGACGTCTGTCTGCAGAATCTGCCGGTCGTGATCGCCGTGGACCGTGCGGGACTTGTGGGAAGCGACGGAGAGACACATCAGGGGGTTTTTGATCTGTCTTTCTTGTCCACCATCCCGAATATGACTGTCATTTCTCCGAAGAACCGCTGGGAGATGGCGGACATGCTGCGCTTTGCCGTGGACTTCCAGTATCCGATTGCAATACGGTATCCTCGCGGCAGCGCCTACGAAGGGATGAGGGAATTCAGAGCTCCGATTAAATACGGTAAAAGCGAGATTCTCTACGAAGAAGAGGATATCGCCATTATCTTTGTGGGCCATATGGCAGAACTGGCGGACCGGGTCAGAAGAAAAATCAAGGAGACAGGCTACAGCTGCAGCCTGATTAATGCAAGATTTGTAAAGCCTTTTGATAAGGAGATGCTCGAATATCTTGCAAAGGATCACTGCTTCTTTGTGACGATCGAGGAAAATGTACTTACAGGCGGTTTCGGTGAACAGGTCATGGACTATGTATCTTCCGCCAAATTGAATGTACATGTCCGTAATATCGGAATATCTGACGATTACGTGGAACATGGCAATGTGGAAATTCTCAGAAAAGAGGTCGGCCTGGACTGTGATACGATCGTAAAACAGGTACTCTCTGACTACTTGACGATAAAGGAAAGATAATATGAAAGAACGTTTGGATGTATTACTTGTAAAGAGAAACCTTGCGGAGTCGCGGGAAAAGGCTAAAGCCGTTATCATGTCGGGGAATGTATTTGTTGACGGCCAGCGTGAAGACAAGGCCGGAAGTACATTCTCTCCGGAAGTAAATATCGAAGTACGCGGACATGCGCTTCCGTACGTGAGCAGGGGAGGACTTAAGCTTGAGAAAGCCCTGGCAAATTTTGATGTAGATGTAAAAGATAAGGTGTGCACTGATGTCGGATCTTCTACAGGAGGGTTTACGGACTGTATGCTGCAAAACGGCGCAAAGAAAGTGTTTGCTATCGATGTCGGCCGCGGACAGCTGGACTGGAAACTGCGGAACGATCCGAGAGTCGTATGCATGGAGAAGACGAATATCCGCTATGTTACGCCCGATGATATCGGCGAATCCGTTGATTTTTCTTCAATTGACGTCTCGTTCATTTCGCTGACAAAAGTACTGGTGCCGATTCGGGATTATCTCACAGACAGCGGCGAGATTGTGGCACTGATCAAGCCCCAGTTTGAGGCCGGAAGGGAAAAAGTAGGGAAAAAAGGCGTTGTACGGGAGAAGAGCACCCATCTGGAGGTAATCCGAAAAGTAATGGATTACGCTATGTCCATCGGATTTGATCTCTGTGCCCTTGATTTCTCACCCATTAAGGGGCCGGAAGGAAATATCGAATATCTGATTCATCTCAGAAAGTGCAAGACAGATACAGGGGAAAATCACGGCATCGATCCTGATGCAGTCGTAGGAAAGGCATTTGAGACGCTGGCAAAATAGATTACGAGAGGTATAGGATGGGATGGACGGTTTTTATATTATTACAAACAAATTAAAAGATCCGGATTTTGCAGTGACAAATGAGATCAGGCACTATATTGAAAGCAGAGGCAGGAAATGTTACGTCTCAGAAAAAGACAGCGAAGGACATATCATCCCGGGAACTGTCCCTGCAGACGCACAGTGCGGCCTTGTTCTCGGCGGAGACGGAACACTGATCCGGGCTGTCCGTGATCTGGGGACGAACAGCCTGCCCCTTCTGGGAATCAATCTCGGTACACTGGGTTATCTGACAGACGTTGAACTTAAAGATTTTAAGACAGCTCTGGACCGGCTCTTTGACGGAGAACCGGATATTGAAGAACGAATGATGCTTGAAGGATCTTTCCGCGGTTCGCGGACAGATATTGCCATGAATGATATTGTCCTCGCAAGAGAAGGCAAGGTAAGGATCGTAAGCTTCAATATCTATGTGAACGGTACTCTTCTCAATACCTATCACGCAGACGGGGTGATCCTGTCTACGCCCACAGGCAGTACGGGATATAATCTTTCTGCAGGCGGACCTATCGTTGAGCCTACTGCAAAAATGATCGTAGTCACTCCAATCTGCTCACATGCGCTTAATACAAGCAGTGTAGTGCTTTCTGCCGGGGACACGATCGAGGTGGAAATCTGCGAGGGACGATACGGCAGACAGGAACAGGTGTCACTGTGTTTTGACGGAGCGGAGCAGACGACACTTGTAACAGGCGAGAGAGTCTGCATAAAGAAAGCAAAACAGACGGCGAGGCTCATTAAACTCAGCCGGGAAAGTTTCATGATAACGATGCGCAGAAAAATGAAAGGAAATTAGAAGAAGATGAAAGTCAGCCGACATGCAAAAATCATTGAACTGATCAGTCAGTATGATATCGAGACACAGGAAGAACTGGCAGAATATCTGAATAACGCCGGATTCAAAGTGACACAGGCGACTGTCTCCAGAGATATCCGCGATCTGAAGCTGACCAAAGTTTCGGTCAGCGGAGGAAGACAGAAGTATGTCATCCACAGACAGGAAGAGCCCGAAATGAATGAAAAATATATCAGGGTACTGCGCGACGGATATGTTTCAATGGATAAGGCGCAGAATATTCTTGTGATTAAGACTGTATCCGGAATGGCAATGGCGGTAGCGGCCGCAGTGGACGCCATGAAATGGCATGAGGTTGTCGGATGCATTGCCGGCGACGATACGATCATGTGCGCGATACGCACTGCCGAGGATACGTCAGTCGTCATGGAGAAGATCCGGCGGATCATTTCAAAGGGAGTACAGGTGTAAATTATGTTACAAAATCTTCACGTAAAAAATCTGGCGCTGATTGATGAATCGGAAGTGGATTTTGGCCCGGGACTGAATATTCTTACAGGAGAGACCGGAGCCGGCAAATCTATACTTATGGGATCGGTCAGCCTGGCGCTGGGCGGGAGATACAGCGCGGATATGCTGAGAAACGGGGCTGCAAGCGGACTGGTCGAGCTTACCTTTACTATTGAGGATGACAGAATCAGAGAAAAGCTAAAGGCGATGGATATCTTTCCTGAAGACGATATGATCACTCTTAGCAGAAGACTTATGGAAGGACGCAGTGTCAGCAGGATTAACGGAGAAACCGTCAGTATGGGGACACTCAGAGAAGCGGCTGCCCTGCTGATTGACATTCACGGCCAGCATGATAATCAGACTCTGCTCAACCGTAAGAATCATCTTGCGCTTCTGGATCTTTTCGCAGGAGCGGAAATCTGTCCGGTGAAGGAAAATATGGCTGAAGCTTATCATACATACCAGAAGATCACCAGACAGCTGGAAGAGTCTTCTCTTGATGACGACAGCAGGAGAAGGGAGCTTTCTCTTGCCGAATTCGAAGTAAACGAAATTGAAAATGCTTCTCTTGCCGAAGGAGAAGATGATGAACTTGAGGAGCTGTACCGGCGTATGACAGAAAGCCGAAAGGTCACACAGGCCATTGCCGAGACATATCAGTATACTGCGGAGGATACGGCAGCAAACGCAAGCGACTGCTTAAGCAGGGCCATCCGTTCTCTTCAGGAGATATCGGATTTCGACGACAGTGCCGCGCAGCTTTACAGTCAGCTGCTGGATGCAGACAGTCTGCTTAATGATTTCAACCGTGAGCTTTCCGAATATGCAAAGAGTTTTGAATTCTCTGAAGAAGAGTTCAGCGAGACCGAGGAAAGACTGAACCTGATCAACCATCTTAAGGCAAAATATGGAAAAACTGTAACCGATATCCTTACATACTGCGATGAAAAAAAGCGTAGAATAGAAGAACTGAATGATTATGATTCTTTTATAAAAGATCTGGAAGATAAGAAAGAAAAGGCGCTGAAAAATGTGGAGACAGTATCACAGAAACTACATGAAATCCGGGAAAAATACGCTGCTGTCTTTGCTGATGAGATTAAAAAGCAGATGCTGGAACTGAATTTTCTTGATACACGGATCGAAATGCGTCTTACTGATATCGGACGGTACAGTGCAAACGGCCGGGACGAAGCGGAATTCTATATTGCACTGAATCCCGGAGAACCGCTGCGTTCACTGGCGGGTATTGCTTCGGGAGGCGAACTGTCAAGAATCATGCTTGCAATTAAAACTGTACTGGCGGACGAGGAAGATACGCCCACATTGATCTTTGACGAAATTGACGCCGGTATATCGGGAATAACTGCAGACAAAGTCGGAGAGAAACTTCATCTGATAGGAAAGAGCCGTCAGGTAATATGCATTACACATCTGCCGCAGATTGCGGCCGCGGCCGACGTTCATTTTCTGATTGAAAAAAGTGCGCAGGACAATTCTGTGACAACCAGGATCAGGCGTCTCGACAGAGATGATTCTATCAGAGAACTGGCGCGTATACTCGGAGGATCTAAAGTGACGGAAAATATTCTGGAAAGTGCAAGAGAAATGAAAGAACTGGCAAAGAGTGATAGATAATACCAGTGTGAAAAAATACAAAACCACACATACTAAAAACGGATACGGCAGAAGGTATCCGTTTTCTTTTTTCTTTTTCAGAAGTGGGACAGCACCCACTTCTTTATATGATGAGGAAAGGATGTGAAAGTATGTTTGTGAGCCGGAAAAAATGGGCATGCCGGACGATGCTCTGGACTTTTTTGTTTCTTTCCGGCGTTGTTGTATGGGATCAGGCAAAGGCATGGCAGGAAGATAATGCCCTCTGGCAGACAGAGGCCAGCGCGTCATCAAGTGATAATGATACAGTTCTCTTAGGCGGTATGCCTGTAGGAATCTATATGGAAACGGACGGAGTCATGGTTCTGAATACAGAAAAAATCGAAGGTGTAGACGGGCATGAATATGAACCTGCAGCTGATGTAGTGGAAACCGGTGATTATATTATGGCGGTGAATCATCAGGCAATATCCGGAAAGACAGATCTGCTCGACGCGGTTGAACAGATTGACGGCAATGATGTGACTCTCACACTGCGCAGAGGGGAAGATACTATGGATATTAAGATCAGTCCCATCGAATATGAAGCCGGTCACTACAGGCTGGGAATCTGGGTGCGGGATAATGTTCAGGGGCTTGGTACAATCACATTTCTCACGGAGCAGAGCAGATTCGGCGCACTGGGACACGGAATCAGTGACACAGATACAAATATGCTCATGACGATTGCCGGAGGGCGGATCTATCGTACAAGTATTCAGGATATCACAAAAGGCTACAACGGGTCACCGGGTACAATGGAGGGAATCATTGTATATAACAAATATAATATCCTGGGTACGATCGACAAAAATACAGATGCGGGAATTTACGGAACCATTGATAAGATCGATGAACTTTTTGATGAACAGATTCCTATTGAAACAGCGTCAAAAGACGAGATTGAAATCGGGGACGCCAAGATCCGCTGTTATATCGACAATGAAATAAAGGAATACAATATCAGGGTGACAGATATCGACACAACATCATCAGAGATCAATAAAGGACTTGTCATTCAGGTGACCGATCCGGAACTGCTTGAAAAAACAGGGGGTATCATCCAGGGAATGAGCGGCAGTCCGATCATTCAGAACGGGAAACTGATCGGAGCGGTAACACATGTGTTCGTGCAGGATTCGACAATGGGCTATGGCATATTTATAGAAAATATGCTGAATCAGGTCGAATCGTCTGAAACGTCGAAAATTGTGTCGAATTAGTGCTACAAAATATTCTTGATTCTGCATTTTCGCGCGGATATAATAAGCGAGTGGCGTTTTAAGGAAGATTCTTGAATCTGGAGGAGAGGAGAAAATGGAGCATTTGCGTGTGGCCATCGCCGATGATAATCAAAAAGTACTGGACGTTCTCGACGAGATCATCAGCACAGATAAAGAGCTGGATCTGGTCGGAAAGGCTAAAAACGGCGAGGAAATGTGTCAGATCATCAAGGACAGAAAACCGGATGTTGTTCTTCTCGATCTGATCATGCCGAAAATGGACGGACTGACAGTTATGGAGAAAATGGGACAGGACAGCACTGTCGTAAAACGTCCGTATTTTATTGTGATCACAGCGGTTGGCCAGGAAAAGATCACGGAAGACGCTTTTAATAAAGGCGCGAATTACTATGTTATGAAACCATTCAATAACAGGATGCTGCTTGAACGGATAAAATCCGTAAGAAATCTGTCAAGAAATCCTGAAAAGAAGAATGATGAAAATACGACAGAAAACACTCTGAACAGAGAAAATCTGGAGAGCCGTGTAACGAATATGCTCCATGAAATAGGAATACCTGCGCATATCAAAGGATATCATTATCTCAGAGATGCGATCATAATGGCAGTAAATGACATGGATGTCTTAAATGCCATAACAAAGATTCTTTATCCTACGGTGGCAAAGAAGTATCAGACAACTTCAAGCCGTGTGGAACGGGCCATACGGCATGCCATCGAGGTGGCCTGGAGCAGAGGTAAACTGGATACACTGGATGAACTTTTCGGTTATACGGTGAGCACCGGGAAAGGGAAACCGACAAACTCGGAATTTATTGCACTGATTGCCGATACTATTCAGCTTGAATACCGTCACAAAAGCTGACCTTACGTGTGAGAATACAGAAGCGGAATTGTTTTTAAATATCACGGTAAAGTGATAAAATCCTTTGCAATATGCAGGGAATGGGGTATAATAGCAAGTGATAAAATGCCTTTTAAGGCGAGAAAAGGCAGAAAATGGAGGATCGTAATATGAAGAACATTTTGTTTGCTGCATCAGAGTGTGTTCCGTTTATCAAGACAGGTGGACTTGCCGATGTTGTCGGTTCACTTCCGAAAGACTTTGACAAAACGAAATATGATGTCCGCGTAGTAATTCCCAAATATACCTGCATGAAACAGGAATGGAAAGATAAAATGGAGTATGTTACTCATTTCTATATGGATATCGCCGGACAGGATCAGTATGTTGGGGTATTGAAGACCGTACTCAATGACATCACATTTTATTTTATTGATAACGAGCACTATTTCAGCGGATTCGCACCGTATGACGGGGATCCGAAATGGGGAATTGAGAAGTTCGCATTCTTTTCCAAAGCTGTTCTGAGCATTCTTCCTGTGATCGGATTCAGACCGGATCTCATTCACTGTCATGACTGGCAGACCGGACTGATACCGGTATATCTTGACAACTTCAGATACCTGGGTGAATACTACCGCGGGATCAAGACGATTATGACAATACATAACCTGAAGTTCCAGGGTGTATGGGATACGAAGACAGTCAGAGGAATCACCGGACTTCCCGAGTATTATTTCGTGCCGGATAAAATGGAAGCGTACAAGGACGCCAACCTGTTGAAAGGCGGTATTGTATATGCGGATAAAGTTACGACGGTCAGCAGCAGCTATGCTGAGGAAATTAAAACTCCGTTTTACGGGGAAGGCCTCGACGGACTTATGTCCGCCAGATCAGGCGACTTGTGTGGTATTGTGAACGGTCTTGATTATGACGACTGGAATCCGGCAACCGACAACCGTATCGCCAAAAACTTTACAATTGACGACTTCAGAAAGAACAAACCTATAAACAAGACATCACTGCAGGATGAACTTGGCCTTCAGAAAGATCCGAAAGTAATGCTGATCGGTATGGTATCCCGTCTGACGGACCAGAAAGGATTTGACCTGGTCGACTATATCATGGACGAATTGTGTCAGGATGCCGTACAGATCGTAGTTCTCGGCACAGGCGATGTGAAATATGAAAATATGTTCCGCCACTTTGCATGGAAGTATTCCGGACGGGTTTCCGCGAACATCTATTATTCCGATGATCTCTCTCACCGGATTTATGCGTCCTGTGATGCGTTCCTGATGCCGTCCCTCTTTGAGCCATGCGGACTGAGCCAGCTTATGAGCCTTCGCTATGGAACACTTCCGATTGTTCGTGAGACAGGCGGACTCAAGGATACAGTTGAACCGTACAATGAATACGAAAAAACAGGTACCGGTTTCAGTTTCTGCAATTACAATGCGCATGAGATGCTGAATACGATACGTTATGCTGAAAGAATCTACTACGATAAAAAACGTGACTGGAACAAGATTGTTGAGCGCGCCATGAGTCAGGACTTCTCATGGAAGAACTCGGCGAGACAGTATGAAGACCTCTACAGGAGTCTGATCGGAGAGTAGACGACAGAAGACAGGAGCAGTCAGACCCGATGAAGATAATTGACAGATTAAACGAAGACAGAATACACATATCCTTTGAAGTATTTCCACCAAAGAAAGACGAGGATTATGACAAAGTAATTCATGCGGTTGATGAAATTGCCAAATTGAATCCTTCTTTCATCAGCGTCACTTACGGTGCCGGCGGAGGCACCAGCAGGAATACCGCAAAAATTGCATCGCATATCAAAGACGATCTGCATTTGCTGAGTCTTGCTCATCTGACATGCGCTTCCTCTACAAAGGACGAAGTAAGACATGTGATTGGCAGGCTGAAAGAACTCGGGATTGAGAATATACTTGCGCTTCGCGGAGATATTCCGGAAGGTGTGACTTTCCCGGATGAAGGGCGATTCAGATATGCGTATGAGCTTGTAGAGGAGATCAGGAAACACGGTGACTTCTGTATCGGAGCCGCCTGTTACCCTGAGGGGCATGTGGAGAATGAGCATAAATCAGACGATATCCGCTATCTTAAACAGAAAGTGGACAGCGGTGTCGATTTTCTTACGACCCAGATGTTTTTTGACTATGATATCCATTATAATTTCCTCTACAGAATCCGGGAGGCGGGGATTACTGTTCCCGTCCTTCCGGGCATCATGCCGATTACAAGCGCTGCGCAGATGAAAAAAAGCCAGGAGCTTTCGGGAACAGTTTTCCCTCGCAGGTTCCTGGCAATACTGGATCGTTTCGGCAATTCACCGGCAGCCATGAAACAGGCAGGGATCGCGTATGCAACGGATCAGATCATCGACCTGCTCGCCAATGGTGTAAAAAACATACATATTTATTCGATGAACAGACCTGACGTGGCTGCAGCTATCATAAAAAACTTATCAGAGATTATAAAGGCTTAGGAGATTAAAATTGATGGACAGACGTATGAAAGAAGCTGTCCGTTATCTGGGATATGGAAGAAATACGGCAGATGAGAGGACCCGTATGATGATTGAAGATGCCTTTTCCGAAGTGGAAAAAGCAGCGGGGCCGAAATCCATCTGCCGCATTTTTGATGTAGAACAGTTTTCGGATGGCATGATACGAATAGGAAATACTGAGATTAAAAGCAGCAGTCTTTCCAGAAATCTGAAGGGATGTGTAAAGGTGGTGCTTTTTGGCGCTACACTTGGTGCCGGGGTGGATCAGCTGATCCGCAGAACATCGATGACGGATATGAGCCGGGCCGTAATCCAGCAGGCGTGCGCGGCTGCCGTTCTGGAAGAATACTGCGATAAAAAACAGCTTGAGACAGGGGAAGAACTTGAGAAGGAAGGCCTGTATCTCAGACCGCGATTCAGTCCGGGGTATGGAGATTTCGACATTCATTACCAAAAGCCGCTCATGCAGATGCTGGACTGTGCAAAAACGATAGGGCTGACAATGACGGACAGTTACATGATGACTCCGTCAAAATCTGTAACAGCCGTGATTGGTGCGAGTCCCGTGAAGGAGCGGTGCTCTGTCGCCGGTTGTGAAGCCTGTGACAAGACAGACTGTGAGTACCGCAGATAAGATGCTGTAACCGACAGATATTCCAGAAAAAACACATATGAACAAGATGAGAAAGGACCAGATATGATCAGAGACAGATTAGGAAAAGAACTGCTTTTCTTCGACGGAGGAATGGGAACACTTCTCCAGGAGAGAGGACTGGCTCCGGGCGAACTCCCGGAAACATGGAATATATCCCGCCCGGAAGAGATTAAAACAATACATAAGAACTATATTAAAGCAGGAAGTGATATTGTACTTACGAATACATTCGGGGCAAATGCGCTGAAATTTCATGCAGAAGGATGTTCGCTTGAGCAGACAGTAAAGACTGCTGTCAGGCTTGTCAAGGAGGCTGCTGCAGAGGCGGTCGCAGAAATATCTGATAAATCTGATGCGCAGTGCGCAGGACATACCGTGTATACAGCACTCGATATCGGCCCTACCGGGAAACTTTTAAAGCCCATGGGAGACCTGGATTTTGAAGAGGCCTACGAGGCGTTTAAAGAAGTTATGGTCTGGGGAGAAGAGGCAGGAGCCGATCTGATCCATATCGAGACCATGAGTGACACTTATGAGCTGAAAGCTGCTGTTCTGGCTGCCAAAGAGAACACTTCTCTGCCGGTATTCGCAACTGCGATCTTTGATGAACGCAGGAAACTGCTGACCGGAGCGGATGTACCATCGGTCATAGCACTTCTTGAGGGTCTGCGTGTAGACGCTCTCGGAATCAACTGCGGAATGGGACCGGAGCAGATGTTTCCTGTTGTTGAAGATTATATAAAATATTCTTCACTTCCCGTGATCGTCAAACCGAACGCAGGTCTCCCGAAACAGAGAGACGGACAGACATATTATGATGTGTCACCGGAGAAATTCGCCGCATATATGGAAAAAATCGTATCCATGGGCGCATGTTTGATCGGCGGCTGCTGCGGCACCACACCTGAACATATACATGCCATGACGGAACGCTGCAGAAGGCTGAACGTAATTCCACCGTCAGAAAAGAACGATACGATCGTATCCTCCTACGGACAGAGTGTCTTTCTTGGTAATGGTTCAAAGATCATTGGAGAACGTATCAATCCGACAGGGAAAAAGAAGTTTAAACAGGCGTTGAAGGATCATGATCTGGAGTATATCCTACGTGAGGGAATCGCGCAGCAGGACAATGGCGCACATATTCTTGATGTAAATGTCGGACTTCCGGATATTGATGAAGTCTCTATGATGAAAGAGACAATTCAGGAGCTGCAGAGTGTCGTTAGTCTTCCTCTTCAGATCGATACAGTGGATCCCGCCGCGATGGAGGCGGCACTGCGCATTTATAACGGAAAAGCTATGGTAAATTCGGTCAGCGGCAAGCAGGAATCAATGGATAAAGTTTTCCCTTTGATCCGGAAATACGGCGGTGTTGTTATCGGACTGACTTTGGATGAAAAGGGAATCCCCGGTGACGCTGAGGGACGTGTACGTATTGCCGAACGGATCATCACGGAAGCTGCCAGATACGGAATTAAGAAAAAGGATATCGTGATCGACGCACTGGCCATGACGATCAGTTCGGAACCGGAGGGGGCAAAGGTGACCCTTGAAACACTTCGCCGGCTGAGAGATGATCTCAAAGTCAAGACTGTGCTGGGAGTATCCAATATCTCGTTCGGACTTCCTGCGCGTCCTGTTGTAAATGCCGCATTTTATACAATGGCGATGATGAACGGACTGAGCGCCGGAATCATCAACCCGTCATCAGAAGATATGATGAAAGCCTGGTATGCATATCATGCCCTGATGGGACTGGATGCAAACTGCGAATCTTATATCAGCCATTACAGCAATAATCTGACATCCGGCGGAAGAACGGTTTCTGACGGTACTGAACACAAGACTACAGCAAGCCTTAGAGAATCCATCGAAAAAGGGCTCAAGGAGGACGCATCCACAATCACTGCGCGTCTTTCTGAAACACAGGACCCGCTGGACATCATTAATACAGAGCTCATACCGGCTTTGAATCATGTGGGAGATGGCTTTGAAAAGGGAACGGTCTTCCTCCCGCAGCTTCTTATGAGCGCAGAGGCGGCTAAAAGCGCTTTCGCGGTTCTGAAGGATAAAATGGACAAAAGCGGAGAAGTCCGTGAAAAGATCGGCACGGTTGTTCTTGCTACAGTAAAAGGCGACATCCATGATATCGGGAAAAATATTGTAAAGGTTCTTCTTGAGAATTACAGTTTTGAAGTGATAGACCTGGGAAAAGACGTTCCCCCTGAACGGATTGCGGATACAGTGCAGGAAAAAGATGTCAGGCTGGCAGGACTGAGCGCTCTTATGACGACGACCGTCGTGAGCATGGAAGAGACGATAAAGCTTCTGAGGGAGCGTGCTCCGCAATGTAAAGTGATGGTCGGTGGAGCGGTGCTCAATCAGGATTATGCGGATATGATCGGAGCTGATTTTTACGGCAAAGATGCGATGCAGTCCGTACGGTATGCACAGGAGCTGTTTAAAAACGCGAAATAAATTGTATTACGTGACATAATATCTTGTATTTTAATTAGTACAGCGTCTGTAAAAAAATCACTGGGAAAAATGTTCTTCGCATGGTATATTAATGAGAGGGAAGTATGTGTAACCGTACTTTGTAACGTTAAAATTTATAGGTATGGAGGAAAAGAGTTTTGAAGTACGCAGATGCAAATGTAATCAAAATCAAACATGCAGTTCTGGAAGAAGTGGCAAGACTGGCGTTTGCCGGTGAACTGGAAGAACGCAAAGACGAAATCCCGTTTAAGCTGATTCCGGGACCGACACCGCAGTTTCGCTGCTGTATTTATAAAGAAAGAGAGATTATCCGGCAGAGGGTGCGTCTTGCAGAAGGCAAAGCGCCCGGAGTGAACGACGACGGAAATATTATCCAGGTTATTAATTCTGCCTGTGAAGACTGCCCGATCTCCAGTTATACGGTAACGGAAAACTGCCAGAACTGTCTGGGGAAGGCCTGTATCAACGCCTGTAAGTTCGGCGCGATCGAGGCAGGACGCCGCCGCTCACACATTGATCCTTCCAAGTGTAAAGAATGCGGCAAATGCGCTGATGCCTGTCCGTATAATGCAATCGCCCATCTTCAGAGACCGTGTAAATTCAGCTGCCCTGTAGACGCTATTTCATATGACGAGTATGGCATTTCCGTGATTGATGATGAAAAATGTATCCGCTGCGGAAAATGTATCCACAGCTGTCCGTTCGGCGCTATCGGTTCCAAGACATGGATCGTTGACGTGATCAACGCGATCAAGTCCGGAAAGCATGTGTATGCAATGCTTGCGCCGGCGACGGAAGGACAGTTCGGTCCGGACATCACAATGGCAAGCTGGAGAAAGGCTATGAAAGAGCTTGGCTTCACAGAGTTTGTTGAGGTTGGCTTAGGCGGAGACCTGACTGCAAAATACGAGGCGGAAGAATGGCGCGAGGCATATCAGGAGGGAAAGAAGAAAGTAACTTCCTGCTGTCCGGGATTTGTAAATATGGTGCGTAAACATTATCCTGAACTGAGTGACGCGGTTTCTACAACGGTATCCCCGATGTGCGCCGTATCACGTATGATCAAGGCAAAAGATCCTGAAGCCGTGACCGTATTTATCGGTCCCTGTCTTGCAAAGAAGTCAGAGATCGTGGATCAGAAGATCGAGGGCAATGCGGATTATGCCATGACATACAGCGAGATCCGTGCCATGATGCGTGCAAAAGGCGTAGCTTTAGAACCGGTGGAAAATACATATCAGGAAGCATCCGTATTCGGAAAGAGATTCGGAAATTCCGGAGGAGTCGCAGCTGCTGTACAGGAGAGTTTAAAAGAATCCGGCAACAATATTGACGTAAAGGTATACAAAGCAAATGGAGCCGCTGAATGTAAGAAGGCGCTGCTGCTCATGAAAGTCGGAAGACTTCCGGAAGACTTTATCGAGGGTATGGCATGCGACGGAGGCTGTGTCGGCGGACCGAGCTCATTCAAAGATCAGATGCTTGCCAAGAAATCAAGAGACGCTCTGATCAAAGAAGCAGACGACAGAGGAATCTACAAGAATCTGAGCAATTATGACGAGGATTCTTTCTCCATGCACAGATAAAAACAGAGGAGGATTTTGCGAATGGAAATGAACATGAGAGGACTGCAGACTCCGGTAAGAAATATCCGCAGACGCGTATTTACTGAAGTCGCAAAACTTGGATTTAAAGCGGATGCAGATACGCTTCTTGACGATATGGAGGCAATCCCTTATATGATCGTCAATGACGACACTGAAAAATACCGTGAGAGTACGTACCGTTCCCGTGCAATTGTAAGAGAACGGCTGCGTCTGGCGATGGGGCTTTCTCTTCGTCCGGAGAATAAACCGGTACATCTGACAGCCGGCGTGGAGGCAAGTAATATTTCTGAAAAGTATTACGAGCCCCCGCTTATGCAGGTAATTCCGTCTGCCTGCGATAGCTGTGAGGAGAATATGTATGAAGTGAGCAATATGTGCAGGGGATGTCTTGCACATCCATGCCAGGAGGTCTGTCCAAGAGGAGCGATTTCCATGGTAGACGGACGCTCACACATCGATCAGGAAAAATGCATCAAATGCGGGAAATGCAAATCCGTATGTCCTTACGACGCCATTGCAAAAAAAGAACGCCCGTGCAAGAAGGCCTGCGGCGTAAATGCAATCGTTTCGGATAAATACGGACGTGCATTCATTGATAATGACAAATGCGTTTCCTGCGGTATGTGTATGGTAAGCTGTCCGTTCGGAGCAATTTCAGACAAATCACAGATCTTCCAGCTCGCAAGGGCCCTCTCGGAAGGAGAGGAGATCATCGCCGAGATCGCGCCTGCATTTGTGGGGCAGTTCGGGGACAATATCACGCCGAGAAATATCAAGGCGGCGCTTCGGGAACTGGGATTTTCAGAAGTCTTTGAAGTGGCTCTGGGCGCTGACATCGGCGCGATCGCCGAGGCACACCACTATGTGGACAAGGTTGTTACGGGAGAGCTTCCTTTCCTTCTCACATCCTGCTGTCCTTCATGGGCAATGCTTGCGAAGAAATTTTTCCCGGACGTGATCGACGAGATATCACAGGAGCTCACCCCTATGGTGGCGACCGCGAGAACGATCAAGCAGAAGCATCCAAATGCCAGAGTAGTGTTCATCGGGCCCTGTGCCTCCAAAAAGCTTGAAGCTTCACGCCGGAGTGTTCGAAGCGATGTCGATTTTGTCGTTACTTTTGAGGAACTGCAGGCAATGTTCGACGCAAAGGGAATCGATCTTTCTACATACGAGGCGGAATCTTCTTTCCATAACGCGACAGGAGCCGGACGAGGCTACGCATGCGCAGGAGGAGTTGCCGCCGCTATTGAGAAATGTATTAATAAATACTATCCGGACGTGCAGGTCAATATCGAGCACGCGGAAGGCCTTGCAGACTGCAAGAAGATACTGACGCTTGCAAAGGCAGGCAAGCTGAACGGCTGTCTGATAGAGGGAATGGGATGCCCGGGCGGCTGTATCGCAGGTGCCGGCACCAACATACCGGTTGCAAAAGCAAAGAAAAACCTGCAGAACTTTGTAAACAAATCAAGCCGTGCGGTACCTCCGGAAGAACTCATCGAGATCGATCTGGAATAACGGTTCCGCCGGGCGGAAAAGCCACATATACAAATTATACAGGGCGGACGCATTTTTTGCGTCCGCTTTACAAATGTATAAGGCTGTGATATATTATAAAACAGGCTTTTTGAGCGAAAGAGGAGGATTTTTAACATGCAGCCATATGGAGTTAACCAGCTTAGAAAAATGTTTCTGGAGTTCTTCGAGAGCAAAGGACACCTTGCAATGAAGAGCTTTTCTCTGGTGCCGCATAATGATAAGAGCTTGCTGCTCATCAATTCAGGAATGGCACCTTTAAAACCATATTTTACAGGACAGGAAATCCCGCCGAGAAGAAGAGTTACAACCTGTCAGAAATGTATCCGTACCGGAGATATCGAGAATGTAGGAAAGACCGCGCGTCACGGCACATTCTTTGAGATGCTCGGAAACTTTTCTTTCGGTGATTATTTCAAGACAGAGGCGATCCACTGGACATGGGAGTTCCTGACTGAAGTCGTGGGGCTTGATCCTGACCGTCTGTATCCGTCTGTCTATGTGGACGATGATGAGGCTTTTGAAATCTGGAATAAAGAAATCGGAATCCCGGCCGAGCGGATTTTTAAATTCGGAAAAGAAGACAACTTCTGGGAGCACGGTTCAGGTCCGTGCGGTCCCTGCTCCGAGGTGTATTACGACAGAGGAGAAAAATACGGATGCGGCAAGCCGGACTGTACGGTAGGCTGCGACTGCGACCGCTATATGGAGATCTGGAACGATGTGTTCACCCAGTTTGATAATGACGGAAACGGAAACTATTCCGAACTGGAACAGAAGAACATTGATACAGGAATGGGACTGGAGCGACTGGCCAGCGTTGTACAGGACGTGGATTCCATTTTTGATGTAGATACGATCAAGGCATTAAGAGATCACGTATGCCGCCTTGCAGGTAAAGAATACGGGAAAGAGTACAAAGATGATGTATCGATCCGTGTCATTACAGATCACATCCGTTCTGTGACGTTTATGATCTCTGACGGTATTATGCCGTCCAACGAAGGAAGGGGCTATGTACTCCGCCGACTGTTAAGAAGAGCATGCCGTCACGGAAGACTGCTCGGAATTCACAAAGGATTCCTTCCGGAACTGGCTGAAAATGTGATCGAAGGATCCAAGGACGGTTATCCGGAGCTGGAAGAGAAGAAAGAGTTTATTCTCAAAGTGATCGCAAAAGAGGAAGAACAGTTCAATAAAACGATCGATCAGGGCCTCGGAATCCTTGCCGATATGATCTCTGATATGGAGTCAAAGGGCGAGAAAACATTAAACGGAGAAGATGCGTTCCGTCTCTATGACACCTATGGATTCCCGCTGGACCTCACGAAAGAGATCCTCGAGGAAAAGGAACTCGGAGTTGACGAGGAAGGATTCCACGCATGCATGGAAGTGCAGAGAAAGAAAGCCCGCGATGCGCGTGAAGTGACCAACTATATGGGTGCTGATGTCACGGTATATGAGTCCATTGATCCGAGCGTGACAAGTACTTTTGTCGGATATGACAATCTGACATATGAATCTGATGTGACAGTGCTCACCACGGAAGATGAGATCGTCGAGGCGCTTTCCGAAGGACAGAAAGGTACCATCTTTGTACAGGAGACACCGTTCTATGCAACAAGCGGAGGCCAGGAAGCAGATACAGGATATATCCGTACAGCTGAAGGCGAGTTCAAAGTAGAAGACACAGTGAAACTTCTCGGCGGAAAGATCGGCCATATCGGTGTAATGACAAAGGGCATGATCAAAACCGGCGACAAAGTAACTCTTGAGGTAAATGCAAAGAAACGTGCGCTTTCCGCAAGAAACCACAGCGCAACCCATCTGCTCCAGAAAGCGCTGCGCACAGTGCTGGGAACACATGTAGAACAGGCCGGCTCCAGTGTGAATGAAGACAGACTGAGATTTTACTTTACTCATTTTTCTGCAATGACCCCGGAAGAACTGCAGAAAGTAGAAGATATCGTAAACGAGCAGATTTCGAAAGGTCTGGACGTGGTAATAAAGAATATGCCGATCGAAGAGGCGAAAAAGACAGGCGCTCAGGCACTGTTCGGCGAGAAGTACGGAGATATTGTCCGTGTCGTCAATATGGGAGACTTCTCGATTGAGTTCTGCGGCGGAACCCATGTAAAGAATACTTCGGAGATCATGGCGTTTAAGATCATCTCCGAGAGCGGTGTGGCTGCGGGAGTTCGGCGTATCGAGGCTCTTACATCCGACGGACTTATGAAATACTATGCCCACGTTGAAGAGACGCTGAAAAATGCGGCTCATCTTTTGAAGGCAACTCCGGAGAATCTTGCAGACAAGATCACTCATATGATGGCTGAGAACAAGTCTCTCCACGGCGAGGTAGAGAGTCTGAAGAATAAGATGGCCCAGGAAGCTGCCGGTGATGTGATGGATCAGGTCAAAGAAGTGAAAGGAGTTAAACTGCTCGCTGCACAGCTTGACGGTATCGACATGAACGGACTGCGCGATCTCGGAGATCAGTTCAAAGCAAAACTCGGCGACGGAGTCGTTGTGCTTGCATCGGCAAACGACGGCAAAGTAAGCCTTATGGTAACTGCCACAGACGAGGCGATGAAGAAAGGCGCCCATGCCGGAAATCTTGTAAAAGCAATCGCAGGATGTGTCGGCGGCGGTGGCGGCGGACGCCCGAACATGGCTCAGGCGGGCGGAAAGAATCCGGCAGGCATTCCGGATGCTCTTGCAAAGGCTGCCGAAGTGCTGGAGACACAGATTAAATAGCAGCAGATTACAGCTTTCCGGAACCGCAATTGCGATGTTTTGAGAGATTTTTATTTAAAACGGTTGACGGAAAAGAAAAATATGTTATAATCTTTGTTAGTGCAATAAAAATACCCGAACAGTCGTATTATGCACAATACAAGGCTGGAGGGGAGGTAAGGTGTGAGACTATGTCAAATGTAATCGTTAAAGAAAACGAGACGTTAGACAGCGCTTTACGCAGATTCAAAAGAAACTGCGCTAAAGCTGGCATTCAGCAGGAGATCCGCAAGAGAGAACACTATGAAAAGCCAAGCGTAAGACGT
>DWWI01000106.1 GCA_019119745.1 Candidatus Mediterraneibacter gallistercoris | reverse complement strand
CGGGGTCGCGGGTTCGAACCCCGTCTGTCGCTCTGAATTAAGCACTTGAGATTCCGGAATGGGGTTCAGGTGCTTTTTCTTTTATCCGGCCGACATCCAGAGTACAGGAGAGCGAGTTTTATGAAAAAATTGACACTGAAAGAAATCATCGTAGTTGCCAGTATGCTGTTTGGTATGTTTTTCGGAGCGGGTAATCTGATTTTTCCGGCTTCTATGGGACAGCTTTCCGGAAGTAATATGTGGCAGGCGGCAGCAGGATTCCTGATTACGGGGGTCGGCCTGCCGCTGCTTGGCGTTGCGGCGCTGGGGATCAGCCGGCAGGACGGCCTTCTTGAGCTGAGCAGCCGGGTGGGAAGAAGATACGGACTTTTCTTTACCTGCGCCCTGTATCTGACAATAGGTCCTTTTTTTGCCATACCGAGATGTGCCACTGTATCATATACAGTAGGTGTGGAAGGTATTACGTCAGGCGCTTCCCATACAGCCGGACTGGCAGTCTTTTCACTGCTCTTTTTTGCCCTTGTCCTGTTTTTTTCTCTGCGTCCGGGAGAAATTATGACATGGATCGGGAAAGTGCTCAATCCTCTGTTTCTTCTCTTTCTGGGAATCCTTCTTGTGAGGGCTCTCGCATCCCCGGCAGGGGCGATAAGCGATGTGGCGCCTCAGGGCGGGTATGCGCAGGGGGCTTTCTTTACCGGGCTGCTTGAGGGATATAACACAATGGATGTCCTTGCAGGACTCGCGTTCGGGATCGTGGTAGTGGAAGCCATACGCGGACTGGGGGCGGAAGAACCGGGAGAGGTTGCGAAGAGTACGGTTAAGGCAGGTGTCTTCAGTTCTCTCCTGATGGCGCTGATCTACGTACTGGTCACGGTGATGGGGGCTCAGAGCAGAGGGGGGTTCCCGGCCTCTGAGAACGGCGGGGAAGCTCTTGCGAGGATCGCAGGTTATTATTTCGGTACAGCCGGGGCGTTGATCCTTGCCGCGACTGTTACGGTAGCGTGCCTTAAGACCGCGGTAGGACTGATCACAAGCTGCGGGAGAACGTTTGTAAAACTGTTCCCCGGCGGTCCTTCATACCGGATCTGGGCATCTGCATTCTGCGTTCTGTCATTTCTGATCGCGAATCTGGGATTGAATTCAATTATTGCTTATTCCATGCCGGTGTTAATGTTCCTGTATCCGTTGTCAATCGTGCTGATCGCACTTACGTTTTCTAATCGTATTTTCGGCGGGAACAGGATCGTGTATCAGTGCGCGATGGCATTTACGGCGTTTGGCGCCATATTTGATTTTCTTCGCGCGCTGCCTGAAGCGATCAGTGCATCTCCGGCGATCAGGATAATCACGGATACTGCCGGCGCTCTCCTGCCGTTTTCGGAACAGGGATTCGGCTGGGTGTGTCCTGCGCTTGCCGGATTTGTGATCGGGCTTCTTGTGTGCCGGATGCGCAGAGGGGCGTCTGAAAGACAGTAAATGGAATCAAAACATTGAAAGTTCGGCCCGCGTTATCTGCAAAGGGACATGACCGTGCTTGCTGATGCCGCGGTGCTATGCTATACTGTGAATACTGAACAGAAACTGAATGTTTTAAAACGCGGCCGTGTGTATCCTGTATGATATTACGGTGTGCGGACAGCAGAAAAGAGGAGATTGAATGAAGAAAATCAAGATCGGCCTGCTCGGCCTTGGAACAGTCGGAACAGGTGTATATAAACTGATCCGAAAGCGCGCGGATGTGATGGAACAGACTGCCGGCGCGCAGCTGGAGATTAAAAAGATACTTGTCCATAACAAAAATAAGAAAAGAGAAGGCGTGGATGAGAGACTTCTGACTGATAACTGGAGAGAGATTATCGAGGATGAAGAAATCCAGATTGTTATTGAAGTGATCGGCGGTATGGAACCGGCGAAAACAATGATCATGGAGGCTTTGAGGGCCGGTAAAAATGTGGTTTCAGCTAATAAGGATCTGATCGCCGAAGAGGGAAGAGAACTGTTCGATGCTGCTCGCGAGAATGGGAAAGATTTTCTTTTTGAGGCGGCCGTGGCAGGAGGAATCCCGATCATCCGTCCGTTGAAGCAGTGTCTGGCGGCGAATGAGATTTCAGATGTGCTGGGCATCGTAAACGGCACGACCAACTATATCCTGACCAAGATGTTTGAGGACGGTATGGAATTTGACGACGCGCTGAAACAGGCGCAGGATCTGGGATATGCCGAGGCTGACCCTACTGCGGATGTGGAAGGACTTGACGCAGGGCGCAAGGTGGCGATCATGGCGTCTATTGCGTTTCATTCAAGAGTCGTTTTTTCGGAGTTTTATACAGAGGGTATCACGAAGATCACGGCGGCTGATATCGCCTACGCGAAAGAATTTGACAGTGTGATCAAACTGCTCGGTGTCGCGCGGAATACCAAAGCCGGAATTGAAGTGGGAGTGTATCCTGTGATGCTGCCGAAAGATCATCCGCTTGCGTCTGTAAGAGAGTCGTTCAATGCAGTGTTCATCCATGGAGACGCGGTGGATGACGCAATGTTTTACGGCAGAGGGGCAGGCGAGATGCCCACGGCCAGCGCGGTGGTCGGAGATGTGATCGATGTGGCGCGGGATCTGGCATACAACTGTACAGGCAGGATCAGCTGTACCTGTTACCGGCAGATTCCGGTGAAAGATTTCGGAGAGGCCGCGAACAAATTCTTCCTGCGTATGCAGGTAAAGAACCTCCCGGGTGTACTGGCGCAGATCGCTCAGGTGTTCGGCGGACATAAGGTGAGTATTGCGAGAGTTGTCCAGAAGAGTTCGCATTCAGACCGGGCGGAACTGGTCATCGTGACAGAAAAGGTAAAAGAACGGCATATGAAAGATGCCATAGGAGAACTGAAGCAGATGGAGAGCATCTACGAGATCAGCAGCGTGATCCGGGAGTATTAAGCGCCAGCGGGACTCCGGGGATCGGGCATGCAAACGGATAAGGTGAGGGATACAGATGGAGAAAAGAAGCCAGCCAATCGGATTTCTGATTAAACAGATCAACAACGTATACGAAAAAGATCTGAATGAACGGTTAAAGAAGATCGGTATCACATCATCACAGTGTGCGGTGCTGGATTATCTTTTCCGCACGAGCAAGGAAGAGGTGAGCCAGCGGGATGTGGAGAAGAACTTAAGTCTTAAAAATCCGACTGTGACAGGAATCCTGAAACGGCTGGACGAAAAAGGCTATATTCTCTGCGTGCCGAATGCGCATGATAAGAGGAAAAAGAATATCTATCTCACGGAAAAAGCATATGACATCCAGAGGAGGATGGACATTGACCGGAGAAAGCTTGACAGAGAGCTTACGCGCGGGATGACGAGGCGTGAGACTGACGCGTTGAGGAGAAATCTGGAAAAGCTGCTGTATAATATCGCTGATCCGTGATAAAGGAGGAAATTATGAGTTACGCAGATAAAGTGTTTATCGATATGTGCCGGGATATCATTGATAACGGTACAAGTACAGAAGGGGAGAAGGTGCGCCCGGTATGGGAGGACGGCACTTCCGCTTATACGATCAAGAAATTCGGAGTCATCAACCGGTATGACCTTTCAAAAGAGTTTCCGGCGCTCACGCTCCGGCGCACGGCTATCAAGAGCTGTGTGGACGAAATGCTGTGGATCTGGCAGAAAAAGTCTAACAATGTGCATGAACTGAAAAGCCATATCTGGGACAGCTGGGCGGATGAG
>DWWI01000105.1 GCA_019119745.1 Candidatus Mediterraneibacter gallistercoris | reverse complement strand
GAAGATACGGAGGATGTCACTTATAGAAGTAGAGAAATAAAAATTGAGCACCCTCATGAGGCGGCAACCTCAGGGCGCTCAGGTAACTAACCAACCTAATCATAGCACAAGGAGGGGCGAATGTACATAGGAATCGGACCGGAAAAGGACACGGTGGTCGAGGAAGAACAGGCTTTTGATTACGCTCTGGAGAGATCTCTTCACGGCACACCGGAAGATCAGCGGGAATTTCGCGAGATGCTGGTGGAATGGTTCTATTCCGGCAACTGGATAAAGGAGGATGATCCGTGAGCAGGCAGAAAATGATATGCGTATATATCATCCGATATTCTGACGGATCTCTTGCCTGCTGTTCGGAAAGCTACGAAGCAGCGGTGAGGATGGCGGAGAAGCATATTAAGGGAACGGATCTGACATATGTAATTAATTAATGGAAGGAGAAACAAGAGTATGAATGATATTGTTATGCAGCAGGACGGTGGAATGGTGAGCCGTAATACACAGACGGAAATGATGATCAGTCGGCAGGCGCAGGAAGTGCAGGCTGCCATGGTGATTGCAAAGAGATTTCCACGGGATGAGGTAGAGAGCTATAACCGGATCATGCAGTCTTGCAAGAGGAAATCACTTGCCGAAAGCGCCATGTACGAATACCCGCGCGGCGGAACAAAAGTAACAGGTCCATCAATCAGACTGGCAGAGTCCATGGCGCAGAACTGGGGAAACTTGGACTTCGGTATTACTGAGTTGGAGCAGAAGAACGGGGAATCACAGGTGATGGCGTATGCGTGGGATCTGGAGACGAATACCCGGCAGGTGAAGATCTTCAGCGTGCCACATATCCGCAGTACAAAGAAAGGAAATGTCCCGCTTACAGATCCACGTGATATCTATGAAATGGTTGCAAACCAGGGTGCCCGCCGCTTAAGATCCTGCATCCTCGGGATCATTCCGGGAGACGTAGTGGAGGCGGCTGTAAAGGAATGCCAGAAGACGCTGGTATCAGGAAATGATAAACCTTTGATTGACCGTGTGCGTGATGGAATCCGGCTTTTTGAAGAAAAGTTTTCAGTTACTCAGGAGATGATTGAGAAGTATATCGGATGCAAGTGCGAAGCGTTCAGCGAGAATGACATGATCCGCTTGAATAATGTATATCGTTCGCTTCGTGACGGAATGGCGAGCCGAGAACAGTATTTTGATCTTCCGGCTCCGGGAACCGGTGAATCAGACAGTGAGGTGCAGGACCCATTTTCTGGAAAGATAGAGGACGACGGAAAGAAAAGCGCAAAGAGAGGCGTGAAGAAGGATGAAGAGAAGGATGGAGCTGAATCAGAATAATTACTATTCTGCGGAAGCTGACAGTCAGTATTTTTCTGTATCCCAGTACAAGGATTTTATGAAATGTGAAGCAATGGCTATGGCGAAGATCCGTGGAGAGTATAAGCCGGAGATGACAAAAGCAATGCTGACGGGCTCATTTGTGGATTCTTATTTTGAAGGAACGCTGGATGATTTCATGAAGGAGCATCCAGCGGTGTTTACCCGCAAGCAGGAGCTGCGCAGTGAGTTTAAGAAAGCAAATGAGATCATAGCGAGGATTCAGGCTGATGAAACATTTATGCGTTTCATGTCCGGAGAAAAGCAGCGGATCATGAATTTTGAGCTGTTCGGATTCCCTTGGAAAATGAAGATGGACAGCTATCTCCCGGGGATCTGCATTACTGATCTGAAAGTAGTGCAGAAATTCCGAACCCTCCCATTGTGGCGGTATGACCTGCAGGGAGCTGTCTATCAGAAGGGCGTGGAACTTGTTACCGGAGAGCATTTACCGTTCTATCTGGCTGTGGCTACGAAAGAGCGGACGATTGATCTGGATATCTTCCAGATCACACAGCCGGTGCTTGATATTGCATTGCGTGAGATTGAGCAAAACATTGAACATTATGCCCGTGTGAAATATGGGCAGGAGGAGCCGGTATACTGCGGGAAATGTGATTATTGTAAGAGCGTTAAGGCTGCCCGCATCAGGAATTATAGTGAGCTATTGGAGGGATTATAGAGTTGAAGTTAATTAAGATTTTAAGCGACAAAGTACAGATCCGGACGGATCAGCAGGAGTTCAGCAATGTCAGGATCAATGACCTGATCTCCATTACAGATGGGACAGCAGAGCTGGTCACAATGGTGACGGCTGTAACAGATAACGATGCAGGAGCCGGCATTTCAGATGATGATTTCATACTGGGCGGGACAAGCATTAAAGTAGTAGAATGCTCGATTATCGGAAGTGTACATAATGGGAAATTCAGCAAGGCATTGGATCAGTATCCTACAACAGACATCACCGCCAGAGAGATTAACGGAGAAGAGTTTTCCAAGATGATCAGCCGGACGGACAGCGGGTTCTGCATCGGGAAATATGCCGTTTATCATTGCCCTGCATGGGTAGACGGCAACCGATTTTTTCAGAGGCATTCCTGCATTGTAGGAAATACCGGATCTGGAAAATCGGAAACAGTAGCGAAGATTCTGGAGGAGGCAAGCAAGCTCCCGGGGGCAAATATTATAGTGTTTGACATTCATGGGGAATACAGGAAACTGTCATATGCCCGGAATATTTCATTTAGTTCAGCAATGCCGTTCCCAATCTGGATGTTTGGGTTTTCAGATATGGTCTCAAATATCCTGAAGATTAAAGAGGAGTCGGCCACGGTTGCTATGGCTGCACTCCGGAAATGTTATAAACAGATCTGCCCCGATGGAAATGAAGGAAAGCCGGTTTATTTCAGCTATAAAAAACTGATTGACCATCTCAAAGGGCTGAATGAGGAGCAGGTTGAGACAGGAGAATTTTACAAGACTGGAGCCAATGCAGGGCTGCCTAAGAAAGTAAAAGGCGAATACAACGGACGTCTTCACGGTATTATCAGCACATTGGAATCAAAAGAAAATGATGCAAGACTGTCGTTTCTCTTTCAAGATGCTGACCAGAGTTATCTGACAGAACTGATACTTCAGATTCTTGGAAATGATAAGCCGGTCAAAAATATTGACCTCTCTAATATGCCTCATGATATTGCTATCGCGGTGATCGGGGCGGTAACAAAACTGATTTACGGAGTACAGCAGACGTTTAAAGATGGAGAGATTACACCGGTGACATTGGTATGTGATGAGGCTCATGTTTATATACCGAATAATTTTCAGCTTTCCGCCTCGGAGCGACGTATGGTTGAGATATTCGAGAACATCGCGAAAGAGGGAAGAAAGTTCGGTATGACGCTTTTTGTAGCAAGCCAGCGTCCTTCGGAGTTGAATAAAACCATCATGGCTCAATGCGCAAATTTTATTGTGTCAAAGCTGAATAATGAGACAGACAAATCCATGGTTAAAGGTATGCTGCCGGATGGAAATGAGGATATCATCAATTCCACGACCACATTCAGTCCGGGAGAGGTGCTGGTCATCGGAGACTCAGTACCGATTCCGCTGAAGATTAAGGTTGAGCTTGCAAAAGAGCGGCCACAGTCCCGCACAATTGATTTCTGGGATATCTGGAAAAAAGGCTCCAAAACTGATCTGGTAAACGGAATTGACAGATATATGAATTCATAAAGAAAGGAGACAATCACTATGAAACACATCAACATTGAGCAGTTCTCAAATGGGGAGCTGACACAGCAGATCAACCGGGAGATGGAGGCGGTGGCAAGAAACATCGCCGATCCGAATACGGAGGCAAAGACAACCCGTAAAATTACCGTGACCATTACCCTGAAACCGAATGAGCAGAGGGATTTCATCACTACAAGCATTACAACGAAGTCCACACTGGCACCGACGCTTGGAGCGGTGACTGCTCTGGCAGTCGGAAAGAACCTGAAGACTGGTGAGATTGAAGTGGGAGAGATCGGGAG
>DWWI01000104.1 GCA_019119745.1 Candidatus Mediterraneibacter gallistercoris | reverse complement strand
TCGTCTTATCCCGCATCAGTTCCTCCATTGCTTTCTGAAGCTTATCTTCATTTTCCGGATCCACATTTGCGGTTGCCTCATCGAAGATGATGATGGGAGAGTCTTTCAGTATGGCCCGGGCGATGGAGATCCTCTGTTTTTCGCCGCCGGAGAGGGTAGCCCCGCCTTCGCCGATCACCGTGTTGTATCCGTCGGGAAGCGCTTCAATAAAATCATGGCAGCAGGCTTTTCTGGCCGCTTCGACTACCTGTTCATGGGTTGCGTCGGGACGGCCGAATTTAATATTGTTTTCAATGGTATCTGCGAAGAGATATACTTTCTGGAATACCATGCTGATCTGATTCATCAAAGATTCCAAAGTGTATTCCCTGACATCTGCATCTCCGATTCGTATAGAACCGTGATCCACATCCCAGAAGCGTGCGATCAGGTTGCAAAGAGTGGTCTTCCCGGATCCACTGGGTCCTACGATCGCAGTCGTTGTCTTATCGGGAATGGCCAAGGAGACATTTTTCAGGATCGGCTTGCTGTCGTAGGAAAAATCTACGTGTTCCATAGAAATATCATGCTTTTGGGGATGTATTTCCCTTCCTTTGTCATCCATTTCCCGGATCCCGTTGATCTGATCTGCATGGTCAATGGAACTGCCGACAACGCGCAGACCTGCGGCTGCACTTCCTGCAGACTGGATCTGGGAGAAGACGAGGAAGGAGATGATGACAGTCATCAGTGCGTCGGCCAGTGGCATGGAACCGTTCAGGCAGAACAGCACTGCAGCTCCCATGATCAGCACGGAGAACAGATGCAGGCTCATTTCCTGGGCAATGTTGTAGGGCGTGAACAGACGCTCGATGTTCAGGTTGCTTTCCCGGTTGTATTCCAGGGCATCACGCACCCGCTTATCCCCTTTCCCGGTCAGGTTGAAGGATTTGATCACACTCATTCCCTGGATCTGTTCCAGTACCGCGTCTACCAGTCTTGCTTCGGATTCCTGCCGGTGGGGAGTTACCTGTGCAGATCTGCGTTCCATAGCGGAGGTGACACACAGATACAGGATCGTTCCCGCCAGAGCAAGGAGCCCGATCCGCCAGTCAAAGAAAAATACACACAGGATGAAGACCAGCGCGTTAATGAACCCGCTCAGCATACTGACCAGTACCACCGGTCCCATAGTCTCCACTACATCCAGTACTGTTGTTGTAACGCCGGTTATCTCGCCCAGGCTTTTATCATTAAAGTACCCCATAGGGATACGCTTCAGTTTGTCACCGATCTGGATCCGCCGGTCCGCCACCATGAAATATCCGGCGTGGGTCTGCTGTAGCTGAGTGAAACGGTTGATGGCGGCACGGCCTGCGATACTGACCAGGAGAAGCGCCAGAGCGGTCCACGTGGCCTGATAAGAATGGTCTCCTCCGGTAAGAGCAAGCACTACATAATAGATAGCCCCCACCTGAAACATATGGAATACTGCGTAGAAAAATCCCCAGAAAATGGATTTGCTGATGTTTTTCTGTTCTTTTCCAGCAAAATGCCAGATCTTTTTTAATACTTCGATCATGCTGCGTCACCGTCCTTTGCGCCAATGTGTGCCTGCCACATTTCCTGATAAAGTTTACTGCTCTCAAGAAGTTCCCTGTGATTACCATTTGCCGCTATACGGCCGTCCTCTATGACAAAGATCTGATCTGCGTCCGTAATGGTTGACAGCCGGTGGGCGATTACGATCACAGTTTTGCCTTTTACCAGACGGGCGACGGCGCGCTGGATTACCGCCTCATTCTCTGGGTCGATGTATGCTGTGGCTTCGTCAAGGATGACCACAGGGGCATTCTTTAACATGGCTCGTGCGATGGCGATCCTCTGCCGTTCCCCTCCGGAGAGATGGGCGCCGCCTCCGCCGACCACTGTATCGTATCCATTTTCCAGACGGCGGATAAATTCGTCGCAGCCGGCCGCTTTTGCGACGGCTTCCACTTCCCTGTCTGTTGTTCCGGGCCGGCCCATGCGGATGTTTTCCCGTACGGTCTCATCAAAAAGATAGTTATCCTGTGAGACGAAAGCCGTCTGCTCATAAAGCTGCCGGAGAGGGATATCTTTCAGATCGTGTCCGCCAAGCAGGATCCGTCCCTGTTCCACATCCCAGAAGCCGGCTATGAGCTTTGCTATGGTAGATTTCCCGCTGCCGGAAGGTCCGACGAAGGCAGTCATGGTACCTTCCGGGATGGTCAGGGATATGTCGTGGAGGATCTCCTTATCCTGGTGATAACCAAAAGAGACGTGTTCTGCCCGGATTTCTGTGGAATCCACATGTACCGGAGTCATTCCGTGATGCTGTTCTTTCCCGTTCAGTATGGAATCGATCTGATCTACGGTTGTTCCCACTTTCGCCAGACTGTCAACAAAATCCATGGCGGCCAGAAGAGGGCCTGCGATCCCGAGGGAAAGGATGATCGTGGTGAGAAAGATATCCATTCCAAGCGTTCCGGTCTGATACATGATCCATCCTGCAGGTAGAATGGTGATCATGGTAGTCGGAGCGACGGCTTTGGAAACAGATACGGGAAGCTGGCAGCTCTTCATCCAGTTATAAAAATATGCTGCGTTAGCCAGCACCCGGTCAGAAAATCGGGCATAAGAATTTTTTCCCTGATTGAACGCCTTGATCACTTCAATCCCATTGATATACTCTACAATGGTTGAATTCATAGCCTGCGTTACCTTGACAGAACCTTCATACTGTTTTCCATAATTTTTCATGACAGCCATCATAAATGCCATGCCTACGGGAAGGGAAACGAGGGATAAGAGAGCCATCCGCCAGTCCAGGATGAACAGGTAGATAAAGATGCATACAGGTCCGAAGATATTGGACGTCATTTCCGGCAGAAGGTGTGCCAGAGGGCGTTCCATGCTTTCAACCTGATCTACGATGATCTGCTTCATCTCACCGCTTGAAGTGTCCATGACGGTTCCCAGCGGCATCCTGGGGAGCTTTGCCAGGATCTGTTCCCGGATACTCTTCAATGTGGAAAATGTCGCTTTGTGTGACATGGAAAGAGCAAGGGCATACAGGCAGGAGCGCAGGAGATAACCTGCGAATGCCATAATGCACCAGAATACATAAAAACCAGACTCTCTGTTGCCGTTCATAAGACCGATGATGATCCTGGCGGCTGCAAAATAAGGCAGCATTCCGCACAGGACGCCGACAGAAGCGGAGATGACCGCACGGATCAGGCCGCCGTGGTACTGGCTGCTCAGTTCCCAGAGACGGAGCATAGGGCTTTTTTGCTGCATTGTAATTCCTCCTTGTGATTAGAAATATATTACTTGAATTAGATAGAACTAACCAAGCGGTTTATAATAAGGCCATCACCTGCGGTACCGGACAGGAAACAGCCTGATTATCACTGTAACGGTTATTCCGAGATCTCCGGATTGAAAACAGTGGAGAATCCCTGCATATGGTATCGGTTGAGCAGCCGGATAAACTTCCTTGCGTCATCGCGGCTCATATTGTGGCGTACCACTTCAAACATTCCATTGAAATATGCTGTGACAATGATATGGATGAAGTCTTCGGTGACAACACCGGATTTTACACTTTCACAATTGATCACTTCCATATATTTGTATGTATATTCAACTTCAATATCCACCAGCTCATCAACAAAACTGGAAAACCGGGTTCCGTCTGAGCAGTCCAGAAGCAGACGGAACTCATCAAAATGGTCATAGATATATTCCAGCATCTCCATCTGATGACGGGATGTGTATTCTCCCATTTCCGCTTCCTGTGTGCTGTCGTCCAGTGAATGGAAATTCTCCTGGATCTCCACAAACATATCTTTCAACTGATCTGCAGCGGGACCTACAATAGCATCGAACAGTCCTGCTTTATCTTTAAACCGGGTGTAGATCGAACCCGTACTTGTGCCAGCCGCCTGCGCGATAACGCGAAGGGAGGCGTCTTTATATCCCTTCTCCAGAAATTCCTTTTTCGCGCAGGCGAGCACAGCTTCATATACTCCTTCAATTTGTTTTGCCATAACAGCCTCCATTCCGCCTTTACATCCGGCGGCACAAAAGATCTTTCAAATTCATAACAGTGTTTCATAACACTGTTATAATTATATTCAACTGGAGAAGATCTGTCAATAGGGAAACAGGAACTTCTGAAGAGAACCAGAGGCGATCAGATAGTCGCTGCAGAATAGCAAAAATGATAAAAGTTATTATTATTGATATTTTTGTTGACACATGCCCTGTCTGAAGTTACAATGAAATTAGTTACAACTAACCAATAAATGAAGTCATTTAAGGAGGTATTACCTATGTCATTGATCAACAAAGAAATCGGTGAGTTTTGTGTTGAGGCTTATCACAACGAAGCTTTCAAAGAAGTGAAAAAAGAGGATGTGCTGGGCAGATGGAGCATTTTCTTCTTTTATCCGGCGGACTTTACTTTCGTGTGCCCGACAGAGCTGGAGGATCTTGCGGAGAAATACCCGGAATTCCAGGCGTCAGGATGCGAAGTCTACTCTGTATCCTGTGATACCCACTATGTCCACAAGGCATGGCATGACGCGTCTGACCGGATCAAAAAGATCGGATATCCCATGCTGGCTGACCCGACCCATGTGATCTCAAGAGATTTTGAGGTTTATATTGAGGCAGACGGCGTGGCAGAGAGAGGGACATTTATCGTCAACCCCGAAGGAAAGATCGCGGCCTATGAGGTCAATGCGGGAAATGTGGGACGCAACGCGGATGAGCTGCTGCGCAAACTGCAGGCGTGCCAGTTCGTATATGAGCACGGCGATGAGGTGTGCCCGGCGAAATGGCAGCCGGGGGCAGAGACGCTGAAGCCGAGCCTGGATCTGGTCGGTCAGTTATAGAAAGAAGAGTTCTGAAACAGGGGGCGGCTGTTTGCTGCCCCTGAAATAATGAAAGGCTTATTATACGAGGGAAAAAGATGAAGGAATTATATGATGTAGTTGTGATCGGAGGAGGACCTGCCGGGCTGACTGCCGCTCTCTATCTGGCGCGGGCACGCTATCGCGTGGTTGTTGTGGAAAAGGAGCAGTTCGGAGGACAGATCGTGATCACAGAAGAGGTAGTGAACTATCCGGGAGTGGAGCGCGCTTCAGGAAGAGCGCTGACTGAGAGCATGCGCAGGCAGGCTCAGAATTTCGGGGCGGAATTTCTGCTTGCGGAAGTGACAGGACTTGATATGTCCGGCGATATTAAAAAAGTAAAGACCAGTCGCGGTGAACTCTCTTGTTTCGGCGTGCTGTTGGCAGCCGGAGCCCATCCCCGCAAGGTAGGCTTTCAGGGAGAAGAGGAATTCCGTGGAAGAGGGATCGCCTACTGTGCTACCTGCGACGGGGAATTTTTTACCGGAAGAGACGTCTTTGTGATCGGCGGCGGATTCTCAGCTGCCGAGGAGGGCGTATTTCTGACGAAATATGCGCGCCATGTGACGATTCTGATCCGGGGAAACGGATTCAGTTGTGCGCCGTCTGCCGCGGAGCCGGCGCTGAACCATGAAAAGATTACTGTGCTCACGAATACGGAAGTGATCGAGGTGTCGGGAGAAAGTACGCTTGAATGTCTGCGCTATCGGAATACCGTCACGGGAGAGATCACGGAATACCGGCCGCCGGAAGGAGAAAAATTCGGAGTCTTCGTCTTTGCCGGATATGAGCCCGCCACGGATCTGGTGAGAGGGACCGCGGAGTGTGACGAGCGAGGTTATATCGTGACAGACCGTCTGATGAAGACAAGCTGTGAAGGGTTGTATGCCGCCGGGGACGTATGTATCAAACCTTTGCGGCAGGTGGTCACGGCAGTGGGAGATGGAGCTCTCGCGGCGACAGAACTGGAGCGCTACGCTGCCGCTATGCAGAAAAAGACAGGGCTTCATCCGGAGCAGCCATCGGCAGTTTCTTCTGGAAAGTCACCGGACGTTTCCGAGAAAAACGCAGACAGCCGTGGCCCGGGATCAGCCGGCATCTTTACTCCGGAGATGACCGCACAGTTAAGGGCCGTGTTCGATAAAATGTCTTCTGCGCTGATACTGGAGCTGTATCTGGCTGATACGCCTCTTTCAGAGGAACTGAAGAACTATGCAGAAGAGCTTGCCGGGCTGACAGAAAAGATACAGTTGGAAACCATCCGGTTATCTGACACGGACTCTGCTCCGGTGAAAACGGAGGATCTGCCCTGTGTGCGGGTATGCAGGAAGGATGGAGAGTGGAGCGGTCTCGCCTTTCACGGAGTGCCCGGCGGACATGAATTTACTTCGTTTGTTCTTGGACTTTACAACACGGCGGGACCCGGCCAGCCGCTGGATGAGAAAACGCTGTCAGACGTGCGGGAAATATCAGGAACAGTCAATATGAAGATTTTGGTCTCCCTGTCCTGCACCATGTGTCCGGAACTGGTAACGGCTGCCCAGCGCATCGCGGCGGAGAATCCTTTTGTGACAGCGGAAGTCTACGATCTGAATCATTTTCCGGCGTTAAAAGACCGGTATCAAGTGATGAGCGTCCCCTGCCTTGTGATCAATGACGGGAAAAAGGTTGTGTTTGGGAAGAAGAATGTTGGGCAGGTAGTGGAATTGATAAACAGTCTGTAGATCCTGCTGACTGCACGGAAATTTCTTTCTGTAGATCAGTTTTTAGCTGCCCGGAGGGAGAAAGCACTGGGAAGAGAAAAAAAGATAAAGAGAAAAGAGGAGAAGAAAGATGACAATTCTTATTGAAAGTCTGATCGCTGAGAGAAAGCAGCGCTTTACCAGGGCAGATATCATCCGGAAAGGGATCGCGGTTGCGGCGGTGATCTTTCTGGTGGTCCTGTATCAGATGATGAAGGTTATGATCGACCGCTCAGCCCGGAACATTGCGCTGATGAAAATCTTCGGCTATCGGAATAAGGAGATCAGGAAGCTGTATCTGGACGGGAGTTTTGTACTGATCATGGCTGGGACGGCAGTACTCCTTCCGGTGAGCAAGTTTCTGATCGACGCTGTTTATCCGTATCTCGTATCCAATGTGGCGGCGGGGGTGGACCTGTCGTGGCAGATGTGGATGTACCCGGCCGTGTTCGCCGGGATCGCCGCAGGATATTTTCTCATCCGGACCGCGCTGATGAGAAGGGTGAAGGCGATGACGCCGGCAGAGGTGCTGAAGGAGAGGGAGTGAACTGCCCAAAAAGGTATGGAAAATATATCATTTTTGATTCTTGTGTCTAAATACTCTCCCCTCTGAGAGAACCAGCCCGGCCAGTGTCAGAACAGTTCCAATCCCGGTCATCCATGTGAACGGCTCGTGCAGGATCAGGACAGAAGCCACAATGGTGATCACAGGGGTCAGATAGATATAGACGCTGGTCCTGACCGCTCCCAACAGCCGGACAGCGGAATTCCACGTGACAAAGCAGAGTGCGGAAGCACCCAGTCCGAGAAACAGAAGATTCAGCAGGTTGGTCCTGTCGGCAAAGCGCGGGAAATCTATGACGGGATCCGACAAGAGCAGCACGGTATCATGAAGAGGAGTCCGTAGAGAAACACTCTTCTGGTAGTCAGGATGGTATTGTATCCGTAGGAACTGATCTTCCGGGTCAGGATGGAATAGCATGCCCATATAAATGCGGCGAGCAGCGCCAGCAGATCTCCGGCTGGATTAAGCTGCAGGGCAGATCCGTTAAAACTGATCAGGGCGATCCCTGCCATTGCAACGAGAAATCCGATAAAAAATCCTATGTTCAGCCGTTCCTCCTGCTTCCATGTCGTCCCCTTTAACAGGCGCGGACAGACGAGAAAGAGGGCGAGAGTTCCAGCCACAAAGCGGAAAAACAGAATCTCCACCAGCTGAAAGTCTGTCAGGAGCACTTTGGTGGAAATAAACGTAGTCCCCCAGATCAGAATTGTAAGCAATGCGGCAAGATGTCCTTTGGTCGTATCTCTATTCATGTAATCTTCCTCCCGTTTTTTCTTTCATGGTAAAAATATCCCGGTAAACACCGGGAGCGATCCCGATGAACCGGCTGAAATAATTGGTGAAATGGCTCTGGTCGGAGAAGCCGGTCATCAGCGCGGCATCCACAGGAGCGGTGCCCTGCTCCAACAGTTTTTTTGCCGCGCCGATGCGTATGTTTTCAAGATAGCAATAGGGAGTGACTCCCTTTGACCTTGTAAATGCGCGCAGCAGTGTGGATCTGCTCAAACCAGAATGACGGCAGATCTGCTCCAGAGAAATATGCTCAGAATAATGCGTTTCCATAAAGGCGCAGGCGCTTTCAATCTCTTCACGGCACTCCGGCACATATTCGTCAAAGGGCTGTCCGTAGCGTCGGATCAGAAGAGCGAGCAGAAGGAGAAGATTTTCTTCTTTTTTAAATTCCCGGGAACTATCCATGATCAGACCGTGGAGAGTGCGAAAACAGCAGACAGCCTCTCTGTCACGGATTACTGTTGGCGAAAATCCGGGGAGGTTTTTCCTGCCGGTGATCTCCATCGACAGTTCTGATATGATTTCTTTTGAGATATTGATACTCCGGTAGGCAAAGGTACCTCCGTCAGTCTGTGAACATGCGTGATTGTCACCGGGATTAAAAAGGAGCAGATCCCCGGCGCGGATCGTATATTCCTGATTACGGTATGACAGACACCGTTCCCCTCTTTCGACCAGACCGATCACATAGTATTCGTGGAAATGATTGGGGAAGGGCTGCATGATCCCATCGAAGCGGTAGGCTTCCAGGCGGAGCTCATCGTCATAGACCGCCGTTTTTATCGATTTATCCATTCTCGCACCTCCTGCAGACTTTTATTGTATCACAGGAGATGCGGGAGGGCTTGTAAAATATCTTCAGATTTTGAGCGACCCGTTTAAAAATGAAATGCTAATGAATGAATATTATTCATTGACACTTTCAAATGACAGTGATATACTTTCTTCTGCAAGAGGAGGTCAGGAAGATGCGTATTTCAAAAGATCCCGCGGAGAGAAAACAGGAGATCATCGAGACGGCGATGCGCCTGTTCTACGAAAAAGGGTATGAGAAGACGTCCATTTCGGATATCGCGAGAGAGATGAATGTGGCGCAGGGGTTGTGCTATCGGTATTTCCCTTCCAAGGAGGCGCTGTTTGATACGGCGGTTGAACAGTATGCACAGCTCCAGGTCGATCAGATGACGTCTATCCTTAAAAAACAGGGAATGACTTTGATCGAGATCGTGGGGCAGATGCCGACTTTTATCGAAGCAGAGCAGGAAAACAGTTATATGAAAAAAGTATTCCACGGTCCCGGGAGCAGAGAGATTCATCTGCGCCTGTCCATGAGTATCTGTGCTAAGATGCAGCCGATCGTGCAGAAGCTGCTTGAGGAAGCCAACAAACGGGGAGAGACACAGATACAGGATACTGCCGCCGCTGCTTCTTTCTGTGTGTACGGACAGCTTGGCATCCTTCTGGACAACCAAATCCCACGTGAGGAGCGTGTACAGTGGATCAAGGCGTTTTTGATTCATGTGCTGACAACTTTATAAAGGAAGAAATCCCTGCTTTTTATGCAGGGTTTCTTTATAGATATTAAATGAATAATGTTCATTCACTTAAGGGGGAGATCACTATGAACTTTGAAATGGATTTTATTTCCGGAGACACAAAGAAACGTCTGCTGGCGGTATCGCTGCCTATGCTGGCAGCCATGTTCCTGAACATGGCATACAATCTGGTAGACAGTCTGTGGATCGGAAACCTGATGGGAGAAACCGCGTATGCCGCGCTTACGGGGGCGACTCCTTTGATTCTGATCCTGAATTCGATCGCAATGGGAGGGACAAACGGGATCTCGATTCTGCTTTCCCGGGCTGTGGGAGCCAGAGATAAAAAGAGTATAGAAAGCATTGTCGCCACGTCGCTGGTCATAGCTGTTCTGCTTTCCGGAGGCATGACGCTTCTGCTGGAACTGCTGCTGAAGCCGATCCTTACATTTCTGCAGACGCCGCAGGAGACATATCAGATGGCGTATGAGTATCTCTCGATCTATCTTATCGGTTATCTGGCAGTGTACCTTTATTGTTATTTTACTGCAGTGCTCCGAAGCTTTGGAAATACGGTCTTTCAGGTGATCGCCATGCTGATCTGTACCATTTTAAATGCGATCCTGGATCCGCTCTTTATCCGTTGGATGGGATTTCAGGGAGCGGCGGAAGCCACCCTTCTGTCTCAGGGACTCTGTCTTGTCTTTATGCTGATCTATCTGTGGAAGAAAAAGCTGTTTGCATTCCATATTTCAGCATTCAGTAAAAAGTGGATCATACCGCTCTTTGCCAAGGGGATACCGGCGGCGTTTCAGCAGAGTATACCGGCGGTCAGTACCAGCTTTCTGACTTCTCTGGTGAGCTGCTTTTCGCAAGACCTCTTTCCGGCCTGTTCGTGGACAGTGAGACGGCAGCGAAGATTGTAAGGACGTATTTTCTGATCATTGGGATCGGATATATTCTGAATACGGTGACAAACTGTTTCCTGGGCGCTGTGAACGGAATGGGGAAACCGGTAAAAAGCCTGTGCTGCATGATCCTTTACTATCTGATCGTGCGGATGCCTCTGGCATGGCTGCTTTCATTTCTGGGATTCGGACTGAACGGGATCTGGACGGCGGTGCTGGTGAGCCATATTGTGGCGGCGGCAGCGGCATGCCTGATCGGGAATCTTGAACTGAAAGGTCAGGAAAGGATATTGTCAGGAGAAGGACGGATAAAATAAATGTAATCCGGTAACAGATCATTGGCTGTGCTGTTCTGACGTTTTGGAACAGGACAGTCGAAACGGAGCAGACAGGTCCATGAAAAAATGCTATCCTGAAAAGAAAGAGGGGACCCTATCAATATGGCCCACTGCAAATGATCTTTTCGGAGGAGACGGACAGATGACGGACATTTTCAGGTGCTGTGAGGATGCGGTGCTGCTGGCGTCCAGCGGCGGCTGCAGTGTGTATCAGCTTCACAACGAGACCGGCGAAGGCGTGATGACGATATACGAGGTATTTCCCGGAGTTACATTAAGCTATAATGATTTCCATATGCAATATTATGATTCCCGTTTCCGGCCGGACCGGGAGGTCTTCTGCATCGATCACTGCCGGGAAGGGCGGCTTGAGTATACTTCAAAGCATGATGCGTATTCCTATGTGGAAGCCGGAGATTTAAAACTGGATCAGAGGATGACTCATGAGGGTCGTTTTGTGCTTCCGCTTTCTCATTATCACGGGATCACGATCACGTTCGATTTTAAGACCGCGTGCCGGACCATGCCGGAGCAGGTGAAGGATTTTCCGGTGGATCTGCGTGATATCCGGAAGAAATTCTGCAGGGACAAGTGGCCGGTGGTCCTTCACGGGGAGAGTGCTATCGAGCATATTTTCAGTGAACTGTAC
>DWWI01000103.1 GCA_019119745.1 Candidatus Mediterraneibacter gallistercoris | reverse complement strand
TACAAAGGACAGGATGACAAACAACGTTACCGGCGCCAGCAGACTGTAAAAGAGCTGGGAGAGATATTTCCCGAAATAGGTCTCCAGCTGCTCCACTCCTTCCGCCGCCATCTGGACCACTTCGGACGTAGTCACCTTTTCCCTGTAGGCTGCCCCCAGCCGCAGCAGCTTACTGTAGATCTTATCCCTTAATATTCTCTTTACATCCACACTTGCGCGGTAGGATGCATGGGATGCCTGCCTGTCACAGGCAAACCGCAGGAGCAGCGCCACAAGCACAATCCCGCCGTAATATACTGCCGTCCCCGGCGTCACCGTCCGGAACAGCGCCTGTTCCAGCAGCACGGATGCACAGTAGATCATTGCAATCTGACAGAGCAGGGCAAACCACTGCCAGATGACCTGATAAATAATATATTTCTTTGCGTGGGATAAGAGCCCCACGAGTCGTGTCTTGATCATAGTATCCTCTCTTATTTCTGCTTTTTCTTTTCTCTTACGCTGCAAACCACATGCCAGACGGCTAGAAGCGGGTGATAAAACAGCATCCGCGGCCCGGAAAACCGCATCACATGGCGTATCTTCTCACGCATTTCCGGTTTATAACAATGGACCCTGCAGTTGCTGCAGAAAGTCTTATTCTCCATAAACGGGCATTTCTCACTGCGCAGTCTGGCATAGTCAAAAAGCTCCTGACATTCCGGGCACAGCTGTCCCTTCTTTCTGTCGGCTCCCTTATGATTCTTCCGGCAGTACAGACGGATCATTTCTCCCACCACATACTGCTCTTTTCTCCGCTTTTTTTCGATATCTTTCATCACTTCTGCCTTCTTCCTCTGTACCTGTGTCTCCTGCAGTCTCTCCACTCCCCGGCAAATGCCTGCACGTGCAGACGCGTCAGCCTCTTGCCGGGTTTATTGCGCATATCACCCCTCTATCTCAGGCGTGTTAGTCCGTCCGGCCGGAATCGTGCGTATCTTTGTAAAGAAATACACATATTTGAACAGGATCAGAAAAAGGATAAATGCCCTTCCGTACACATTCTGCATTGCCAGAAATGCCAGAAGCAGCATGCAGGAAGCCGGAATGAGCAGACTGAATTTTGTCTTCAAAGTCATAGAGCGGTTCTCCACAAAACTTTCCAGATGTTTTTTATACAACTTCGTTCCCGTAAACCACCTGTGGAATCTCTCAGAGCCTTTCGCCAGGCAGAAAGATGCCAGAAGCAGAAAAGGCGTTGTCGGGAGCACCGGCAGCACGACGCCCACCGCGCCGATCCCCATAGCCAGGAATCCAAAAAGCAGCCATACAATCCTCAGGGGATTCTTTTTCTGATTCTTCATATCATAAGTCCCTTTCTTGAAATCATAATTTCTGTACCGTTTTCCGTTAGGATACAACACCTCTAGTTAGTAAACGCTAACCCAACAGCATATTCTGATATACCATGACTTCGATGATCTTGTCAATAATAATTCTCAAAAAGATTATAAAATTGAGAATTTTTTTCATTTCCTGTATTTCCTTGAAATACCAAATCCGGTGATGTATAATTTATTAAAGATTTACTAATTAAGGAGTTAATTATGAGCAGTGAATTGAGAGAACAGTTTTTTACATCCATCGTTCATTTCAGGAAACTGGAGTCAGCCCTCTCTTCGGAATGCGAAATGCAGATGAATGAAATGGTTATCCTTCAGAGTATCGCCGGGACATGCTGCCAGGAGTGTCCGTGTATGAATCTTGACGTGCCGAAGATGCAGAAGAAGCTCAACATCTCAAAGCCTGCCATTTCTTACATATTGAATACTCTTGAAAAGAAGAAATATATCACTCGCGAGATAGACCCGAAAGACCGCCGCAAGGTGTCGATCAGCGCTACTCCTGAAGGGAAAGCGGCTGCCGAAGAGTCTAAAAAGAAATACGACGAGATATGGGACGAAATTCTCACCCGCTTTGGAGAGGATAACATGCGTCAGCTTCTGGATCTTATGCGCGGTCTGGATGAGCTGTATGTGGCAATGGGCAAAGAACGAAATTAAAAAGGCGTACTCGCAGAAAACGGGACTGACAGCAATCTGCCAGTCCCGTTTTTATCATTATGTCAGCGCATATTCTCTTTTTTCTTCTAACGCTTTTCGCTCTACTTTGATCTTCTCTCCGTCGGCGAATGCCGTCAGTTCTTCTTTCTCACCCGGCTTTCCGTCCAGAATACTGTCCGCCACTGCATTCTGCAGCATGGACTGGATTGTCCGCTTCAGCGGTCTTGCGCCGAAAGCGGGATCATAGCCTTTCTCAGCCAGCAGTTCTACAGCGCTCTCATCCACACGGAGAGTAATCCCCTGTTTCTTCATCCGCTCTGTCAGTTTCGCGATCTGAAGGTCTGCGATCCTTCTCACGTCCTCCTGTTTCAGCGGATGGAACACGATCACTTCGTCCAGCCGGTTGATAAACTCCGGACGGAATGTCGCCTTCACGGCTTCCATAACACGGCTGCGGATATTATCCTCGCGGCGCTCTTCCTCACTCTCGTCATTTCTTGCAAATCCGAGAGAACTTTTGCCCGTGATCTCCCGCGCTCCGATATTGGAAGTCATAACAATGATCGTATTTTTAAAACTTACCGTACGTCCCTGGGCGTCTGTAAGTCTGCCGTCATCCAGGATCTGCAGCAGCGTGTTCCACACATCCGGATGGGCTTTCTCTATCTCATCAAGAAGTATGATGCTGTACGGTTTCCTGCGAACCATCTCAGTGAGCTGTCCGCCTTCGTCATAACCCACATATCCCGGTGGCGAACCGATCAGCTTTGACACTGTGTACTGTTCCATATATTCCGACATATCGAGACGGATCATCGCATTTTCGTCGTGGAACATTACCTCGGCCATAGCCCGGCACAGCTCCGTCTTTCCTACTCCGGTCGGTCCCAGGAACAGGAAGGAACCTACCGGACGGTCGGGATCCGCTACTCCGGTCCTGCCGCGGCGTATCGCCTTTGCCACGGCGCTCACCGCGTCATCCTGTCCGATCACGCGGCTGTGCAGTGAAGTCTCCAGAGAACGGAGCTGTTCTGTCTCATCCTCTGTAAGCATAGTGACCGGAATCTTGGTCCAGGCAGCCACGACCTGCGCGATATCCTCTGCATCTACGCGGCTGCACTGCTTTTTCTGCCACTCTGCCTGCTTTGCCGTCAGTTCTTTTACCAGAGCGTTCTGGCTGTTCCGCAGAACTGCCGCCCGCTCGTATTCCTGGGCATCGGCGGCTTTTTTCTTCTCCTTTCCTATCCGTTTAATCTCATGTTCCAGGTCTAACAGATAGGACGGTGTAGTCAGACCGCGGGTTTTGATCCGGGATGCCGCCTCATCCATAAGATCCACTGCCTTATCCGGCAGGAATCTGTCCTGTATGTAACGCGAAGACAGGCTCACTGCCGCCCGAACCGCATCATCCGTAATAGTAAGCCCGTGATAGGATTCATATTTTCCCTTCAATCCCATCAGAATGCGCACGGCATCCTCCTGATCCGGCTCCTCCACAGCCACCGGCTGGAAACGGCGTTCAAATGCGGCGTCTTTCTCAATATGCCGCCGGTACTCCCTGAGTGTTGTGGCGCCAATCACCTGAAGACCGCCTCTTGCAAGAATGGGTTTCAGAATATTTGCGGCGTCCATCGTCTCACTTGCACCCGCGCCCGCTCCCATGATCATATGTAACTCATCGATGAAAAGTATCACGTTTCCGTCGGCTTCCGCCTCTTCGAGAAATGTCTTCATCCTCTCTTCAAAATCACCGCGGAACCTTGCACCTGAGAGCATTCCCACCAGATCCATAGCCACAATGCGCTTGTTTCTTAAGTTTGCAGGGATTTCACCGTCCGCGATCCGCTGGGCCAGGCCTTCCACCACGGCAGTCTTTCCGACACCCGGCTCGCCTGTGAGCACCGGGTTATTCTTTGTTCGCCTGGACAATACCTGAATCACACGTTCCAGCACATCTTCGCGTCCGATCATCGGATCGTATGCGCCTTCAGAAGCTTTTTCCGTCATGTCAGTACCGAATTTTTCCAAGGCAGACACTTCTTCATCCTCCGTCTGAACGTCTTCTTCCTGACTGCCTGCCGGCCTGCTGCCCTGCGTTGCATTTCCACTGTACGCGGTATCTCCGGCCGGCTCTGCAGGCACATTTTCCCCTGTCACTGCATCTCCAGGAGATGCATTCCTCACGAGCATAGGCGGCTGCTGACCACTGCCCAGATTTCTGCGTATCTCATCCGGATCTGCTTTCAGCGAAACGATAAGCTGGAACGCCGCGCAGTCGCCGGCATCAAGGATTGCCTGCAGCAGATCCTCCGGCTCTACCTGCTGATATCCGTGGGCATGGGCTCTTCTCTCCGCAAGATGGAGTACCTGTTCCGCTTCCTCTGAAATCTGGACAGCCTGAAAACTGCCTTCCGCTTTCGCGTCAAAATCATACTGGTGGAGATATTCTTCTACCAGCTTCTGGTCAAGTCCGCTTCTCCTCAGCGCTCTTCCTGCCGCGCCCCGGTCCGAGGCCAGCGCCCACAGCAGATGTTCGCTTCCGATAAAACCATGCTCCATGTGTGTAACAAAGCGCAGCGCCGACTGAAAAATCCTCATAGTACGCTGACTGAATATACCCAGATTAATTTCCATGTGTACACACCTCTTTCTCTATCACGGCAATGTCGTCCCGCAGTTTTGCGGCCTCCTCATAATTCTCAGTCTCGGCCGCTTCGGTCAGACGTATCTTCAGAGCCGCAAGCTTGCGTCTCTTGATAAGTCCCGGCACCGCAGTCTCCGGAAAAGCGCGGTCTCCCATATGCCTCGGATCCCGTTTTCCCGGCCACCATCCCGTATAGTTCTTAAATTCTTCTGTTTTACCTGATGCAGCAGCCTGATTCCACATTTTCTGCAGACAGTCTGCGCAGACCGGAACCTGATAGACGGTTCCCATCCAGTTTATGTAAAAAACTCTGTCTACCCTCTCTTTATTACAAAATTGGCATCTCATTTCTGCTCACCTCTTTTCAAGACTCGCTCGCGAGTCTTGGCGCGGGATTCGGGTCAGCGTTAGCTGCCATAATACATCCCTGAATCCCCGCTCATCCTCGCGGAGCGTATATCAGATAGGGGATTGACGCCCGCCGTTAATACTGATTTTCCACTTACCGCCCGTAGAGGCGTGAGTCATCCCACATCTGGTATTACAATATCGCCGGCTGAAAGCCGACGTTGTTTAAAACTTAATAGTTAAGTTTTTAATAATATAGTATATAATTTTTAAAAAGTCAATAGTTCGGGTGTAAAAGATATGAAATACAACTTCTTTCTACCGGAAACCGTGATATAATAATGGCACAAAGTTTCGATTCACAGACGGAGGTATAAAATGCCGGATAAACAGACACAACAAAAAATCATATTAAGCGCGGACAGCACCTGCGACCTTGATGAAGAATTAAAAGAACGTTATCATGTCAACTACTTCCCGCTTCACATCACCTTGAACGGGAAAGATTACCTGGACAATGTCACGATCACACCGGAAGAAATCTATCAGGAATACTTTGAGCATAAAGTGCTTCCGAAAACCGCCGCGGTAAATGTAAAAGAATATATGGATCATTTCCGTCCATGGGTTGAGGACGGGTATGAAGTCATTCATGTCAATCTTGGTCATGCGCTCTCCAGTTCCTATCAGAACTGCTGTCTTGCCGCTCAGGAACTGGGGCACGTTCACGTTATAGACAGCTGCAATCTCTCCACGGGAACAGGACTTACTGTCGTTGCCGCCGGAAAGATGATCGAACAGGGCATGGATGCAGAAACAATCGCAGAAAAGCTCCGCGCCGGTACTTCCAGACGCCATGCGAGCTTTATCCTTGACACACTTACATTTCTCAGTGCGGGCGGGCGCTGCTCATCTGTAACCGCTTTCGGCGCAAATATGCTGAAACTTAAGCCATGTATCCAGGTGGATAACCACGATGGCAGCATGACAGTAGGGAAAAAGTACCGCGGTTCACTTGACAAAGTACTTGTCAAGTATGTGAAAGATGAACTTGCAAGATATTCCGACATTAACACAGACCTGCTGTTTATCACACACTCCGGAATCCCGCAGGACTATATTGACCTGGTGAAAAAAACCGTAGAAGATACGATCACCTTCAAGGAAATCCATATAACAAAAGCAAGCTGCACCATCTCCTGCCATTGCGGGCCGAACACACTTGGAATATTATTTGAGAGCAACAGTTCATCCATCTGATATCAGGCGCGGGCTGAACTGTTATATATGAATACTTCAAAGCCAGACAGATAACAGGAAGGAGCATGATCCATGGGTATAAAACCCGTTTTTCACGGAAGTGATATCGAAAAAATATGCGAATACTATCATTTAAGAAAAGAGGACATTACCAACTTCGGAGCTAACGTCAATCCGCTCGGATTGTCAGAGCATGTGAAGACATCTATCGCCGGGCATCTGGACCTGCTGTCCGCCTATCCGGACCGGGAATATACTTCACTGCGGGATACTGTTTCCGGATACTGCGGTATCCCGGCAGAATACATCCTGCCCGGCAACGGTTCCAGCGAACTGATCTCGCTGCTGATCGAAACGCTCGCGCCAAAGCATACTCTCATACTCGGTCCGACTTACTCCGAATATTCCAGAGAACTTTCCTTCTCCGGAAGCACACAGGAATACTATCATCTGAGAGAGGAAGATAATTTTCATCTGGATGTGGACGACCTCTGCCGTGCGCTGAAAGACAGTTATGATTTTCTCATTCTCTGCAATCCGAATAATCCGACCTCCTCCGCGATCCTGCGAGATGATATGGAGCGTCTCCTTGCGTTCTGCTCTGAGCACAATATCTTCGTCATGATCGATGAGACTTATGTAGAATTCGCACCGGCTATCAGCGCAGTGACAGCGGTTCCATTTACCCGGAAGTATTCCAATCTGATGGTATTGCGGGGCGTCTCTAAATTCTTCGCGGCGCCTGGCATGCGGTTCGGATACGGAATCACCGGCAATGCTGAATTTCTCAGGGCGATGAAAGAAAAACAGATTCCATGGTCATTGAACAGCATCGGGGCATTTGCCGGAGAAGAAATGTTTAAAGATCAGGAATATATCAGCCGGACCAGAAGACTGATACTGTCGGAACGGGAACGGATGTATCGGGCAGTATCTCAGATGCCGGATTATAAAACCTACGAACCGTACGCCAATTTCCTTCTTGTAAAGATCGTAAAAGACGGAATCACATCTTATGACGTGTTTGAGAGGTGTATCAAAGCGGGGCTGATGATTCGGGACTGCTCGTCATTCCAGTGTCTGGATGGAGAATTCATACGATTCTGCATCATGATGCCGGAAGCAAATACACGGCTGCTGCACGAATTAGGGACAGGGTAAACTTCGATTGGGGACGTAGTAAAATCGCATTTTACTACGTCCCCAATCAAGATTTGCCCTGTCCCTTTTTGATTCAGACAGTGTCCCTCCAAATTATTAACAGATCTCAGCTCCCGCCGGCATATCTTTCTCCGGCACCATGAGCGACAGATTTCCATCCGCGTCTTCCGCGCACAGAAGCATTCCTTCGGAAAGCACTCCCGCCAGTTTTGCGGGTTTCAGATTAACAAGCACCATGACTTTCTTCCCCACCATCTCTTCTGGTGTATAGTGAGCCTTAATACCGGACACGATCTGTTTTACCTGACTTCCGATCTTCACCTGAGAGCAGAGAAGTTTTCTTGATTTCTTCACTTCCTCGCACGCGATGATCTCTCCCACCTGGAACTGCATTGCTCCGAACTGGTCAAATGTGATCTCTTCTTTCGGCTCAATATCGATGACAGCCTCTTCTTTCGCATCACTGTCTCCAGCACCTTCTGAAGTCTCTTCTTTATGCGGGTGGAGTTCCTCAACTTTCTTCATGACTTCCTCAAGGTCAAGTCTCTGGAACAGAATCTCCGGCTTATCTGTCACATGACCGCCGCCCAGCTGCTCAAGGATCTTCTTGCTCGTTGACGGCATGAAGGACTCCAGAAGCTCTGCGCCTGCGGAAATCCCCTGGATCAGATTCCACAGCACTGTCTCCAGACGGTCTTTCTTCGCCTCGTCTTTTGCCAGCGCCCACGGCATTGTCTCGTCAATATATTTATTGCAGCGTTTGAAGAGATTGAATATCTCCGTGATCGCATCCGCAACTCTTAAGCCGTCCATTTTCTCATCTACAGCTTTCGGTGTATTCTCAATAACGGCCTTAAGGTCCGCATCTACATCCTCAACAGCACCCTTGTCTGTCACTGTACCGCCGAAGTACTTATTTGTCATAGAAATCGTACGGTTTACAAGGTTGCCCAGTGTATTTGCGAGATCGGAATTCAGACGCTCCACCATCAGCTCCCATGTGATCACACCATCATTCTCAAACGGCATCTCATGGAGCACGAAATAACGCACCGCATCCACGCCGAAGAAATCAACCAGCTCGTCTGCGTAGAGTACATTTCCCTTGGATTTGCTCATCTTGCCATCGCCCTGAAGGAGCCATGGATGTCCGAACACCTGCTTCGGCAGCGGAAGACCCAAAGCCATCAGGAAGATCGGCCAGTAGATCGTATGGAAACGGATAATATCCTTTCCGATCAGATGCAGGTCTGCCGGCCACAGTTTCTCAAACTGCTCCGTACTGTTGCCGTCTGCGTCATAGCCGATGCCGGTGATATAGTTTGTAAGAGCGTCCAGCCACACGTAAGTTACATGCTTTGGATCAAAGTCCACCGGGATTCCCCATTTAAATGATGTTCTGGACACACACAGATCCTGCAGTCCCGGAAGCAGGAAGTTGTTCATCATCTCATTCTTTCTGGACACCGGCTGGATAAACTCCGGATGCTCATTGATATATTCGATCAGGCGGTCCGCATATTTGCTCATCTTGAAGAAATATGCTTCTTCTTTCGCCGGCTGCACCTCGCGTCCGCAGTCCGGACATTTTCCGTCCACAAGCTGTGACTCCGTAAAGAAAGACTCACACGGTGTACAGTACATTCCTTCATAATAACCTTTGTAAATATCTCCCTGATCATACAGCTTCTTAAAGATCTTCTGCACCTGTTTCTCATGATCTGCGTCTGTTGTACGGATGAACTTATCATAAGATGTGTCCATCAGATCCCAGATTCTCTTGATCTCTGCAGATACATTGTCCACAAACTCTTTCGGAGTAATCCCCGCCTCATTTGCTTTCAACTCGATCTTCTGTCCATGCTCGTCCGTACCGGTCTGGAAAAATACATCGTATCCCTTGCTTCTTTTGTAACGCGCAATCGCATCCGCAAGAACGATCTCATACGTATTTCCAATGTGCGGTTTGCCCGATGTATAGGCGATCGCCGTGGTAATGTAATACTTTGGTTTCTGATTTTCTGACATAATAACCTCCTTTGGGGACGTAGTCAATTCGGGTTTTACTACGTCCCGAATCGCACTTCAGGGTGTCCCAAATTGAATTTAACCCTGTCCCTTTATACTAATCGTTTTCAGTAACACACAAAAAAACCGCCTTCCTGCTCTCTCTTGAGAACAAGAAGACGGATATTAACCGTGTTACCACTTCTCTTCGTCCATCCCTCGCGGGATAAGACCTCAGCAAGTGCCTGTCAGCACTTCTCCGCTGTAATGGGCGGTCCCATCGCAGTCTCGCTATGAGCATCAGCATCTGCCTTTCCTCATAGTTCGGTGCGCTGCTCGGAAGCCATGTTCATCTGCTTTCCGTCCATCCCTCTCAGCACAAGCGCCGGAAAATACCATCCTCGCTCTACGGGAATTCTCTGTAAGACTTCCGCCAGATTACTCTCTTCGTCATCGCCTTTGTCGATCATCATAATCTTTTGACCTGTAAAAAAGGTTAGCACACAGGGGGATGATTGTCAAGCACCGATCAGCTCTGCAGTCCCGGAAAATACAGCCCGGGAAATAAATGTCCTACTGTTCCAGAAGTGCCTTTTCGTCATCCCGCACCGGTTCCTGCCCGATCCATGACAAAGCCTCGTCGATGTCAAACGTCTCCCTTCCGTCTTCATTTACGAAAAACGGAATCCCGATTCCACTGTGTTCTCTCACCGGTTCAAAAATGGGATGCGTATCTCTCAAACGCAGAAACTCCTTGAGTTTTCCTGTATCTGCTGTAATGTCAATAAACTCACTGTCAAATCCACGCATTTTCTGTATCACCAGATAATTTCTGCAATCCACGCAGATCTTTGATCCATATACTTTCATCTTATATCTTCCCTTCTGTCCGTTGAAAACACCTCTCACAGCCTCGACTTAAAATCCTCATATCCGAACGTCCTCACGATCTCGCACTCTCCGTCTTCCTTCTCCAGCACGATATCCGGCAGGTTCATCCCGTTAAACGTATTTGTCTTCACCATGGTATAGATCGCCATATCCTGAAATACCAGCCGTTCCCCGCACTGCAGCGGATGATCGAACACATAATCGCCGATCACATCTCCGGCAAGACAGGTCGGCCCGGCGAGACGGTAAACATATTTGTTCTCTCGCAGATCCGCATCCTCCGTGCTCACCGCCCCTTTCAGCGGCGGCCGGTACGGCATCTCCAGCACATCCGGCATATGGCACGCCGCAGATGTATCCAGTATCGCGATCTTCATCCCATTATCCACGATCTCCAGCACTTCCGTGATCAGCTCGCCCGCATTGAGCGCCACGGCTTCCCCTGGTTCCAGATAGACTTCCACACCGTATGTCTCTTTCACATGGCGGATGCATTTCTTCAACAGCTCACGGTCGTAATCCTCACGCGTGATATGATGTCCTCCGCCGAAGTTTACCCACTTCATCCGGCTGAGATACCTGCCGAACTTTTCTTCTACGGCTCTCAATGTTGTCGCCAGATCATCTGAGTTCTGCTCGCACAGCGTATGAAAATGAAGTCCGTCCAGCTCACAGATTTCCTCCTCTGTCAGCTCAGCCTGCAGCCGTTCCAGAGTAGT
>DWWI01000102.1 GCA_019119745.1 Candidatus Mediterraneibacter gallistercoris | reverse complement strand
ACCGTGAACTTTATTCTCCGGAATATTGTGAAGGCGTATAATGAGGAAGAAAATGAGCGGGCAAAGCGGGAGAGGAGAAAGCCGGAAGAGCTGCCTCATATTTCCGCCCATATTCTCAGACATACGGCCTGTACCCGGATGGCAGAGACAGATCTGGATATGAAGGTCGTTCAGTACGTGATGGGACATGCCAACATCAGTGTCACGATGGAAGTTTATAACCATATCACAGACCGGTCCAGGATCGAAAGAGAAATCGCAAAGATGGATTTGGTGCAGATTATGTGATGGAAATTTCTGTCCCGGCATTGGAGTTTTTAGGGGCATGATGGTGAAAAACATGAAAAAAATCGGATTTTTCTGCTTTTGATGGTGTAGTAAATTAACTCAGATTTCCTTGAGAATGATTACAGAACTACTCGCCATGCCACCTCATGAACTGCGTTCATTCGGTCGCGGCTGTCGCCGTATAGGCGTAATTTCAAGTCTGCCCTCATGTGAGTAAACTCCCATCGGGCAGCCTGAAATTCCCCCTGCATGGCTCGTAGTTTTCGCGCAAATTGGTGTAGAAATGGTGTAAAAATGGTGTAGTAAGCCATTTTTTGAAAAAATTAAAAATTTGGAAAGCCCGAAAAAGCCCGTAAAATCAAGCTTTTTTGAGGTTTTCCAAAAAAATTATTTAAAAAATTAGCACTCACCTCTTGACAGTGCTAACAAACAAGTGCTATAGTACAGCTAGAACAAAGGAAGAGGAACAAAAAGGAATCCAAAAGAGTTCCCGCAATTCCAAATCCGGTTCCCCTGAAACCAACATCCGAGATTACATCGAGGGTGCTGATAAGGCTGCGTAAGCAGTCTATAGATTATTTCAGAGATTCATATAAATGAAAGGAGAAATGACTTATGTTGATGCCTAGTATTTTTGGAGAGAATTTATTTGATGATGATTGGATGGATTTCCCGTTTGAGAGAGATTTCTGGGGAAAGAAGAATCCGTTGTACGGCAAGAATGCCAATAGAGTGATGAAGACAGATATCAGGGAGCATGATACAGGATACGAACTTGATGTAGATCTTCCGGGATTCAAGAAAGACGAGATCAATGTGGAACTTGAGAATGGTTACCTGACCATATCAGCAGCAAAAGGTCTTGATAAAGACGAGCAGGATAAGAAAGGTAAATACATCCGCAGGGAGCGTTATGCAGGAGCAATGCAGAGAAGCTTCTATGTAGGAGATGAAGTTACTCAGGAAGATATCAAAGCAAAATTCGAGGATGGTATCTTAAGACTGAGCATTCCGAAGAAGGATGCGCAGGCTGTAGAGACGAAGAAGACCATCGCCATCGAAGGATAATGATAAGTTAAGATAAAGAAGGGCTCGGTGCCGGTAAGGCGCCGGGCTTTTCTCTGTTTCATAGAGTTTTTTCAGCAGAGTACTTCCCTCTTTCTCATTTTCTGCTATAATGTTCTGGCGGTAATGAGAAAAGAGGGAATATAAGATGAAAAAAACAAATGATTTCGGCAGGGATTCTATACCCCTGCTTGTGCTGAAGATATCGGTCCCGTTTATGTTCGCACAGCTCGTAAATGTGCTGTACAGCATCGTGGACCGTATTTATGTGGGCAACATTCCGGTGACAGGGGCGGACGCGCTGGCAGGAGTGGGAGTCTGCGCGCCTATTGTTACGCTGCTGTCGTCTTTCGGGACATTGTTCGGCATCGGCGGTTCTGTCCTGTTTTCGGTCAGGATGGGCGCCGGAGATGAGAAGAATGCCCGGAAGATTCTGGCGAACAGTTTTTCTTACCTGATCATTGTCTCGCTGGCGCTGACGCTGATTTTTCTTCTGACGAAAGAACAGCTCCTGAACTGGTTCGGCGCAAGCGATGTGACATTTCCCTATGCGGATACTTACATGACGATTTACACGGCGGGAACATTTTTTGCGCTTTTATCCACGGGAATGAATTATTTTATCACGGCTCAGGGATTCCCGCTCCTCGGGATGACGACCACTCTGATCGGCGCGGTCATTAACATTATCCTTGATCCTGTGTTTATCTTTCTCATGGATATGGGTGTGGCAGGGGCTGCGGCCGCAACCGTGCTTGCCCAGATCTGCTCCTGTGCGTTTGTACTGTGTACGCTGCGCCGGAAGAAGATGCAGATCCGGCTGGGGCTTGTTAAGCCGGAACTCTCTGTGGGAAAACAGATCGTGAAGATCGGCTTTTCTCCGTTCCTGATTCTGGCGACCGACAGCATCATTATCATTGCGCTGAACGCGGTGCTCCAGTATTACGGCGGTGACGAGTACGGAGATACGCTGATCACGGCGGCGACGATCGTGCAGAGCTACATGCTCCTGATCACCTCGCCCATGCTGGGGATCACCGGGGTCTCTCAGCCTCTGATCAGTTTTAATTACGGGGCAAACAGGCCGGACCGGATCCGGAAGACATTTTTCTGGGTACTCATGCTGTGCTTCTGTTTTACGGCGGTCATGTTCCTCATCTCCAGATTCATGCCCCAGTATTTTGTGCGCATTTTTACAGATGAGCCGGAATATACAAAGCTTGCGGTATGGGGCATCAAAGTGTTTACACTGATGATTGTTCCGTTGAGTTTTCAGTATGTGATCGTGGACGGGCTGACTGCGCTTGGGATGACAAAGATATCCCTGAGCCTTTCTCTGCTCAGAAAAGGGATCTATTTCGGCGCGACATGTATTCTGCCGCTCTTATTTGTGGCGCGGGCTGCCTTCTATGCCGAGCCGGTGTGCGACGGGATAGCGGCTTGCCTCTCCTGCACAGTATTCTTCTTTATCTACAGAAAATATCTGCAAGGAGAGGGACGTCTTGGCGCAATTAAGCTGTAGCCCTTAGCTGTTTCTTGAAGATCGTACGGAAAATGAGACGTACAAGCGGCCCTACATAGAACACTTGGGCGCACAGTGCGAACGGGAAGTTCTGGACCAGCTTCATCAGCCAGTGCCCCAGAAGTTCCGGGCAGAGTCCCATATGATAAACAGATACATACAGTGTCATCATGGGCGCCATCATGGATACCGTGAATCCGGCAGTGGCGAGAATGATAAAGACCGGCTTGTCCTCACCCGGTGTAAATACCCGGCGGACGAGCCGTTTTACGATCGGGGCGGCTATGTAGCGCTGTGCGATGAAAGCTCCGATCACCTCGACCCACATATGGGTCAGGGCGTAGCTGAAAGTGGCGAATGTGACGCCGCTTTCCAGTCCCGCGTTGTAGAATGTCATGACATACACAAAGATGAGTACCATGATACAGGTAAATGTAAGATCCTGAAATTTTGTCTGTGGCATTGTGATTCCTCCTCGTAATAATCCTGATTTTGCGGCAAAATAAAAGCAACGAACGGTATCAGACAACTGGACTTACGTTTCTGATACTGCTCGTTGCTTGTTCGCAAATTCATTTTATGTTTTCTAATGTAAACCGTCAGGGAATGTCCTGACAGGTAAGTATATTATCATAAATTCGACAAATTTTCAAAAGAATCTTTCAATCTTTTTCTGAAGAAGAGTTCCCACAGCGTCCGACAGACGGCGTATATTTTCGATACGTACAAAGTCATCACCATAAATCCTGCGCGCGGCTTCTGAACTGCCGTCTTCTCCGTTTAAGACGGCCATGACCTGTACGCCGGATTTCTTTAAGGCGCGCACTTCAGATGACGTGTCCCTGATTCCTGCCTCGCCGGAGTAGTCCCGGCTTAAAGGATGTCCTCCTGCACGGTCAGACGGGATTTTCCGGTCGTCATTCGGGCTGGCGTCCGTCAGGATAATGAGCAGCCTGTTCTTTGCGGGAGAGTCCTGCATCAGATGCCCTGCGCCTCTTAAGGCCAGTCCGTCGCGGTTCCATCCGGCGGCAAAATAGTTGAAGATCCGTCCGTCTTTATCCATTTCATCATAACCGCAGAACCGGCGGATGACAGTATAACCTCTGAGGCTTAAGAAAGAAGTGACCTGCACAGGGATCCGGCAGAGGTGCAGGCTGCGCGCGATCACATACGCCTGGGCTGCGATCGTCTCCTGGCTCTGCAGTCTTGATGCGGAGGCATCCAGCATCAGATCTACAGAAAAATCCGGCTGCTCTTCTTCAAATTTCTCGGTGAATATTCTCTCATCATTAAGATAAACGGCACGCCAGATCTTCTCCGGCGCGATCCGGCCGTTCCGTCCCGCCACTCTCGATGGCTGCGGATATACTAACAGTGCGTTGCGGATCTGCTGTGACAGACGGGCAATGCAGTTTTCATAGAAATGCAGTCTTTCTTTATAGTGCGTCCGGTTCCGATCTGCCTGGGCCTGCGCTCCGCGGATGGTTTCGCGGATCTGTCCGTCACTGGCAGGATTTTTTGGCTCTTTTCCGGTCTGTACATCGATGCTTTCTTCTGCCTGGCGACGTCCGTTTGTAAAGTAGATATGACAGCCCTGATGTCCGCCTGAGCAAAGAAGCTGTTCAATCTGGCTGCTTTCTTCCGTGTTATACAGCGGCAGCCCGAAGCAGTTTTGGATATAAATACGGTTGTTTTCTTCTTCTGCTGCCGTGAGCAGCCCTGCATTCCTGGACTTACGTGCCGTGATGATACCATTTCCTGAGCCGTCCCGGGAAAAGGTAAGATCTTCTGCCCGCATCATGCGGGAGGGAAGGATACGGGCGGAAAATGAGAAAAGCCTGTTTTTCAAAAGAAGCAGAAGAGAATGCTCTGCCCGCCCGGGGCTGAAACGAAAATACCGGTGCAGGACGGAGTATGCATGGTCTGCAATCTGCCGTGCGTCCCAGTCCCCGCTGAATGCCAGTTCCTGAAAAAGATTTTTTTCCCACGGATTTACAAGACCGGGTTCTTTCCCGAGGACTGTATTCCATCTTGCGGACTGGAGGGCGTAGACAAGACTGTTCTGTGCCATCCACTGCTGGCGGGACTTGGTGAACTGCTGCTCAAAGAACATTTCGGCGCAGGTATGACGCAGTTCGGAGAGAACAGGACGTTCCCTGACTTCACGCTCGAAGGCGCAGTTCTCCAGACCGATCCAGAGGATGCCGTCAAAGGTCTCCCTCATCAGTGAAGAGCCGGTCGTGTCAAAGAGTTTCTGCATGGTTTCGCGGTCATACCATTTCCGTACGTACCCTATGATGGAATCCATGTAGAGATCCGGCTGCCCGTCCTGCGTAAACGCCATAAATGCGGGCTCAAATCCATATTCGCCGGCTGCTGTCCATATGATGTTTAAAGCCCGCCTCCGTGCGGGGATGCCGTAGTCTGTGCTGCTCATACTGATCCTGGCTCCTTCTGTGTTTTCCGTTTTTCCCTCTGAGTTTCCCTCTCTGCTTTCCGGTATGCCGGACGGAAGAATATCAGTGAAATATAGTGTTTCTGTCCGCTTTCGGGGATATCCTTGAGGAGATGATGTCGCGGACAAGTGACTGCTCGTAGTCGTCAAAGGTCTTATTGGTGATTCCCATGTCGAGCGCTGAACGCGGCGGAAGACCGGCGCGGATCAGGCGGATAGCGTCCAGCAGACCCCTCAGATCAAGAACTTTCGACGTCAGCTCTCCGTTCCGGCATTTCCTGTCGATATCGGCAAACAGCCCGGAGAATTGTCCGGTGAACTGCCGGTTCATATCCGGGAATTCACGCCGGAGCAGTTTCTCCAGATTTTCCTGTGTGATCTCCGGCATATGGATCACCATAAAACGGGAGGCAAGGGCTTCATTTAATTCGCGTGTGCCGGCATAGCCGTAATTCATTGTCGCGATAAAACGCGCCGCGTCATGCACCCGGATTGTGTCGTAGCCGGGCACATTGATCACACGGCGGAAGTCAAGGACCGAGTGAAGGACCGCCAGGGCTTCATTGCGCGCCATATTGATCTCGTCCAGTATGCAGAAACCGCCCTGAACCGCGCACTGACAGATCGGGCCGGGGCGGAATACGACCTGCCCGTCCCGGAACGTATCGGTTCCGATCATATACGACGCGTCCATATTGATATGAAATGATACATTGTAAGAGGGGCGCCCGAAGAGAGCGGCGAGATTCTCAGCGAGGACATTCTTGCCTGTCGCCTTAGAACCTGCCAGCAGAAGATTCTCTCCGCAGAGAAGCGCCTCGGCCGCCTGCTCCCATACTTCCTTCCCATAATATACATAACGCGGGCGGGCGCTCAGGGCTCTCTCTGGAGACGGGTGCTCCCGCCAGAAGTCCTCGATCCCCTTTATGATATGTTCATCGACGTGTTCTTCTCTTAAAAAATCAAGCATAGTTCTTACCTCTGATCTGGATTATCGGTATAAACCCTGTGTAACAGGGCGAAGCGATGTAATCGCTTCGGATCACGTTCTTCGCGATCATTATACCATAATTCCCTGTATTATTTTGTGCAGTATTACATCTTGTATCATTTTCTGCACCTTTATATAATAGGATTACTTACCTGCAGTGCCCGCTCCGGGCAGGATCTTTTGCAGGCGTGATGGAATTGAGGGATTCTATTTTTTTCAGGAGGCTTATTCAGCCGGTTTTCAGCAGGGATATCAGTGGTTGCAGGAACACACGAAAGAATTTATAATAAGGAGGAAAAATGAACATCAGAAAACTGAAAAAGAGAAATGCGAAAAGGCAGTATGAACACAGAGTTAACCGCAAGTATAAAGATTCCCTGTTCCGAAAGATATTTTCGGACAGAAAAGATCTGCTGGATCTCTACAATGCTCTGAATGGCACGCAGTATACAGATGAAGAAGAACTGACCGTCACAACATTGGAAGATGTGATTTATATCTCGATAAAAAATGACGTTTCTTTTCTGCTTGGCGGTACGATGAATCTGTACGAACATCAGAGCTCTTACAATCCGAATATGCCAATAAGAGGGCTGATGTATCTCGCAAGGCTGTACCAGAATTACATCGACGACTGTGAGATCAATGTGTTCAGTCCGGTGTTAAAACATCTGCCCAGCCCTAAATTTATCGTATTTTATAACGGATCGAGGGATGAGCCGGACCAGAAGCTCCTCAGACTGACGGATGCGTTTGCAGAAGAGGGGGCGCCCGAAGAATCATGTCTGGAGTGCTGTGCAACAATGCTGAATATCAATTACGGGCATAATTATGAATTGATGGAGAAATGCAGACGGCTTGAAGAGTATTCCGTATTTGTGGCAGAGGTGCGCAAGGCGCTGGAAGAAGGTGGCGATCAAAGGCAGGCAGTAGACGATGCGATTGATATCTGTATCGAAAAGGGAGTACTGCGGGATATACTGATCAAAGAAAGGGCGGCGATTATGAATATGGTATTATCATGTACAGAGAAACAATATGATAGACTCGTCCGGAAAGAATTAGAACAGCAGGAAAAACGGATAAAGGAGCAGGAAGACAGAATGCGCCGGCAGCAGGGGCAAATCGAGGAGCAGGACAGTCAAATGCGCCGGCAGCAGGAGACGATCCGGGATCAGGAGCGCCTTCTTGAGTTAAATCGTATCCTGGTCCGGGAAAGGAAGTATGATCTTCTTGAGCAGATACAGGATAATCCTGCACTGTGCGAAGAGCTGATGGTTCAGTATGGAGTATAAACACAACAAAGGAGAGACATCATGATCAAAGTGATAGCGAGTGATATGGACGGCACACTTCTGGGAGACGATCACAAGCCAGCGCCGGAGACGCTGGCGGCGGTGAACAGAGCGTGTGATGCCGGAATCCGTTTTATGATAGCAACAGGAAGAAATTTTCCGGGAGCGATGGCTGAGCTGAAAGATTCAGGGCTTGTATGCGATTATATCGTAGGCAGTGGAGCGGAGGTGAGAAATCCGCAGCAACAGGTCGTTGCGGTAAATCCGATCAGTATGGAACTGTGCCGGGAAATCTATAAAGAGGTAAAAAATTACCCCTTGTCTGTGACATTCTGTACAGACGGGGATGACTATAAGATTGGAACTCCAGAGGAGATAGAGGAGAGTCTGATGCTTCAGATGCATCTCTTTTTCTCGAATCTGCCGCGTGAGGAGCTGGTTCGGACAGAGACGTATCAGCGCATTATAAAATCTACGAAAACGGTTGCTGATATGGATGAACTGGAAGCTGCGAAAGTCCCGGTTTATAAATTATTCCTTTATTCCGAGGACAAAGAAATGCTGGACGAGCTGAAGATGCGTTTGGAGAAAAATAAGGATATTGCGGTGGCGTCCTCTTTCCCAACGAATCTGGAAATAACGGACGTCAAAGCGCAGAAAGGGCCAGTGCTAAAAGAGTACATTGAGTCGCTCGGGTACACAATGGATGAAGTGATGGTGCTGGGCGACAGCCTGAATGATCTCTCTATGATAGAGATGAATTTCGGAGCAACGGTGGCCATGGCAAATGCCGATTCCGAGGTGAAAAGTGCGGCAAAGTATATTACGAAGTCCAACACAGAGTTCGGCGTGGCGTATGCGATAGACGAACTGCTGAAGCACCAGAGGACGGAAAATGAGTGATATCAGATGGCAGAACTGTTACCAGAGATATGAGCGGCCGGGGAATGCGGCCCTTGCCATCATGAGGGATATCACGTATAATATCCCCCATGGGAAGAACTGTAACAGTTTAGCTCGCTCATTCCCGATGGCTGAACTAGCGGTATAACAGTTCAGCCGCGCCATTCGTAAAACCGCACTTCGTGCTTATTGTGGCTTCCGCCACTGTTTTACTCATTAACGGGCGCTCTGCTCATCGGGAACGGAGCAG
>DWWI01000101.1 GCA_019119745.1 Candidatus Mediterraneibacter gallistercoris | reverse complement strand
CAGGACGTCATTTATTTCCACTCAAACAAACCGCCTGATTTTGTCAGGTCAAAAGTAAATCCTGAAAGTGAACCTTTTTTCAGAAAAGGTTTATTAAAGTTCGCCTTTTTATAGAAACGGAATAAAAGAAGTGAATATTTCGGCTTAAAAATGGCAAAAAGATGCTGCCGCATCTATGATTTTCTAATCATTGATGCGACAGCCCCTTTTTTGATATTTGTGCAACAAATTATATGTAATCTGACTCTAATATAAAACAGGAAAATACTGCACGAGAGGAGGGGTGCGGATGAATGGAAACGGGAATGAGCCGCAGGAGGAGCTTCAGCTCATTAAGCGGGCGAAAAGGGGAGACGTAAAAGCATTTTCCCAGCTATATGCCGGGATTTATACGGATCTGTATAAGTTTGCTCTTTATACGATACGGCACCGACAGGATGCGGAAGATGCAGTGAGCGAGACTGTAATGACTGCATGGGAGAAAATGAAATATCTGAGGAAAGACGAATCTTTCAGAAGCTGGATGTTTACAATCCTGAACAATCAGTGCAGAAAAATTCTGCGTGAACAGCGGGAAATGTACGGGATGGCGGACCATGGTGAAGAAAGGGACAACCCACAGATGGAGAAAAAACTCTGCAGTGAACCGGATTATGCGGGGCAGCATGATGTGAGAGAAGCGTTCGGCGCCCTTAGAGAAGAAGAACGCATTATCGTGGCATTTTCTGTATTCGGAGGTTACCAGAGTGAAGAGATCGGAAAGATGACGGGATATAATCCTGTAACAGTCCGGTCGAAGAAAAAGCGTGCGCTGGAAAAGATGAGAAAGATCATTGATCCGGAAACATAGTAAAGATGGAGAGGAGGATGGATATGGAAGATCGGGAAAAGGAATTGGAAGAACTCATTCGTTTAATGGCAGAAAACACAGGAATCCCGGCGGCGATCCACCCGGACGCTGTGGAGAAAAAGCTCGAGGCGGCGAAAACAGAGAAGAAACGGAGACTCAGACGAAAATATATCACCGGAGCTGTTGCTGCGTGTCTGTGCATTGCAGTCGGTATTGCAGGCAGTTATCTGCACTTCTCGCAGGAAACTTCAGAAACATCAGATACGACGGCCGGCTCGTCGGACAGTGCAGCAGGGGCGCCCTCAGACAGCGGAGTGGAAGAAAGTCTGATCGCATCAGCAGGGAGCTATGATGAGATATATAAATATATTCAGGCAGAGCGGGAGCAGTCAGAAACAGACGCAGGTATTTTCAGCCGATTCGGAATTTTGGAGGAGTCGGCGTCAACGGCGGATTCGGCAGCGTCCGGAAGCGCTTCGAACAGCGGGAGTGCAGCATCCGCGGGAGATTCAGGAAACAGTTATTCTGATACGAATGTGAGAGAAGAAGGAGTCGGCGAAGCAGATATTGTAAAGACGGACGGCAGCAGCCTGTATATTGTGAATAGCCAGGCGGTTGAAATCGTCGGGATCGAGTCGGCAGAGATGGAAGAACTGGCAGAGATCCGTATGGCGGACGACTGTTATATAAAGGAACTTTACGTGCAGGATGACAGACTGGTCATAATGTATACCAGGACGGAACCCAGTGTTGATGAGGATGGATATTACAATAACTACAGAGATTATACGAATGCGCTTGTGTATGATATAAGCGACAGGACGAACCCGGTGAAAGTGGGGAATATTTCTCAGAGCGGATATTACAATACTATGCGTGTAAGAGACGGCTATGTATATGTGATCAGTAATTTTTACGCAGATGCGGCGGCACCTCGTGCAGATACAGCCGCCTATATCCCGGAAGTGCAGGGAAGTACGATGGCGGCGTCTGATATCTATATGCCGCAGAGGCAGATGGGAAATCAGTATACAGTGATCACGTCCTTCTCGCTCGAGGAGCCGTCGGAGAAAACAGACAGCAAAGCAGTGTTCGGCAGCAGCGGTATGTGTTATGTAAGTACGGAAAACATCTATGTGACAGAGGGCTGGTACGGGCAGGACGATGCAGAGGTCACCCAGACCTCAATCCGCAAGGTCGCGTATAAGGATGGCATACTTCAGGGCGAAGCTCAGACAAAGGTGGACGGAACGCTGAATGATTCCTTCAGTATCGATGAATATAACGGATACCTCCGGCTTGTGACTACAGTCAGTCTGGTCAGCAGCGGGGATGGCGGGATTGCAAGGTTTTTCAGCGGAGATACCGGGGAAAGACAGCAGGAGGACAGCAACTCCCTCTACGTACTGGATGAAAATCTGGAAATCGCCGGAGAAATCCATGACCTGGCGAAAGACGAAAGTGTATATTCAGCGCGCTTTATGGGAGATGTGGGATACTTTGTGACATTTAAACAGGTTGACCCGCTTTTCTCTGTGGATCTATCTGATCCGTCTGATCCGGAAATCATCGGAAAACTGAAGATACCGGGATTCTCTGAGTATCTCCATCCCTATGGAGACGGGCAGTTGCTCGGAATCGGGATGGATGTGGATGAAGAGAGCGTGACGACGAACGGCGTAAAAATATCCATGTTCGATATATCCAATCCGGCCGATGTAAACGAGGAAGAGAATTATGTCCTGGAAGACCTGTATGGAACAGACGTGGGATATAATTATAAGGAAGTCTTCGTCGATGTAGAAAAAAATCTTTTCGGATTTATGGCATATGGAGATACAACAAAATACTTTATCTTTACCTATGACGAAAATGGGTTCAAAGAAGTATTTTCAAGAGAACTGACGTTATACGGAAATGTCCGCGGCCTGTATGCAGGAGAACGGTTCTATCTTGTGAATGGGAATACAGTGGAGTCCTTTACAATGGATGCGTTCCAGAAAGTGGATGATATCGTGCTGTAAAATTCCATGTTTGTCGGGAAGACAATTTCTGGGTAAAGCGTCCGAAAAACAATCGGATACAGTGGAATGACGTACGTATCCGGGGGGACGGGGAGGGGGATGCTTCCGGCTCCGGTTACGGAACATAAGATATAGTAACAAGCCTGCGATACGGCTAAAAGCGATCAGGGAAAGGAAGAACTCACTTCGTTCAGACAACATCCTTTCCCTGATCAACGCCGCACCACAGGCTTTAACTATATCTAATGTCCCTCCACAGTCACCGAAAGCATCCCCTCCCCGCCCCTCCCGAAAGGTTCATCAATAGGGCTGTATTCGACTGATTTTCTACGTTCATCCAATCAGAATTGTATTCCCGATAAACACGAAGTTTACAGAAAACTGGTCGAAAGGGTAAACTTTATCGACTGCGTTCCCATTTCAACCGGTTTCTTTGACTTTCATGTTTGTCGGAGTGACTGCCGGATTCGATAGAGTAGAAAACGGATGGAGATGAGGCCCAGGAAGACTTGAAAAGAGATGAACGGTATGTGAGGAAGGCGACTTCAGAGTAATTCGATGGAAAAAGTTAAGGCTCCGGAAGATGATGTTAAGCCTGCAAATGGAGTGTTTGAGGCAAAGCCGAGTTCTCCATTTGCAGGCTTTGTATTTAATCATCTTTCGGAACCTTTAATTTTTCCCGAATTATGTAGCGGAGCCTGAAGCACATGCCGTTCATCTCGAAAAAATATTTCCGTGCCTCGTCTCCGTCCGTTTTCGGACGCTATACACAATGGCATTCAGTCCGACAAATTAAAATAAATCTTATTCTTCTGTGGCTTCTTCATCTGTTTCTGTATCAGCCGCAGCCACATGTACTTCTGTAACAGTTACTACTGTTGCCTCCAGATCGGTTGTAACGTCAACGTCTTTATCTTTTGCAATGTCAAGATCTTTCACGCGGATAGTATCGCCGACTTTCAGATCGCCGACATCCAGTTCGATCTTCTCAACCAGGGCTGACGGCAATGCTTTGAAATCTACTTCATGGAGCATCTGCTGCGGTACTCCTGCTACCAGTTTGTCTGCGTTGATCAGATGTATCTCTGCGGACGAGTGAACTTTCTCGGTACTTACAAGCGCCTGGAAATCAATCTCATCTACACCGCCTTTTAACGGGTTGAAGTCAACCTCTTTGATCAGGGCGTCGTATGCTTCACCCTCAACTTCCAGACGGATTCTGCCGCCTTTACCTTCTGTCTTGAGAAGCTTCTCCACATCGCCTTTTGTCATCTTAAGCGGTATGGTCTCTTTCATCTCACGGCCGAAGATACAGCCTGTAACAAATCCTTCACGTCTAAGTTTCTTGGCTTTGATTGTCATGTCTCTTTTTTCAGCTTTTAAAGTATTCATTTATCTTTTCCTCCAATCACTGAATCACGCTTAGCAGCCTTCAACTTTGTATACAGACAGCAATTGTCCAGCCGCTCTACGGCTAAACTGCTGTAACAAATAGGTATTGTTAAGTGGTGTTTCTTTGTTACATCTATAGTATAGCACCGTTGTCAAGGGGTGATTTACAAGAAAAAAACGGTGTGTTAAGATAGGGATTAGAAATGTTTGAGAAAAGAGAAAGGCAGGACAGGCAGTATATGAAATTAATGATCGCATCGGACATCCACGGCTCCGCATTTTACTGTGAGCAGATGCTGGAAGCATACCAAAGAGAAGAAGCGGACAGGCTCCTGATACTTGGAGATATCCTGTATCACGGCCCGAGAAATGATCTTCCGGAAGGATATGCTCCCAAGGAGGTGATCTCCATGCTCAACCCGATGAAAAGTCACCTTCTCTGCGTGAGGGGGAACTGTGATACAGAGGTTGATCAGATGGTGCTGAAATTTCCTATTCTCGCGGATTACTGTTTCCTCGAGCTCCCGGCGGGAGAGGTGAAATATGGGGAAGCAGAACCGAAGCGGAAAGATACGAATGCAGAGACAATCAGCGTATTCGCCACTCACGGACATGTATACCATCCGAAGCACCTTCCGCCGCTTAAGAACGGCGATATTCTTCTGACCGGACATACGCATATTCCGGCTTGTGAGGAGATCACGGATGCGGACGGAAACATATACCGGTATCTGAATCCGGGATCCGTAGCGATCCCGAAAGAGGAGTCTGCCCACAGTTATATGATATATGAGAACGGCTGTTTTCAATGGAAGAATATGAAGGGGGAGGAATATATGACATGGAAGACCGATTCGCGCTTTTGATCGATGCAGACAATGTATCTGCAAAATACATCCAGCCGATTCTGGATGAGCTTTCAAAATACGGAAAAGTCACATATAAAAGAATCTACGGGGACTGGACCAGGACAAACAATGCAAGCTGGAAGGAAGAACTTTTACAGAACTCAATCACGCCGATTCAGCAGTTCAGCTATACTCATGGGAAAAATGCGACGGATTCGGCGATGATCATCGATGCGATGGATATGCTGTATACAAGCGATCTTGAGGGTTTTTGCCTTGTGTCAAGCGACAGTGATTTTACAAGGCTTGCCAGCCGCCTGCGAGAGAGCGGGAAGATAGTGATAGGGATGGGAGAAGACAAGACACCTTCTCCGTTCCGCAAAGCGTGTGATATATTTACAGAGCTGGAGCTGCTGCTGGAAGACAGTACGATGGATAAAGATGAGCGGGAGGAAAAGAATGCGGCTCATCATACCCACGGAAAAGAACAGAAAAAGAGAAATGTGGTTTCTAAAGAACAGGTTGAGGAGGCTGTAGTCAAGATCATCACGGAAAATCAGAATGACGACCGTGAAACCGGACTTGGAGAAGTCGGCAGCCGTCTTGTCAAGCTGTATCCGGATTTTGATGTGCGCCGCTACGGGTACAGCCTGCTGTCAAAATTTCTCGAGACACTGCCGAAGCTGAAATTGATTCAGGAAGGGACAAAGGTCTCTGTGACATTGTATGAAGATAAAAGCCGGAAGGAAATGCTGGAGGAATATATCCTGCAGCAGATCAAGGCAAGCGGGAAATGCGGGATCGCACTTAGCTCTCTCGGTAACCGGATCCGGATGAAGTTCGGGGATTTTAAGGTAAGGGATTACGGATTTTCCCAGTTTAAGCAGTATATTCAGAGCTTCCAGAATGTGGAGCTGGTGGATGACGGAGAGAGAACAAGAGCCGTATATGTAAAAGAATAATAAAGAATGAGGGAGCATAGCAGTTAATACTGATTTTCCCCCTGACATGAAGGAAAAAGACAATCCCATAGAATTTGAGGCTTTTCAAAGTCTGAATTTTCTGCGGGACTGTCTTTTTTGTATTTCTTAATCTCAAGATGTAAGAAACGCTGGCATTTCATGATATTCCTGCCAATCGCATACCAGTTTTATACTATCAGGACTATACATTACATTTTTGATGGGGATAGCCTGAGAGTTCCTGATGTGCAAACAGGAAAGATACACAGATGAGGGATAGTATACCGCGTGTCCGGGAACCTTTATGGGAACACAGTTATTTACCATTTACGTAAACTTGGGATATTTCCCAACTTTGTTTTTTCTAAATGTATACGATTTCTGTATGTATTGACGAAAGGGGGATTGGTTTCTGTAAAATATTTGTAAATTCATATGTCTTGTCACCTGTAAAATCAAGTGCTATAATTTGCACCATGGTGTGAACTGAAACAGATTTCGGGGGTTCACATATGCAGAAAAGCAAAGGGGTGTACACATGACAGTCAGAGAAGAAATAGAAAAATTAAAGAAAGAGAAAAATGCGGTAATACTTGCCCATTATTACGTCAGGCCTGAAGTGCAGGAGGTTGCTGATTATATAGGGGATTCTTTCTACCTCAGCAAAGTGGCGGTGGGCTTAAAAGAGCAGACCATTGTTTTTTGCGGCGTCTCATTTATGGGTGAGAGCGCCAAGGTACTCAATCCGGACAAGACGGTGCTCATGCCGGATATGCATGCGGACTGTGCGATGGCCCATATGGCAGATCCGGAGACGATCCGGAAAGTAAGAGAGAAATATGAAGATGTGGCGGTCGTATGCTATATTAATTCTACGGCAGAGCTGAAAAGATATTCTGACGTCTGTGTTACATCTGCAAACGCGGTTCAGATTGTAAAAGCACTCCCGAATAGAAATATCTTCTTCATTCCGGACCGGAATCTCGCACATTTTGTCGCTGAACAGGTGCCGGAGAAGCATTTTATTTTCAATGAAGGCTACTGTCCGGTACATGAAAACATACAGGCAGATCAGGTCAGGAAAGCAAAAGAGAAACACCCGGATGCAGAAGTGCTGACACATCCGGAATGCCCGCGGAAAGTTCTGGAAATATCAGACTATGTGGGGAGTACATCCGGTATCATTAAGTATGCGGGGGAGAGCAGCTCAGAGGAATTTATCATATGCACGGAGAACGGAGTCGAGGCTGAGCTTGAAAAAAGATATCCGGATAAGAAATTTTATTTTACCGATACAGTGCCGGTCTGTGCGGATATGAAGCTGATCACGCTGGAAAAGATCCTGCATGTCTTAAAGACAGGAGATAATGAGGTGACCCTGGATGAAGGGCTGCGAAAGGAATCGGAGAAGCCTTTACAAGAAATGCTGAAGCTGGCAAAGTAGGCTGAAACAGCTGAGACAGGACTGGAAGCAACTGAAACAGCAACGGATCAAAGATACAGATCAACAGAAAGAAGAGAGATAAAATGAACAGAAATATTAAGCAGAATGAGGATATGGAACCGGAGAAAGAAATGCAGGCGGATGTAGTGATTGTGGGCACCGGTGCGGCAGGACTTTTTGCCGCGCTGAATCTGCCCCGGGACAGGAAAGTCCTTATCATTACAAAGAAAGATGCCGAGAGCAGTGATTCTTTTCTTGCCCAGGGCGGGATCTGTGTACTTAAAGATGAGTCGGATTATGAGAGCTATTTTGAAGACACAATGAGGGCAGGGCATTATGAGAACAGAAAAGAGTCTGTGGATATTATGATCCGAAGTTCCAGAGAAATCATAAGGGAACTGATCGGGTATGGCGTGAAGTTCGAGCGAAGGAACAGCGGAAGTGATGAAGATACGCCGGAAATCCGGGAAAATCAGGACAAACAGAAGACAGAAGAGCCGGAAAATTTTCTGGACGACTATGCATTTACCAGAGAGGGCGCCCATTCCAGGCCCCGTATCCTGTTCCATGAGGATGTGACCGGAAAAGAGATTACGAGCAAGCTGCTTGCACAGGTGCGCTCTCTTGAAAATGTACGTATCATGGAGTACACTACAATGACGGATATCATTGTAGTGGGAACAGACGGGCAGCCGGATGGAGATGACAGACAGTGCGCGGGGATCATTGCTGAGGACGCGCAGGGAAATGTACTGACAATCCGAGCTCCTTATACGATACTTGCAAGCGGAGGTATCGGCGGACTGTATGAACATTCTACCAATTATCCGCATCTTACGGGGGATGCCCTGCGTATCGCCGAAAAGTACGGAATACGTCTGGAACATCTTGATTACGTCCAGATCCACCCGACGACATTGTATTCCAGGAAACCGGGAAGAAGGTTCCTGATCTCGGAGTCCGTCAGGGGAGAGGGGGCTATCCTGCTTGACAAGAACGGAAAGCGCTTCACTGACGAGCTTCAGCCCCGGGACGTAGTCACGGCAGCAATCCGGGAACAGATGAAAAAGGACGGAACAGACCATGTCTGGCTGTCCATGGAGAGGATCGACAAGGATACGATTCTGAATCATTTCCCCAATATATATGAACACTGTCTGGAAGAGGGATATGATGTGACGAAAGAATGGATTCCGGTCGTGCCTGCCCAGCATTATTTCATGGGAGGGATCTGGGTGGACAGTGACAGCCAGACTTCTATGGAGCATTTGTTCGCGGCGGGCGAGACAAGCTGCAACGGCGTCCATGGAGCGAACCGGCTGGCGAGCAACTCCCTGCTGGAGAGCCTTGTCTTTGCGCAGCGGGCCGCGCATAAGATCGGTGCCGGGCTGGATGCAGGAAGGAAAGCCGGGAAGCAGGAACTGGACGAAACGGCATAAGAAAACAGAAGAAAGCGGGGAACGAACATGAATAAGATCACAATGACTCTCCAGGCAGATCATCTGATTCTGGAGGCGCTGAAAGAAGATATATCAAGTGAAGATGTAAGTACAAATGCGGTGATGAAAGAGGCGGTTACCGGCGAGGTAGACCTGATCTGCAAGCAGGACGGGATCATAGCCGGTCTGGAAGTGTTCCGCAGGGTATTTGAGCTGTTGGATGCAGATACGGAAGCGGAGTTTTTCTGCAGCGACGGCGATGAGGTGAAAGCGGGACAGCTCATGGGAAAAGTGAGAGGAGACATCCGTGTCCTGCTGTCCGGAGAGAGGGTGGCGCTGAACTATCTGCAGAGGATGAGCGGAATCGCCACATACACCCATTCGGTGGCAGAACTTTTAAAGGGCAGCAGAACAAAACTTCTGGATACGCGAAAGACCACGCCGAATATGAGGATCTTTGAAAAATATGCGGTTCGTGTGGGCGGCGGATACAACCACAGGTATAATCTATCTGATGGTGTTCTGTTGAAGGATAATCATATCGGGGCTGCCGGCGGAGTCGCTCAGGCTGTGAAAATGGCGAGAGATTACGCGCCGTTTGTACGGAAGATAGAGGTAGAAGTAGAAAATCTGGATATGGTCCGCGAGGCAGCTGATGCGGGAGCGGATATTATCATGCTCGATAATATGTCTCCTGATGAAATGCGCGAAGCGATCCGGATTATCGACGGACGGGCGCAGACGGAGTGTTCGGGGAATGTGACGAAAGAAAATATCACAAGGCTGACTGAGCTTGGAGTTGATTATATTTCCAGCGGGGCACTGACACATTCTGCATCTATACTTGACATTTCAATGAAAAACCTGCATGCTGTAGAGTGAGAATGAACAGAAACCTACAGCGGCGCGCATGTACAGAGTAGATCTGTTCTGCGCGCCTTTTCATTTTGGGGGAAGATTTTTTTAACTTCCTGAGATATAATAGGCGAGGAGGAAATCTGATGACAGGTTCGGACAGAAGAAACGCGATCGTAGAACGGATCCGTAACAGCAATGTCCCCGTATCCGGCAAGGCTCTTGCATCGGAGTTTGATGTGAGCCGGCAGGTGATCGTACAGGACATTGCACTGATCCGCGCAGCCGGGCATGACATTATATCTACAAACAGAGGATATATTATAAATGAGCCTTATTCGGCAAAACGTGTATTTAAAGTCAGACACACGGACGAAGAGCTGGAAGAAGAGTTGAACGCCATTGTCGACCTGGGAGGAAAAGTCTGTAATGTGATAGTGAACCACAGAGTATACGGAAGGCTGGAGGCAGAACTGAACATTACTTCCAGACGGAAGGTGGCGGAGTTTATTGCCGATATAAAAAACGGAAAATCCAGCCCGTTAAAAAATATCACATCCGATTATCATTATCATACAGTAGAGGCAGACAGTGAGGATACTCTGGATCTGATCGGAGAAATGCTGCGAAAAAAAGGATTTCTTATAGAAACATAAAGAAGTGGAGAACTTATGGAAGAAATTAAAAAATTACTCGACAGAGTTTTAAATATAGATTTTATCCGTGCGGTGATCAGTAATCCGCGGGAAAAAGAGGGCATAATAAAGGTGAAAGTCCGGCCGCTGGAGAAGAAAGGAAGCCTTTTGTTCCAGTTTGAGGCATTTACGGATAAACAGGCGTTTCATAAAAATCTGTGCAAAGAGGAGGCGGAAGCACAGTTCGCCGGATACGCGGAGCAGTTCCGACAGATGCAGATAGAGACTGTAAGTGACATATATACGGTGCTCATCAGTAAGAAGGGAAAGATTACGGTTAAGAGAAAGCAGCGCCGGGAGAAGGCACAGGCGGCGGATCTGTCCCATAACCGTAAGAAACAGTATATTCTGGAAGAAGGGATTCCGGTGCCGTTTCTCAGAGATCTGGGCGTGATGACAGAGGATGGGAAGATTGTGAGGACAAAGACTGATAAATTCCGCCAGATCAACCGTTTTCTGGAATTTATAGAAGATATCCTCCCCCAGCTCGACAAAGGGAGAGAAGTTACGATTCTTGATTTCGGATGTGGAAAATCTTATCTCACATTCGCCATGTATTATTATCTGCATGAGCTGAAAAATTATGATATCCGCATTATCGGTCTTGATCTGAAAGAGGACGTGATCAGGCACTGCGCGGAACTGGCAGAGAAATACGGCTATGAGAAGCTGACGTTTCTGGTTGGGGATATCGCGGATTATGAGGGCGTCGATCAGGTGGATATGGTCGTTACGCTTCATGCCTGTGACATTGCGACAGACTATGCACTGGCAAAGGCGGTCGGCTGGAATGCAAAAGTGATCCTGTCGGTGCCGTGCTGTCAGCA
>DWWI01000100.1 GCA_019119745.1 Candidatus Mediterraneibacter gallistercoris | reverse complement strand
TATATTGCATATAAAAAATAATCAAGGTATAATAGATCTAACAATACAAAGTACCGCACTGCCGGAGATTACTCCTATAATTGACAGTGTAAGCCTAAGGGCGTGGGAATGATCGCAGTAAATAATAGCTGCAGTCGTTCACGCGTCCTTTTTGTATTGGTAGAACGTAACTCAAACGGAAAATGGAGGTAAAAGAGTATGGAAGAAAGACGGATCACAACAGAAGAACAGACCGAGCAGATGGAGAATGAAAACATCCAAAAGGAAGGTCAGGAAAAGAAGTTTACACAGACGGACGTTGACCGGATCATAAAAGAACGGTTGAGCAGACAGAAAAACAGCCATGCAGAAGAAGTTAGTGAGGCGAACAAAGCGAAAGAGCAGGAACTTGCAGGAAAGGAAACAGAAATAAAACAGCGGGAAGCAAGGTTGAACTGCAAGGAATATCTGATAGAGAATGAACTGCCAACTGCTCTGCTTGATGTGATTGATACAAGCGACAGCGAATCATTTAAAGAAAAGACGGAGAAGGTCATGAAGATATTCGGAACGCGTCGACAAGTTGCTCCATTGGCGAGCACTGAGCCGCACATGCATAACGATGCTATTGCGTCAGCGTTTCAGAATCCAGCGCACAGACCTAAACCGTTTGGATATCAAGGTGAAGATTAGGAGGAAATCAAATTGTCTATAGAATTAACTAAAAAGTTTGCACCTTACACGGATGAAGCGTTCAAGGAAGAAAGTAAAATCTCCCTGCTGACTAATCAGGATTTTGATTGGACAGGAGCGCACACGGTGGCTATCTGGAAGATTAGCACAGTAGCGCTAAGCGATTACGCGAGAAACAGAACCGGGATAGAAGAAGATGCAAGTCTTTCCAGATATGGCGTTTTGAAGGATTTAAACGCACAGACTGAAGAGATGATTTTATCAAAAGACCGGAGCTTTATCTTTAATGTGGATAAGCTGGACGAGGATGAGACTGCCGGACAGGTGGCAGCAGCTTCCGCACTTTCTAGGGAGCTTCGTGAGGTCGTAATCCCTGAAGTGGATACTTACGTATATACAAAGATGACAGCAGGCGCAGGAACAACGGCAGAAGCAGCGGCGTTGACGAAAGCCAATATTTATGACGCTATCCTTACAGGTAGTGAAGTGATGGACAACGCAGAGGTGCCGGATACTGACAGAGTGATTGTAGTACCCCCGGACGTTTATAAGCTGCTGAAGCAGGCGGACGTGTTCGATAATACAGAAGTGGCGGCAGAGATGCGGCGCCTTGGCGTAGTCGGAACAATTGACGGTTGTCAGGTTGTAAAGGTTCCGGCGAACAGACTGCCTGAGCATTTCGGGTTTATGATCGCACACCCAAGCGCGACTGTTGCGCCAGTAAAGCTGGAGGATTACGGAACGCATAACGACACCCCGTTATCAAGCGGAACGATTGTTACTGGTCGTATCTGTTATGATTGTTTCGTGATGGATAATAAGAAGATGGGAATCTATTACTATCCGACCGGACAGGGCACATAATCGGCGAAGACCTGAGAGGGGCATACCACCCGCCCCACACGTGCGAATGTAGTTCAGGCCGTCACTGCGAAAAAAAACACACGGTAAAATTATACAAAACCTCGGGTAAAGATAAATTGATACCCGGGGTTTTGAAAAGAGGGATGAATGATGGAGAATGAGCATCTTGTTGTGCTGATCAGATCTGGAGAAAATGAAGCAGAGAATATGCTTCAGCTATGGCAACAGAATAAAGGCTTTATCGCAATGATGGCCCGCCGGTATTCTGCAAGAGCAGAGATGGAGGATCTGGAGCAGGAAGGATATATTGCTCTATGCGAAGCGGTTCAGCATTATGATTTGGATCGTGGAATGTCCTTCATCAGCTATGCGGCTTTCTGGATCAAGCACAGGATGCAAATATGCGCGGACAATAACCAGACGGTGCGCCTGCCATCCAACGCAGGGGACGAAGTCCGGAAGTACCAGAAGATCATGAGGAAATACCAACAGGTGTACGGCAGTACTCCATCAGACTGGGAGATGTGCGGCTTTCTGCGTGCCAGTAAGGTAAAACTTGACCGAATCAGGAGAGCGGCTCAGATAGGCAATATACGAAGCCTAGAAGAACCTGCACCGGGATTAGACGGCGATATTACCATGGGTGATACAGTGGCAGCAGGCGGGGACATGGAGGAAAGTACTATCCGAAAGATTGATAGAGAGCAGATGAAACAGGAATTGCAGACGGCTATCAATAAACTTCCGGAAAAGCAGTCTTATGTACTCCGGAAGATTTATAGAGAATGCATGACAAGGCTTAGCGTTGGGGAAATGCTTGGGCGTAGCGCCCGCGAAATTGGAGAAATAGAGCGCAAGGCGATGCGGACACTAAGACAGCGCAATAGGAGCGGAGGGCTGCGGGCGTATTATGAAGGATATTTGGCAGCGGCTCCGATTCATCACAGAAGTCTAAAAACGTTCCTAACAACATGGGAGAGTGAGGTCGAGCGGGAGGCGCTTAGATAGGCAGAGAAAGAGGTGAGGTACAATTGATGAAAAATAAAGAAGCATATAGCGACCCAACGATAGGAAAGGCGGACCGGCGGGCGCATCGGAGCAGGAGACGGAACAGGACAGGGAAATCCGCCCCGCTCACGTACCAGATCGGAAGTGTCCCGGGCTTTTCCGTGATACTGAAATGATACTAAAAATTTGCACAGAGTGCAAAAATATGATACACTATGCAAAATTGCAAGCGTAGAAACAACGGAAAACGGGATATATAATAGGTGAAAACAGGCGTACCGACTCCCGTCATCTGCTTAAAGAAAGCCGGAAACGTTGAAAATCAGCGTTTCCGGCTTTTGCATTATTCTTCGATTATCTGTATCTCCAGATAGTCAAAATCGATGGAATCAACAAAGTTATCCTGATAGAATCTTGCTTTTGCGTGTCTTTTGAATTCAGCAATCGTAGAGTCCAGCCAGATCGGTTTACTCAGATCAAACTGATAGCAGATCTCATCCAGAGCATTAAATATTTTGTGGGTGCGCGTATCATCTGTCTCATCACAGATGACAGTATCCCTCAGCATTCTGTTATCCTTAAATTCTTTTCCCCATAAACGGAACATAATACACAGCTCCTTTCATAACTGCTATTCTAGCACAGCGAAGTCGAAAAGTCATTCGGAAAATCCAAAAGTGCAAGGTTGTGTGAGCCTGAGGTTTTTGTTATATTAATAAAAGAGTGGAAATGACAGGGAGCGTGAAAAAGCATGACATTAGCGAAGGTTCTGGAGAAGGTAAAGAATTTATGTGTGAAATATCAGGCGGAAGAGATTATTTTGTTCGGATCAAGGGCAAAAGGAACAGCACTGGAAAGAAGCGATATTGATATTGCTGTATCAGGTGTGAATGATTTTGACGCACTTGAAGAAGAAATAGAAGAAATTCCGACATTATATACAGTTGACCTTTTAAATATGGATACATGCAGGAATGAATTAATATTGGAGGACATCAGAAAATATGGACACAAAATTTGAAAAAAGATGGTTATCATTCAACAATTCACTGGATTCACTAGCTGAAGCGCGTGAAAGAGATATGTCGGACTCGTTTGTTTTAAGTGGAACAAGTGCTAAATTTAGTATTACATTTGATCTGGCATGGAAGGTTATGAAAGATATACTGATCCAGCATTATGCGATCACGGCATTTGTTTCCGGTTCACCTAGAGAAGTGCTTCGTATGGCATACAAGACGGAACTGATTTCCGATGATATCTGGATGGAAATGCTAAAGATACGAAATCAGCTTGCACATGATTACGATGGAGTTATTGTGAAAGAATACTGCCAGAAAATCATTCACGAATATATTGACCGGCTATACGAGTTTAGAAATCATGCCGGAAAAATTCTGATAACGAATTAAGGGAGAGAGGAACACAGACGGCTGACAGCCGGAAAGGGGATACATATGAAGAAACTTCTGGACAGAATATTTATTGACGGACTGACCGGTATGGCCCAGGGGCTGTTTGCCACGCTGATTATCGGCACAATCATCCAGCAGATTGGAACGTACTGCGGGGGAAATATCGGTAATCTGATCTTTACCTTGGGAAAGGTGGCAGCAGGACTGACAGGCGCAGGTATCGGTGCAGGTGTGGCGCGAAAACTGGATGCGGGACATCTGGTCATTGTATCAGCTGCGGTAGTGGGAATGATCGGAGCGTTCGCAGGAGATGTCATGTCCGGTGATATACTTTCGGGAAGCGGTCTTGTACTGTCAGGACCGGGGGAACCGCTCGGCGCATTTGTGGCGTCGTATATCGCCATCGAGATCGGTATACTGATCTCCGGAAAGACGAGACTGGATATTATTCTTACGCCTCTTGTCTGTATTGGCATTGGAGCTGCGGCAGGACTGCTGGCAGGACCTCCGATCTCCGGGTTTATGTCATGGCTCGGTTCACTGATCAACTGGGGAACGGAACAGCAGCCTCTGCTCATGGGAATCGTGGTATCAGTACTGATGGGAATGATTCTGACCCTGCCGATCAGTTCTGCGGCGTTGGGGGTGATCCTGAATCTTTCGGGACTGGCAGCCGGCGCGGCGACCGTGGGGTGCTGCTGCAATATGATCGGTTTTGCGGTGGCCAGCTTTCGGGAAAATAAACTCAGCGGCCTGCTTTCGCAGGGAATCGGTACGTCTATGCTTCAGGTGCCCAACATCGTGAGGCATCCGCAGATATGGATTCCTCCGATCCTTTCCAGTGCAATACTGGGACCGGTATCGACAATGGTATTTCATATGACGAATAATGCTACCGGATCAGGCATGGGAACGGCAGGACTTGTAGGCCCGCTGATGACATGGCAGGTAATGACGCAGTCAGAAGCAGAGATGATAGTACTTGTAAAGATCATCCTGATCCAGTTCGTTCTTCCGGCGGTTCTCACACTCCTTATATCTGAATTTATGAGAAAGAAAAAATGGATCCGTTTCGGTGATATGAAACTGGAATAGAATACTTTGGACAATCTAAAAAATGAATTAAAAAAGAGTGATCTCGGTTAACAGAAAACACAAAATATGGTATACTTAAAAGCAACAAAATAACCAATGGGGGCTATTCGTGATGAGAGGTGAACAACAGGTTGAAGCTGCACTCAAGAGCTATGAAGATGTCGACAGCTGGAAAACAGTTATTTTCCTTTATAATGCAGCTTTAAAAGAAGTGGGCACAAAGCTGGAAATCTTAAACGATGAGTTCCAGCACGTACATCAGTATAACCCGATCGAGCATATCAAAACACGGATCAAGACACCGGAAAGTATTGTCAAGAAGCTGAAGCGCTACGGATATGAGACTTCAATAGAGAATATGGTCAGATATATAAATGATATCGCAGGCGTAAGACTGATCTGTTCTTTTACGTCGGATATCTACCGTTTAGCCGAGATGATCGGAAATCAGAGTGACCTTAAAGTGCTCTCGATCAAAGATTACATAAAGAACCCGAAAGAGAGCGGTTATAAAAGCTACCACATGCTTGTGTCGGTTCCGATTTTCTTGTCGGACAGCGTGGTGGACACGAAAGTGGAGATCCAGATCCGTACGATCGCCATGGATTTCTGGGCAAGTCTGGAGCATAAGATTTATTATAAATTCGAAGGAAACGCTCCGGAATATATCAGCCGGGATCTGCGGGAATGTGCGAAGATGGTATCGGAACTGGATGAGAAGATGCTCTCGCTCAACGAGGCGATTCAGGAGTGTATCCTTCAGCAGGAAAAACGGGACAATATGGACGATGTGCTGGAAAACGTGATCGGAAACAGGAAAGAACAGCCGAAACTTCAGGCCAGCGGAACTGAAGTGTAGAGCTGGTGAAAAATTAATGTGCCAAAGTAAAAGACCTGATACAGAAAAATGCTGTATCGGGTCTTTTGTTTGAAAATGACTTGGATATTATGCCTGTTTATTTTCATCGTCAGCCGCTACTTCCGTGATAGATTTGACAAGCCCTGCGATTCCCTGTATCTCTGAAGGGATAATGATCTTGGTAGCTTTGCCGTCAGCGGCTTTCTCGAACGCCTCGAGACTTCTGAGTGTCAGGACTGCTTTATCGGCCCCCGCTTCCTTCAGGAATCTCAGACCGTCGGCAGTTGCCTGCTGTACTTTCATGATCGCTTCTGCTTCACCTTCCGCCTCGCGGATCATCTTTTCCTTCTCGGCTTCCGCTTTCAGAATGGCCGCCTGTTTTGCGGCTTCCGCTTCGAGAATTACGGACTCTTTCTGGCCTTCAGCCACGAGTACGGTAGACTTTTTCTCGCCTTCTGCGCGGAGGATCGCCTCACGTCTCTCACGCTCGGCCTTCATCTGTTTCTCCATTGCATCGCGGATCGCGGTCGGCGGGATGATGTTTTTGAGCTCTACACGGTTAACTTTGATTCCCCACGGGTCTGTCGCACGGTCAAGCTCGGCGCGCATCTTTGTATTGATCGTTTCGCGGGAAGTAAGCGTTTCATCAAGTTCAAGGTCACCGATAATATTTCTGAGAGTAGTTGCCGTCAGGTTTTCCAGTGCAACGATCGGGCTTGCCACTCCGTAGCAGAACATCTTCGGGTCAGTAATGACATAAAAGATTACAGTGTCAATCTGCATCGTCACGTTATCTTTTGTGATCACAGGCTGGGGCGGAAAATCTACGACCTGTTCCTTCAGATCTATGCGCCTTGCCACGCGGTCAACGATAGGAAGTTTGAAGTGCAGTCCCGTGCTCCATGTCGTGAGATATGCTCCGAGACGTTCGATGACGACTGCCTGTGCCTGATGTACGATCTTAACACATGAGATCAGGACAAGTACGATGATGACCAGTACGATTAGAAAAAGTATTGTTCCGATACTGATAAATGCTGCATTCATGATGGTTCCTCCTCATATTTTTCTACGATTAATTTTACGCCTGAAACAGCAATGACCTTTGCAAGCTCATCCTTTTCCAGTATTTCATTGTTGTTCTGCGAGCGGACCGTCCATTCCTGTCCGTCCACAATACTCTTGCCGGTCTGTTTCAGATTATCGACCCGCTCCGTGATCTTTATGATCTCTCCGATCTTGCTCTCGTAGTTGGTCTTCAGGCGGTTCTGGTTTAGATGCTTTGCCGCCCATGGCCTTGTAAAAATCATAAGAATGACAGATACTGCGAGAAATACGATGATCTGAATGATCAGATCCGCACCCAGTGTATTTACTCCTGCTGCTGCCAGTGCCCCTATGGCAAACCAGATCGTTGTCAGCCCTACCGTGAATATTTCGATAAGGAGCAGGATGATGAACAGGCCGATCCAGATCAGGTTCAGCATAGAAGGAGAAAGCGTAAGAATATCTGCTTCCATATAAAATCTCCTTTCGTATAATATTTTTAAAATTTATTCTGACGTGTATTCTGTATAATCTACATCATAATAGCCGTCGCTCGGAGTCAGGTTAACGCTTCCGTATTCGACGGAAACCTCAGTCCCGTCGGGAATAACAATGTTTTTTGTCCCGGTATCAGCATATTCATCTGAAACCGGTGAGTAATCAGGACTGTCTATCCACAGATATTCGTAAGAGCCGTTTGGATATGTCAGAGTGACATTTGAGTAGCCATAATCATCCCCGGGCGCGTTTACAGACGTGATATCATAAATCCCTTCAGGAATAATTCTGTCTCCGCAGATATAAGTCCCCGGTTCAAGGCTGACCGGCTCGCTCAGAGGATTTTCTTTTGTCTCCTGTGTCAGCGGCTGGGCGTTATCTGTGGTAAACCGAAGGACGACGCCGCTGTCTATATTAAGGTCAGCTCCATTGTAAAGGCGGATATCATTGTCTTCCGTGACCTGGCCGTATTCCGAGTCTGTTCCGAAAGTAACATAGTGATAGATACTGTTCTCATCGTCATTGATCTCGATACTGCCGGCTCCCTCTACCAGCTCTGCGTGGTAGATGCCTTCGGGAATATGTACGCCGACCCGGTATATGCCGCTGCTCAGAACAGTTTCATAAATTTCGCCGTCAGCGGGGATCTCCCTTGTTACATAAGCATAAGGATCATAGTCAGAATCATCTGTTATTTCGGAGTAAGTATTTCCGAAAATGCCGCTCACGTTATCAGTGAGAGCGGGCAGCAGAGCGAAAAGAATGACAGCGATAATTATGATCCATACTAACCATCCGCGGTTCCGGCCGGCGGAAACAGGACGCCGGGATAAAGAGCCGGATGCAGTCTGACGTCCTGCATATACTGCTTTCTGTTTTTGCGTAGTGTTCTTTTGTTTCGCTCTCGAAGCTGTGTGCTGTCTGGTTTGTTCTTCCTGCATATGATAGACAGGATCTGCCGCAGGCGGAGACTTGGACTGTGGCTGTGAAGAAGAACTCTGCCTGCTGTTCTCCCGGTCATAGATGGAATTATCCAGACCACAGAATGTGCACCGGTTATTTACCAGACGTCCGCCGCATAACCTGCACTTCTTATTTAACATAATCCACCCCCCTCTTCATTATCTCAAATACAATAAATTATGAGTAATAAATTTAATTTATTCTATCATAAGTCCACTGCTTTTTGTGTAAAATAATAAATAATGGCGAAAATTGTAAAAAATCCTTAAGATTTGTGTACTGTTTTTAAAATGTATTGATGGCTCAGTATATTTTCGATATACTATATCTTTGAAGAAAAGTTTATGAAGGTCAAAGGTACAAAAGAATGACAGAAGAGGCGAGGAAAAAAGGTATAGAGATTGGCACAGGTCTCCTGCTCTATATCATCGCATGGGGTATTGTGTCATACTGGACAGTTCCGTCAGCAGGGGAGACCGCACTGTTTCTGGCTGCTTATGTGGTCCTGTCGCTGAGCACGTACTGGGAACAGATCAAAAGGATTCTAAAAAAACAGTTCCTGGATGAGAATATGCTCATGATCATAGCAACAGCAGGGGCGTTTGCCATAGACAGACACAAAGAGGCTGTTGCAGCGATGCTGTTTTACCAGGTCTCCAAATTTGTGGAAGAGCTGTCTCTGGGGAAAACGAAAAAATCCATCGCAGAGTTCATCGATATCCGGCCGGAATATGCCAATCTGAAAGTGGGCAATACGGAGAAAATCGTACCGCCGCAGCAGCTGGAGCTGAAACAGACTATCGTTCTCAGACCCGGAGAAAAGATACCGGTGGACTCGGTGGTGACATCGGGCGCGGGAACAGTAGATATGAAAGCTCTTACGGGCGAGGCTGAGCCAAGAGCTGTAAAGACCGGCGACCGGCTGTACAGCGGATGTATTAATTTAAACGGGGTACTTGAAGCAAAAGTCACGAAGCTTTATAATGATTCTGCGGCGGCGAAAGTCATGCGGCTGGTAGAGAACGCCAATGATAAGAAGTCGGAGAGCGTTCATTTTGCGGACAGGTTCACAAGGTACTACACGCCGGTCGTAATTCTTATCGCTCTCCTTACTGTAATACTGCCGCCTATGATGTTTGTCGAGTCAAAGATGGAGTGGATCTACCGCGGACTGGTCATTCTGGTTGCCGCTTGTCCCTGCGGACTGATGGTGTCTATACCTCTGGCGTTTCTCGGAGGCATCGGTTCAGCTTCAAAGCAGGGGGTGCTGATAAAAGGCGGAGCATTTCTGGAAGATCTGACAGAAGTAGATACGTTTGTATTTGATAAAACAGGCACACTTACAGAAGGCGTTTTCCATGTCCGGGAAATCGTTCCGTGGAAGATGGAAGAAAGAGAACTGCTCGAGATAGCAGCGCTTGCGGAATCGTATTCAAATCATCCGATCGCATTGTCGCTGCTGGAGGCATACGGAAAGGAACCGGACAGGACACGAGTGACGGATATCGAGGAACAGCCCGGATACGGCGTGCGCGCAAAGGTTGACGGCAGAGACGTTTATGTGGGAAATACGCGTCTTATGAACCGTCAGGGGATTTTCTATCAGCTTGTGTCGGAGGCGGGAACTGTTGTCTACATAGCTGTGGACGGACAATATGCAGGGTACATATTGATCTCGGATATTATACGGAAGGATGCGGAAAAGCTGATCCGCTGGATGCACAAAAGAGATCTGGAGACAGTTATGCTTACAGGAGATAATGAACAGGCGGCGGAAGAAGCGGCATCGATACTCCGTATTGAAAGCGTGTATGCGGAACTTATGCCGGAGGATAAGGTCGCATTGCTGGAAGAATTCCATGAGAATCAGATGGAGGGGGAAAAGATGGCGTTCGTCGGGGACGGTATCAATGACGCGCCTGTACTGAAACTTGCGGATATCGGCATCGCGATGGGCGGTCTCGGTGCGGATGCGGCGCTTGAAGCGGCGGATATCATCCTGATGGAAGATGAACCTGTAAAGATTATCAATGCGATCCGGATTGCGAGAGCAACACTGCGGTCGGTGAAGCAGAACATGGTATTTGCCATCGGCATGAAAATATTGCTGATCATTCTTGCGTTTTTCGGCTTTGTTACAATGCAGAACGCGATCATCGCAGATATGGCGGTCATGCTGATCAATATATTAAATTCATTCTGGATGATGCAGTATCCGGAACGGGGAGTGTGAATAAGGAAATGAAGAAAAAATGGATAACAATATTTACAGCGGCTGTTGTGGCAGCCAGTGTGAGCGCAGGCTGTGGCAGCCTGCAGAAGTCGGGAGTTGATGCCCTGGAAAAAGGAGAGTATGAAGAGGCTCTGGCAGATTTTCAGGAGATGACCGAGAACGGCGCCAGCGACGATGCGGCAGAGGGATACCGCGGGCTTGGAATGACGTATTACGAGATGGAAGATTATGAAAATGCGCTTGAAGCATTCCGCAATGCGGCGGACAGCGGCGCAGAGCAGACGATCCAGATGTATAATCTGATGGGGATCTGTGCAATGCAGACGGAAGACTATGAGTCTGCTCTTGACTATATTCAGTCAGGTCTTGCGCTGACAAACACGTCAGACGGAGCTGGCAAGGCAGATGCAGAGCTGGTGCAGGAGATGAAGTATAACGAAATCATCTGCTATGAACAGCAGGCGGACTGGGAGAATGCGAAGCAGAAAGTGACAGAGTATCTGAAGGATTATCCGGATGATGAAACTGTACAGAAAGAAGCGGAGTTTTTAGAGACACGATAAAGTATAAAGACAGATAAAAGTACCGGGCAATTTTTCAGAAGTTGCCCGGTACTTTTGAAAGAATTGCCGGTGTATTTTAATTTACCTGATACTTTTGGGAGAAAAGCGTAATATCATGAGTATAAGAGAAAAATATCAGATCACGGAATATTGTCACCGTTTTCTCGGAGACTATATCAATGAAGGAGACTGCTGTATCGACGCGACCTGCGGAAAAGGCTGTGATACGGAATTTCTGTGCCGCAGTGTTGGAAAGACGGGCAGAGTCTATGGATTTGACATTCAGAGAGAGGCGGTGGAGCAGACACGAAGCCGGCTGGAGCGCGCGGGCTGTACGGAGCAGGCGGTTCTGATCTGCGACAGCCATGAGAATATGGCAGATTATGTAAAGGAACAGGCGTCTGTCATTATGTTTAATTTCGGCTATCTGCCAGGCGGAGACCACTCGGTTGCAACGCAGCCGGAGACAAGCCTGAAAGCTGTTGAGGCGGGAATGAAACTTCTGAGGACAGGCGGTGTTATGAGTCTGTGCATCTACAGCGGCGGAGATACCGGATATGAGGAGAAGACGGCTCTGCTCGCCCGTCTGAAGGAACTGGACACGAAACAGTGGCTGGTGATCGTGCACAGCTACTACAACAGAAAAAACGATCCGCCGCTGCCGGTGTTTGTGATACGACTCTCATAAAAGGAGACAGAAATATATGCATGAGACAGAACATATTGATGAAAAGGTCATTCTTGTAGGTCTTGATACGGGAAATACAGAGACGGCGCAGCGTTCGCTTGACGAGCTGGCAGAGCTGGCGAAGACAGCAGGCGCACAAGTCGCGGGACGGCTGATCCAGGCAAGGGAGAGCGCTCATCCGGCAACTTACATCGGAAAAGGGAAAATAGAAGAGCTGAAAGATCTGGTGTGGGAGACAGACGCCACCGGAATTATCTGTGACGATGAGCTGACCAGCGCCCAGCTGGGGAATCTGGAAGCAGAACTGTCCTGCAAGATCATCGACCGGACGCTTCTCATCCTCGATATTTTTGCGGCCCGCGCTGTATCCGGCGAGGGAAAGATACAGGTGGAACTGGCTCAGCTAAGGTACCGCGCTTCCCGTCTGACCGGGCTTGGAAGATCCCTTTCCCGTCTGGGCGGCGGCATCGGGACAAGAGGTCCGGGTGAAAAAAAGCTGGAGATGGACCGCCGGCTGATCCGGGAGAGAATCAGCAGATTGAAACGGGACCTGAGAGATGTGGAAAAACACAGGGAACTGATCAGGTCCCAGCGCAGACAGTCGGGCATGAAAGTAGCTGCGCTTGTGGGCTATACCTCCGCGGGAAAGAGCAGTATAGAGAATGCCCTGACGGATGCGGGGATTCTGGAAGATGCCATGTTGTTTTCCACGCTGGACACAACGACGCGGTCGCTGACGCTGGATAATACTCAGGAGATCCTGCTTACGGATACGGTAGGCTTTATACGGAAGCTTCCACACCATCTGGTGGAAGCGTTTAAAAGTACGCTGGAGGAAGCGAAGTATGCGGATATCATTATTCATGTGGTGGACGCGTCGAATCCTCAGATGGATGAACAGATGTACGTTGTGTATGATACACTGCGCCAGCTTGGTGTA
>DWWI01000099.1 GCA_019119745.1 Candidatus Mediterraneibacter gallistercoris | reverse complement strand
TGTTTCCATGTATCGTCCGATACTACGGTCAGGGTTACCATCTTCTCTGTGACTTCAAGGCCAAAGTAGTCCAGTATCTCGCTGGTTGCCGTCCCCTGCGCCAGCGTACACAGAGTGGAAGAAAGACCGATTTCCTCATAACATGCCAGCAGTCTGCGGCCTACAGATCTCTTGGTGACAGTCATCAACATATTTATCTCACTCATAACGATAGCCTTTCCTCCTTAAAGTTCTATGATCTCATCATCCGGAAGCTGGGCAAATGCAGCGGCTGCCTTTCTTGCTTCCATCTTCTCGAGACGTCTGGAATTGAGTTCAAACACAAGTCCTAATATCTGTATTGTAATAAGAGGCGTCATAGCAACCATGGCGACCACGCCGAATGCGTCCGTAACGATATTGCCCCCTACGCTTGTACAAGCCCCGATGGCAAACGGAAGGAGGAATGTGGCAGTCATGGGTCCGGACGCTACACCGCCGGAGTCAAACGCAATCGCCGTAAAGATCTTCGGCACAAAGAACGACAGGAGCAGTGCAATGGCATATCCCGGTATCACAAACCAGAAGATCGATATACCTGTCAGCACCCGCACCATAGCGAGTCCCAGAGATACCGCCACACCGATGGAAAGACTCAGGCTCATGGCTCCCGCGCTTATGGTCCCTGAAGTGATATCCTCCACCTGCCGTGTCAGGACGAACACCGCAGGTTCTGCGCGCACGATAAAGTATCCGATGATCATGCCGATGGGAACGATCACCCATTTATACGGATTGTCCGCCAGCACCTGTCCGAGATAATTACCTGCAGGCATAAAGCCCACATTTACTCCTGTCAGGAACAGGAAAAGTCCCGCGTAAGTATAGACCATGCCGACTCCGATCCTGATGAGCATTCTCTTCTGTACTCTCCGGAATACGAACTGGAAAATAATAAAGAAGACAATGATCGGCAGGAGCGAAACTGCCATTTCTTTCATATATTCCGGGAGTCCCTCTGCAAATATATGCCAGAGTTCTACGGAATTTCCGATTTCAGGGATGCTTTCCGGCACATAGGCAGCGCTGGCAGGACGGTAGATCAGGCTCAGCACTAGTACGGAAAGGATCGGTCCCACGGATGAAAGCGCCACAAGACCGAAGCTGTCGTCCTCTGCCCTCTCATCGCTTCGGATCGCGGAAATACCGATACCGAATGCCATGATAAAGGGCACTGTCATAGGTCCTGTAGTCACACCGCCGGAGTCAAATGCCACGGCGACAAATTCATCCGGAGCTAAAAATGCCAGTGCAAAAACGATAATATAGAGCACGATCAGCATATGCGCCAGCGAAATATTGTACAGCATGCGGAGCAGTGACGCCACAAGGAAGATTCCCACGCCGAACGCCACAGACAGCACAAGAACCATATTCGGCACCGCGGGCACCTGCTCTGCCAGCACCTGAAGATCCGGCTCCGATATGGTCACGATAAAACCGAGGATAAATGTCAGAAACACCATCAGCCACAGTTTTTTCGTCTGCGTCATACTTGTTCCCACATTTTCTCCGATAGGTGTCATAGACATCTCCGCGCCCAGAGTAAAAAACATCATCCCCGCGATCAGGAATACGGCTCCCAGCAGAAACGCCAGCAGGATGCCGGGCTCCAGCGGAGCGATCGTAAAGCATAAGACCAGCACGATCGCAATGATCGGAAGCACTGCTTTCAGAGTTTCATTTAATTTTTCCAGTAACTTTTCTTTTAATTTTGCGATTTTAAAATTCACACATTACCTGCCTTTCTCATACTATCCGTTCAACATATTTAAAAACTCTTTCTCCGAGATAATCGGTACTCCAAGTTCCCGCGCTTTTCTGTTCTTGGAAGAAGTGGAATTCACATCATTGTTGATAAGATAATTCGTCTTCGATGTTACGCTGCCTGTCACTTTCCCTCCTCTCTTTTCAATTTCTTCTTTTACTTCTGCCCGGTTGGCGAAATGGTTCACGCTCCCGGTTATGACAAAGTTCACTCCCGCAAATTTCCGGGAGTCCTCTGTAATCTCCTCTTTTGGTATCTCGACTTCTTCGAGAAGCCTTTTAAACAGATCCCTGTGGTCTTCATCAGCAAAATAATCCACAAAGGTTCCCGCGATCACGCCGCCCACTCCGGAGATTCCGCTTAACTCCTCTACTGTTGTATTCAGGATACGCTCCGGATCGTTTCCAAGGGCCCCGCAGATCATCTTCGCATTTGCGATACCGATATTCGGAATTCCCAGACTGTAAACGAGGCGGGGGAGTGTCGTTGTCCGTGCATTTTTGATACTGTTCTGCAGGTTCTCATAAGATTTATCCCCGAAACCATCCATCTGGCGGATCTCATCCGCATATCTGTCGAGATGGAACAGATCGGTAAAGTCTTTTACATATCCGTTTATGATGAACTTCTCCAGAGTCGCCTCGGAAAGTCCTTCGATATTCATAGCGTCCCTGCTTACAAAAAGAGTAAACGACTTGACATGTTTTGCCTGACACTTCGGATTGGTACAGTAAAGCGTCTTTGTCTCATTTTCCATGGCGATCTTTGTGGGGCCTCCACAGACCGGACATTCTTTCGGGATGTCTTTCACACCGCTTCTCGTCAGGTTCTCCGCGATCTGAGGAATGATCATGTTCGCCTTGTACACGGTGATCCTGTCTCCCACTCCCAGTTCCAGTTCTTCCATGATACTGATATTGTGGACGCTGGCACGGCTTACCGTCGTTCCTTCCAGTTCCACCGGCTCAAATACGGCAACCGGATTGATCAGTCCTGTCCTCGACGGACTCCATTCGATCTCTGTCAGCGTAGTCTCGCGGATCTCGTCCGCCCACTTAAACGCAAAGGAATCCCGGGGGAACTTTGCCGTCGTCCCCAGTGACTGGCCGTAGGCGATATCATCGTACACAAGAACCAGTCCGTCGGACGGCACTTCATTCTTATCGATATGCTCCGCAAACCACGCCACTTCTTTTTCTATGGTATCTGCTGTGACCGGATGGTTCTCCACCACGTCAAAGCCCTGCTGCTGCAGCCACTGCATCTGATAAAGTCTGGAGTTTTTAAAGTCCACCCCTTCCGCCCGCACAAGAGTAAACGCATAGAATCTGACATTACGCTTTGCCGTGATCTCATTGTTGAGCTGACGGACAGAACCGCTGCACAGATTTCTCGGATTCTTATACTTTGCATCGGCATCCCCGATCTCTTCGTTGATCTTCTCGAAATCCTTATAGGAAATAACCGCTTCGCCTCTTAATACAAGTTCTCCCTGATAGGGTATCGTGAGCGGAACATTCTTAAACACTCTGGCATTGTTGGTTACTACTTCCCCCACTTCCCCGTTGCCGCGGGTCACGGCTTTCTCAAGCGCGCCCTCCCGGTACGTAAGAACGATCGTAAGGCCGTCCAGTTTCCATGAGATCATGGCTTTCTGACTGCCAAGGAACTCTTTAAGCCGCGCCACGTCTTTTGTCTTGTCCAGAGAGAGCATCGGCCGCTCGTGCCTTTCTTTGGGCAGTTCGCTTAAGACTTCATACCCCACATTGACCGTAGGACTGGCAGCAAGCGTTGTTCCAAGCTCTTTCTCCAGTTCCTGAAGTTCATCATAGAGGCGGTCATACTCGTAGTTGCTCATGATCTCCGTATCTTCCTGTTCATATGCGCGCCGTGCACGGTTCAGGAGATCCACCAGCTCACGCATCCGTTTCATCTTCTCTTCCATATCTTCCTCCGATAACTCTCTGATTTTATTCATTACCGCGCGGGCGACTCCTGTATAAGACTGTAGAGTTCGTCCAGCTCTTCATCTGTCAGTTCTCTGTATTCGCCTTCTTTCAGGCTGCCCAGCCGTATATTCATTACCCGCACTCTCAGAAGATCTTTTACCTCATATCCCAGGGCTTCACACATCCGTCTGATCTGGCGGTTAAGCCCCTGGGTCAATATAATAGAAAATGTATATTTTCCGATCTTTCTGACTCTGCACGGTCTTGTAACCGTATCCAGTATAGGGACTCCCCCTGCCATCTTTTCCAGAAATTCATCTGTAACCTCTTTGTCCACCGTTACCTTATATTCTTTCTCATGGTGGTTAGCGGCGCGCATCATGCGGTTAATGATGTCTCCGTTATTTGTCATGAGCAGCAGTCCCCTGGAGTCCTTATCCAGCCGTCCGATATAAGTGACACGGATCGGATAATCAAGGAACCGGACAATACTGTTCCGCTCTCTCTTTTCTTCGGTACAGACAATCCCACGCGGCTTATTCACCGCCAGAACGACCATCTCGTCACCTTTTGACACCAGTTTCTTCCCTACACGGACTTCCTGCCCCGGGATGATCTTCATCCCGGTCTGCGCCGTTTTCCCGTCCACTGTTACCCGGCCTGTTTCAATGAGGCGGTCTGCCTCCCTCCTGGAACACACGCCCGCCTCACTTAAATACTTATTCAGTCTTACCGGTTCTTTCTTCCTTAAAAACTCTTCTCTGATCTTATTACTCACCTGAAAACACTCCGCTGATATTATTGTCTGTAAAAAATGTATTGCCGCTGTACAGGATCAGCGCATCCGTAATCCTGTAAGTATCCATGATCTCATCCATAGTCCCACTGTAATACCGGGGATCTACCACAACAATCTCCCTGTAATACGGCGCGAGAAACGGAATAAAGCAGTCCGCAAAAGAATCTTTTACGATGAGCAGACGTTTCTGACTTGTAGACACAGTCTTGATATCGATGACAGAAGTATTTCCGCCGAGAAATACACCGTATTTGTCCCGCGTATCAAGTTTTGAAGAGTCATAGAGCGAGGTTGTTTTCCTTCCCTCGTCCACATAATCCACTATTACATCATCGTCGCCTTCCGTGGGCACATAGATATCGATTAATTCCCTCTCGTCCAGGCCCACACCGCTGGAAGCCGCCAGTACTCCGTTAAAGCTGTCCGTTACTGTATAGGAAACGAAATCGTCTGAGACGTCTCCTTCAATCCCGAATGTCTGAGCTGCGTCCTGGAACACATAGAAGGCGCCCTGTGTCGTCCAGTGATGATCCGTCTTATAGTATAGCTTTTCTGATTTATGTTTATTCAATATAGATACCGTATCAATCCAGTTGACAGAATCACCGAGTTTACGCTCTGCCATGCTGAACATCTGACGCTGGTCTTCAACTTCAGCGAATGCAGGCAGTCTGTCCGTCAGGATGCAGGCAGCATCAGGTACCAGCATCATCGTAACGGGAATATCCTCATATGTCTGGGCAAAATTCTGGATTGCCGTCATATTGGCGTCGAGCTGATCTTCATCGGGCACTTCGATGTTTTCCATGAGCTGCCCGCCTTTTCCGATATATATATTATTCTCCATTTTTGCCCCGCCCAGCCGGTCCAGGCCGACTTTGACTCTACGCCACGTATTCCTGCCCGCGAACTGATCGCTGAGATACTTCTCCCACTGCTCCATGAAGTCTCCTGACAGAACTGTGGTCAGATTGAAACGCGGTCTCGACTCAAGAGCGCGGTTCTCCAACTCCGATTTTTCCTTATCAGGTACGATCACATTTACGATCAACACCAAAAAAAGGACTATGATAAATATTTTTCCGATAAGATTTGCGATCCTTGCTTTTCTCTTCCTATTAATCATAAAACTCCCGCCTAAAATCTGAAATACAAAAATGGATTAAACGTTCCTGTCACAAGAAATGCCACAGAAATCAGAAAAATGCCGATGAAAATGACTGCTGCCACCGACAACTGTACATACTGATTCTTTGGCGCGCGTATCACGGCTTTTATAATGTTCAGCCCTAAAGACGATGAGGCGATAACTGCGAGCAGATAAAGCAGCCAGTGTGTAAAAAGAAGGAACGCTCCTGTCGCATCCACGATCCCTGCTCCGCCTCCGATCATAGCGAGCAGATACCGCATCGCGTATCCGAGGCTCGGACTGAAGAAAAATACCCAGCCTACAAGCACGACAATTCCGGTATAAAGATGCCGTACCGGATTCGGAAGCTGATCGACTGACGCTCCCCATATGTATTTCTCCATTACGAGGATCACACCGTAATACACACCCCATGCCACAAAATTCCATGCAGCGCCATGCCACATTCCGGTCAGTGACCATACGACCATAAGATTAAATATGATTCTCGAAACAGAACAGCGGTTCCCTCCAAGCGGAATATAGACATATTCACGGAACCATGTGCTCAGAGAAATATGCCATCTTCTCCAGAATTCCGTCACACTCTTAGAGATATAGGGATAATCAAAGTTCTTTCTGAAATCAAACCCGAACATTTTCCCCAGTCCGACCGCCATATCCGAATATCCGCTGAAATCAAAATAGATCTGAAATGCATAGGAGAAAACTCCGAGCCATGCTGTCAGTATGGAGAGATTGCCGGCGGGCATTGCCGCGATCTGCTCAAAAACCTCTCCCGCAGTATTTGCGAGAATAACTTTTTTTGCCAGACCCATGATAAAATACATCGCTCCCAGACCGATCTTCGAAGCGCTCATCTTCCTTTTGCGAAGCTGTTCTTCAATATCAGCATATCTCACAATCGGTCCTGCAATCAGCTGCGGGAACATACTGATATATAAGGCAAAATACAGGATGTTCTTCTGGGCTTCCGCCTTTTTCCAGTAAACATCCAGAATATAGGAAATTGCCTGAAATGTATAAAACGAAATCCCCACAGGAAGAGCAAGCTCCCGGTACGGAATATCTACCGGAAGGACAGCATTAACCGTCTCCATCAGGAAACCGAAATATTTAAAAAATCCCAGTATCAACAGATTTCCTGCTATGGCGAATATCACTGCAAACTTTGCCCTGCGGGGATCATCTTCCTTGGCTTTTATATCCCGCCCGCAGAAATAATTAAATAAGATGGAGAGAATCATAAGTATGACATAAACAGGCTCTCCCCACGCATAGAAGAACAGACTTGCAAGCAGCAAGACAATGTTTTTCACTTTATACGGGACTAAATAATAAACTGCCAGCACAATCGGCAGAAACATAAACAAAAAAGTAATACTGCTGAATAACATCCGTTCTTTCCTCTCTGTTTACAGGCTGATGCCGGTATATTATTTACAGACTTCCGCTGAAAACGCTCAGATATTTATCCGCGTCCGGGGAACATGCATAAAAAATATAAGTTCCTCTTACGCTCTGTCTGGCATCCTCGAGCAGTTTCACCTCGTCAGGCGCATATCCTTCAAAATCACTGATACGCGAATCAATCCTCTCATTAATAGCATCCACTACTTCCTGTACCTGACTGTCTCTATTAACTTTCACCAGAAGCACTTCCTCAGCGGACATGCTGGCTCCCGAAGAATAGTATAAAACGCCGGCATAATCCGCGGCATTCAAACCGAAATTACGCTTGAACATAGCCGCATCCTGTGCTGTCAGCGCCTCAGTGTCCAGGGAATTCTCCACACTTTTGCTGACTTCCTCAAAAGGCTTATTGCTCCCGCTTGCAAATAACATTAGCAGAACCACAAACCCGATGATCAGGGCAAATACGACAAATTTCATAATATGGGCAGCGCCCTGTCCCTTTGACATCATAGTGCAGCCACCTCCGCCATATGCTCTGCCCAGATCGGATAAAAGTCCGCTTTAAAATGCTGGCCGTCCTCCTCATAATACTGATCCTCCACGAGATCCGTATTATCAATGAATCCGATACTTCTGCTGTCACAAAGTTCCTTCAGAGCTTTATTATAGTCTGATATATACTCAAGGTACGGATCATCCTCCAACGCACTGTCCTGCACCGGAAATATTGAATTTACAAATATATTCGCATCCGGCAGGTCCTTTGTGATCTGATCGAGCAGATCTGTATACTGTGATATAAACTCGTCCGCGTCTCCTTCAGTAGCCGCCAGATCGTTTCTCCCAAGTGCCAGAAAGATCGTTCTCGGACTCAGATCTTCGGCCCGGGCAAGCAGCTCATCCGTCTCATAAAGATGAACGCCGATCTTTGCAACTACACTGGACGTATTGAGGATATCAAATTCCGAGAACCCCTGTGTCACCGAATCACCGATCACAACCGCTCCGCTGAACTTTTCTTTTAAACTGCGCGTATCGTCTTCCCCGTCACCGGAGCTTTCCTGCTGCTCAAGAAGGCTTATCTTATTCTCAATCTCCGAGGCATTGCCCGCCTCTTCCTGCCGGATATATTCAACCCCTGCGGAAGTATCGACATCCTGCCGCAGAACACTCCTCACTCCGCGTACGATCAAAACAGCAAGTATGATAACCGCCGCTGCCAGTCCGAGAAGTATAAGATACCGCTTTGTCTTTCGCTTCATTTTTATCATAAATTCTTTCGACTTTCTATATGAAAAATACTCGTGATACATCTGCATCGGGCGAAAATAAGCCACGATACTTTATAATAATAAAGTTTTTCGGCATAAAAGTCAATGACAGGGATGTGTCCTGAATTTTCATATTACAAAACATACTTTTTATGCTATGATGGGATAAGGACAGATCAGGGGGTATATTCTGAATGATATCATTAACTTTGACAGATATAAAAGAGTTTACATCACAGCTTCTTCTAAAAGACACTTTTGATAATTTTTCTTTTATAGAAGGAGAGATTGTAACATTTAATACATTTCATATAGACGGTTTCATACAAAAAGATTTCTTTGACACCGATACAGAACTGCCGGAGTATTCCTGCTGGAAAAATGTCCGCGAATTCTGCCTGCATATTATCCGGGGAAAGCGTACGCCATTGAGTTTCCGTTTTGTACTCAGCCTGACCCCGGAAAATATTGCACGCCTTATCGCCCAAAACAAGTCTTCTCTGCGCCCGGAAGAGGTCCATGGTCTCTATCTGAACCTGCACTTTGACGGAACGCAGCTTACCTGTGTAACCGGGACGTCGCTTAAGACCTTTACACTGGACAAATCTCTGGAACATGTCTGGGATGAGATGGCAGAAAAGTTTCTTCATCAGAAAGGAATTCCTTTTGAGAAAATGTAACTGCGGAATTTCTGTTGGTCAATCTGTTAATTTCCATATAAAAACCCGATGACGGGAAACTCACTAATTTGAGTTCTCTGTCACCGGGTTTCTTTTATCTGTCATTTTCTTCTATAATTATTATTTCGTCAGCAGCATCATGATATCATTACTCCGCTGTACAAATGCCGTCATCTCTTCCGGACTGAGCGGCTTATGAGCCAGCATTGCCAGATCATAGAGCTGTTTACAGATAATCGGCACATTCTTGCTGCGCTTATGCTCAACAAGGAATTTCACAAGCGGATGGTTTGCATTCAGAACCAGAGTAGCCTGTGTTCCGAACATGGACGGATCCATCCCGCTCATGCCGTACATTCTCATCATCTCTGCCATACGTCTCTCCTGCTCGGAAAGAACAGCCATGGATGCCACTTTGTCATCCTTCAGCTTCTCAACTTTTACATCCAGCTTGTCATTATTCAGCTCTTTACGGAATATCTCCACAAGGCTGTCTGCAGTCTTCTGGAAGTCTTCTTTCTCATCCTCAGCCACTTCGTCTTTCAAAGACTCGTGAACATCCGCATCAATTCTCAGGAACTGCAGATCCTGATGTTTCTGCTCCAGATATGTCACAAAAGCGGAATCGATGTTGTGTGTCAGGATAATGGCATCCTGTCCCTGAGCCTTGAACATATTGATGTACTGGCTCTGCTGTACCTCATCGGTTACATAATAAATACGGGTCTTTTCCTCTTCCTTATCGGACTTTTCTCCACTGTCAGAATTCTCTGACGCATCCTCTGTGCTTTTCTCCGGCTTATCGGCTTCAGCTTCGGCGCTGCCCTTCTCTGCTTCCTTGCCCTCTTCTGCGTCTGCATTCTCGCCTTTGCTCTCTTTAATCACATCATCCAGAGTCAGATACTTATGATCCAGATTCTTGTAGATCATAGAGTCTTTCATCTTCTCGCCGAATTTCTCATCTTTGAGGCATCCGAACTTGATGAACGGGCTGATATCGTCCCAGTATTTTTCGTAATTCTCGCGGTCTGTCTTGAACATTCCCACGAGTTTATCTGCTACTTTCTTGGAAATGTAATCTGCAACTTTATTTACAAAGCCGTCGTTCTGCAGCGCACTTCTCGATACGTTCAGCGGCAGATCCGGACAGTCGATAACTCCCTTTAAGATCATCAGGAATTCCGGAATCACTTCTTTGATGTTATCCGCAATAAACACCTGATTGTTATACAGCTTGATTGTTCCCTCAATGGATTCGTACTCTGTATTGATCTTCGGGAAATACAGGATACCTTTTAAGTTAAACGGATAATCCATGTTCAGATGGATCCAGAACAGAGGCTCCTTGTAATCCATGAATACCTTGCGGTAAAATGCAATATATTCATCCTTTGTGCACTCGCTCGGATTCTTTGCCCACAGCGGATGTGTATCACTGATGGAGACCGGACGTTTTACGATCTTTACTTTCTTCTTCGGCTCGCCCTCTTCTCCTTCTTTTTTCTCTTCTTCGATATGCTCAACCACTTCATCTGTATCAAGCAGGTCTTCCTCGTCGATCGTCTCATACTCAGGCTCCGCATTTGCCTTTGAGAGGAAAATCTCTACCGTCATAAATGAGCAGTACTTTTCAAGTACTTCTCTTGCACGGTACTCATTGGCAAACTCCAGACTATCCTCATTGAGGAACAGTGTGATTTCGGAACCGACTGTCGTCTTGTTGCCGTCCTGCATCTCATACTCCGTACCTCCCTGGCTCGCCCATTGTACAGGTGTTGCTCCTTCTTTATAAGAAAGAGTATCAATCTGGACTTCGTCCGCTACCATAAATGCAGAATAAAATCCGAGACCGAAATGTCCGATCATATCGTCTTCTGTCGTTTTGTCCTTATATTTCTCGAGGAACTGTGTCGCACCGGAAAACGCGATCTGTGTGATATACTCCTCAACCTCGTCGGCAGTCATGCCAAGACCGTTATCGATAAATTTCATCGTCTTCTCTTCCGGATTTACAATTACCTCGATCTTCGGCTTGTATCCCTCCGGGAGTTCATACTCTCCCATCATGTCCAGTTTCTTCAGCTTCGTAATCGCATCGCATCCGTTTGAGACCATCTCACGGACAAAAATATCGTGGTCGGAATATACCCATTTCTTTATAATAGGAAATATATTCTCACTGTCGATCGATAAGTTTCCTTTTTTAACTTCCATCTTTAACACCTCTTTAAAAATGTATCTGAAAATTCCTTGATCAGCCTTATTCATCCGGCTGTTACAGGATGTATCCTGTGCCTGCAATACATTCTAGTACGCAAAAAATGAAAAGTCAATAGAAAATTAGCACTCTTCAGAAAAGAGTGCTAACAATTGTGTGAAGATTATAAATTATTTATAAAGTCTCCGGTTCTTCATAAGTCTCCCCGAATGTCTCAACCGTGACTTTCTTCATTCTCTGATCCTCAAGTGGACGGTCACTGTAATCAGTTGCAGTCTCAGCAATCTTATTTACTACATCCATGCCCTCAATGATCTTACCGAACGCGGCATATGCTCCGTCAAGATGCGGGGACTTCTCGTGCATGATGAAAAACTGGCTTCCTGCAGAATCCGGATGCATAGCTCTCGCCATGGACAGAACTCCCGGATCATGAGCAAGGTCATTCTTGAATCCATTCTGGGAAAACTCACCTTTGATCGAATATCCCGGTCCTCCCATTCCGTTTCCGTTCGGGCATCCTCCCTGGATCATAAATCCCCGGATCACGCGGTGGAAGATCAGACCGTCATAAAACCCTTTATTAATTAATGAAATAAAATTTCTCACTGTGTTCGGCGCGATCTCCGGATAGAGTTCCGCTTTCATAATGTCGCCGTTTTCCATCTCAAATGTCACAACTGGATTTGCCATAATATTGTTCCTTCCTTTCTCAACCATTTTCTGTAAGACACAGTCATTGTATCGGATTTATCCGTGAACGTCAATCTCTGCATAAATCCGTAGTCCGTCCTCTGCTGTCTCCGGAAATTCAGACAGCCTATGGTCGATATGTACATTATTTTTCCGTTTTTTTAGTCACTCGTGACATTGTCGGTTTCCGGCCCCGGCGGTATACTATTTTCAGATTCAAGGAAAACATATTTTTTAAGGAGGCTACATAAAATGGCAAGCTTATCACTTGAGGGCATTCAGAAAATTTATCCGAACGGATTCCACGCAGTTAAAGACTTCAATCTTGATATTGAAGATAAAGAATTCATCATCTTCGTAGGACCTTCAGGATGTGGTAAATCTACAACACTTCGTATGATCGCAGGTCTGGAGGATATCTCCGGCGGTACACTGAAGATCGACGGAAAAGTTATGAACGATGTAGAGCCGAAAGACCGTGATATCGCGATGGTATTCCAGAACTACGCTCTGTATCCGCACATGACAGTATATGACAACATGGCATTCGGACTGAAACTCCGCAAAGTTCCGAAGGCTGAAATCGATAAAAAAGTTCGTGAGGCAGCAAGAATCCTTGACCTTGAGAAACTGCTCGACCGTAAACCGAAGGCTCTTTCCGGTGGACAGAGACAGCGTGTTGCTATGGGACGTGCAATCGTTCGTAACCCGAAGGTATTCCTTATGGACGAGCCTCTCTCCAACCTGGATGCAAAGCTGAGAGTTCAGATGCGTATCGAGATTTCCAAGCTTCATGAAAATCTGGGTGCTACGATCATCTACGTAACACATGACCAGACAGAGGCTATGACACTTGGTACAAGAATCGT
>DWWI01000098.1 GCA_019119745.1 Candidatus Mediterraneibacter gallistercoris | reverse complement strand
GATGGGCGGACGTCGGAGAGGACATGTAGTAGATCACGCCGTCGATCAGCTCCACGCGGATATCGTCCGGATACTGATAATAGTCTTCAAGCGTGTATTCCCCTTGCTTCTTTACATTATACGGTCTGGCTGACTCTCTCACTGCCACAGGCTGCTCCTCACCCAGCACACTCTCCAAAGCCATGATCGTATCATATCTGGGCGTCAGCGTGATCCCGCCGAGTACTTTCTGGACCGTTCCCACCGGCAGGCCGGACCTCTCGGCTATCTGTGCATAAGTAAGACCGAGCTCCTTCTTTCTCTCCTGCATCTCCTTGATCGTCATAAGCACACTTCTCCTTCCCGCTTCTGTACAGAGCTTCCTGAGTCCTGATCCACACCACCGGATCTTTTATGTGCTTAATTATAATGCATGTTCATTCGCACAGCAACACGTTTTATCCGATTTTTATCCAAAATTTATGCTTATTCTATCCATTGTTGTATTTTGCAGTATCTTATAGATGGTCACATACACACTACTGCCCGCACGCCGGTTTCCGTATTTTCAATTCTGAGCTTTAAACCGTGCATCCGGAAGATCCGTTCTGCCAGATACAGGCCCGCCCCCAGATGTTTTTCTCTTCTGTCTCTGCTTTTTTCTCCTGTAAAGAAGAGCTCACATACACGGGGGAGATCTTCTTCCGGGATCCTTTCTCCGGTATTCTCAATCACGCATCTGTCTTTTTCCATATGGATCAGTATTGTCCCTTCCTCACGGTTATGACCGACTGCATTGTCAAGAATACAGGCAAATGCTTTTTCGATAAACCGCTTATCCCCTTCGATCACGAAATCCTCTTTGCAGCGTACCTGCAGATCGATCCTCTTCTCCTCAATCCGGTCATTCTGTTCTGCCGTAAGTTCTCTGATCAGATCTCTGACAGAGATTTTTTCTTTTTTCAGACTATATGCCCCTGAATCCAGTCCCGAGATACAGACCATTTCCTTTACCATATCGTCCATCCGCTCCGTCTGTCCGATGATCTGCTCCAGGTAATATTTCCTTTTCCCACTGTTTGCATCCGCTTCCAGATTCTCTGAAAATCCGCGGATCACTGCCAGCGGGGTCTTCATTTCATGTGCGATGGCATTGATAAAGTCCCGCCGCTGTTCTTCAAGTAAGGTACGACGCCGAAAAGTCCGCTCTGCGATAAAGAGCACCAGACCTGCACACAGTGCAGACAATGCCGCTCCCCACGCATAGATTACTTTCAGAGAGTCAACCGCCGCCATCCACGGGTGTGCTGCCGAGCGGATCACAAGTGTATATCCCGGTTCGTCATACCTGTTATCCGGATAAAAGCCGGTCGCCGATTCCATATAGAGTACAAACTCCTTTTCTTCGGTCCCGCTGTCATTCCCTTTGTATTCTTCCGGGAATTCCTGCAGATATGCCTGATCCCGCCGGTTTTCCCATGCCTTGGTCTCTCCACGGGCAATCCCCGGCATCCATAGAATTGCCTCCGTGGTCTTTTCTGTTCCGAAAGCATCTTTGTTCTGCCATATAACAATGTCTGCATCTTCCCCTTCCATTTCCACCTGTTCCCTGTCATCTGTTGAATAGTAAACTCGGCGTGCCCGCACAGCCGTCAGCTCTTTTCCGTCTTCCGTATATCCGGCGCTGAATTCATACATACCTCTGCCATAATCGTGTGCTTTGGTATTTTCAGCTTCATACTGCGCCAGCGTTATAAGCTCTTCCTCCGTCAGATGATCAGACAGGAGAAAACTCTTGCCAAGCACCCAGGAACCATAACGCATATCAGCCGACAGTATATCCGTACTCTGCGCAGCCAGTCTCCCGTTCTCGTCATATACCGCAGCTGATACCTGCTGATACTGCGCGCTGTAGGTCTGGGCCCTGGAGCTTAAAGCCGCATACAGACTGCTGCTCTTCCTCTCTTCCTGTTCCTGTGCAGTAAATTCCGGATTATCACGCAGGAATGCGCAATCATAATCCAGCTGTTCTAAAATATCCTCCTGCATCCGGGAGATGTTCTCACTGTACTCGCTCTGCTTCGCCAACTGATCCACCCAGGTAGCCAGCAGCATGCTTAAAAACCAGATCAGGGCGAAAGCAAGGATCAGAACCAACCGCAGTTTCCAGCCTGTATAACCGAAGCATTTCACGATCTTCTTATTTTTCTCTTTCATACCGACACCTCCATCCTGTAACCGGATTTCCTCACGGTATGGATCTGACACCGGCTTTCTGCCAGCGCTTTTCGCAGTTTCTTGATGTGATTGTCCACGACCCGTTCATTTCCCTCGAAATCATAGCCCCACAGCCGGATCAGCAACTGGTCTCTCGTGAAGATCCGGTTCGGATTCTCCAGGAAAAGCAGGAGCATATCATATTCTTTCGGCGCCAGCCTCATTGTGCTGCCGGCAATGAATGTCTCCCGGGTGTGAAGATTGACTGTTACATCCCCCCGTCTCAGAAGCTCGCTCTGCGCTCCGCCACGGAATCTGCCGGTCATTGCCATCACCTTGGCGTAGAGCACCGCCAGAGAAAAAGGCTTGGTGATATAATCGTCTGCCCCCACGGCATAACCATTAAGCTCGTCTTCCTCCATCACTCTCGCCGTGATAAAGAAGACCGGTGTTCCGGATACTTCCCGAATCTTCCTGCATACAGAAAATCCGTCGCATCCCGGCAGCATCACATCCAGAAGGATCATCTGATAAGAATGCCTCTCAGCCTTCTCCAGTGCCGTGATCCCGTCATACACACATTCCGTGCTCCATCCCTTGGCGGTAAAGTAATCGCTCACCGCCTCTGCAAGCAGCCGGTCATCCTCTGCGATCAAAAGTTTCAGTTCCATACACGTCTCCTCTTTCCGTCTTTTTGTTTCTGATGTCAGTGTACCGGATAATTGTATCCTTTTTGTATCGTCTGTCTGTTTTCTTTCAATATGCTTTTATGATAACACCAATCGCGGGCGGCTCCTACAGATTTTGACTTACTGCATTCTTGAATTTTCCTCTCTTTCTATCTAAAATAAACCATGACTATACATTACACGGAGGTAATCATCTTGAAAACAATACTGATCGTGGATGATGATGTATATATCGGCGATATGCTGGAAGAACTTCTCACAAAAGAAAACTATGCTGTGGGACGCGCCTACTCCGGTACGGAAGCGCTCCTGTATCTCTCCTCCCGCCATCCGGATCTCATCCTGTTGGACCTGATGCTTCCGGGCTTAAGCGGTGAGGAACTTCTTCCGCTCATCAAAGATATTCCTGTGATCGTCGTGAGCGCTAAAGCCGAAGTCTCCGATAAAGTAGATCTTCTTCTGGGCGGAGCGGCGGATTATATTACTAAGCCCTTTGATACTTCCGAACTTCTGGCACGCATCACTGTACAGCTCCGAAAAAGCACAGGACGGAAATCATCCGGGATTCTCTCTTTCGATGCAATCCGTATGAATACGGACGCCCATGCTGTAACAGTTGCAGACACGCCGGTCAGGCTGACGCAGACCGAATACGCCATACTCAAACTGCTTATGGCAAATCCGTCACAGGTCATCACGAAATCTGTAATGCTGGACCGGATCAGCGAAGATACGCCTGACTGCACGGAGAGTTCCCTGAAAGTGCATGTCAGCAATCTCAGGAAAAAGCTGAAAGCTGTCGAGGGAAAAGATTATATCGAGGCTGTCTGGGGAATCGGCTTTAAACTAAATGAAGATCTGTAATCTTAACTGTTTCTTTACTGTTTCCTTAACTGCTTTCTTAACCGCCGCGCAGTAAAATGTCCGGTGTCAGATAAAGATAGTAACATCAAGGAGGCTGAAATTATGGATTATATTCTGACAGCACGGTCACTGGGCAAACGCTATAAGAACTTCAAAGCGCTGAACGACTTCTCCATCCATGTTCCCAAGGGAGCCATCTATGGATTTGTAGGAAAAAACGGCGCAGGAAAAACTACATTTATCCGCCTTGTGAGCGGACTTCAGGAGCCTTCCGCCGGAAGCTATGCCATCTACGGAACCGAAAACAACGATCCCGGCATCAGCAGATGCCGCCGGAGGATGGGCGCGGTAGTAGAAACTCCCTCTATCTATCAGGATATGACAGCCGAGGATAATCTGAAGGAACAATACCGTATTATCGGCCTTCCGTCCTTTGACAGCATCCCGGAACTGCTCCGGCTTGTCGGGCTTGAAAATACCGGGAAAAAGAAGGCAAAGCACTTCTCTCTCGGCATGAAGCAGCGGCTCGGCATCGCTATCGCACTGGCAGGGAATCCTGACTTTCTCATCCTCGATGAACCAGTCAACGGATTGGATCCGCAGGGCATCATCGAAGTACGGGAACTGATCCTGAAGCTGAACCGGGAGAAAGGGATCACCTTTCTCATCTCCAGTCACATTTTAGATGAGCTCTCCCGCCTCGCCACCCACTACGGCTTCATCGACAGCGGACACATGGTAAAAGAAATGAGCGCCACCGAACTGGACGCTGCCTGCCGCAAATGCATCCGCGTACATGTAGCCGACGTCCGCGTCCTCTCGCGGGT
>DWWI01000097.1 GCA_019119745.1 Candidatus Mediterraneibacter gallistercoris | reverse complement strand
GCCCCATCGGCATCCCCGGTGCCTGCACCCGCGCTGTCCTGCCCTCCGTTCTCTCTGCTCTCCGTACCGGGGCTGTTCTCCTCTGATGCTGTGCCTTTGTCCTCCTGTCCTCCTGCTTCAGGCAGGACGATATCATCTGCTGTTGTCTCTTCTGTCTTATCTTCTGTAAGCTGTTCTGCCTGCTTTTCGGCTTTCGCCATCTGTTCGTCAATGTCCTTCTGATAGTTATTAAAAGTATATACCCCTACCAGAGCAATGACCGCCACAAAACAGATCACAATGCCGACCGCAGCGCCCCTTCTCTTTAAGAAGGATGGTCTTTCATTCTTATTCATTGTCATCACCTCTGGCTATATTTTTGCCAGTAAGTGAATGTATTATACCGGGTATTTCAAAAGATTATGATGAAAATTATCTGCCTGTGACTCAAAATAAACCTGTCTCCTGGATATCGTCTCTTAACTCGGTTCCTTCAAAAAAGAAAGCAAGGATTTCTTCATATGTTTTTCCCTCTTTTGCCATCTGATCAGCTGTCCAGATACTCATCCCCATTCCGTGGCCCTTTCCGGTTGTAGTGATCTTTACTCTGTCATCTCCGTCTTCACTAAATGAAAATGCGCTTGACGGAAGGGAGAGAGCATCCCTGAACTGATCACCGGTACATACAGTATTTCCTATCCTCAGCTCACTTACATATCCTGCCGAATCATATGCTTTAATCTCAAAATCTTCAAATGCATATCCCTGAGCAGCTTTCTCCCCATCCTGTTCTGCCACCAGGAAGTCACGACACAGTTTCTGAATATCCACATAGGAAAATGTAAAGGTCTGGATTTCCTCATCAGCCTCTTTGTCCAGCGGGCATTCCCTGACCGCAATATAGGGATAGTCATTGCTGCCCAGTACCTCGGCGGCGCTTCGCGTCATTCCGTTGCTGGACTGATGAAAAGGCGTCCATGCATATGTATCATTGTACATGACTACTGTATCATCCGTCTCCTCTACTGCCCGGATATACTTTTCATAGTATTTTCCATAATTCTCCGCTCCCCATTTATCTTCCATTTCTTCACGTGACAGATAACTATCCGCCAGGATCTTGTCCTCTGAGTTTTCAAGAGTCCTGTAAATCTGAGTGCGGATCACCACTGCCTGAGCTTTCATTGTCTCTGTCTGACAGTCCTCTGATACTTCCGCCGCCAATATGCCTGCAAGATAATCCGTCCATTTCATCTCTGTCACACCGTCCGCTTCCTCTGTATCAGGTATCCTGACCTTTACATAAAAATCTCCGCCGTCTGACTCCTTCACATCTGCCCCGTTTACAAATACAGTAACGATATAGGGCAGAAGGATCAGTATCACAAGAAATGCGGCAATCGATTTAAATTTCTGCTCTATGTCATATCGATTCATAAAAAACAGCCCTCCATATATATCAGTATATGAAGAGCTGCTCTTACTTTATTCAGTTTTGTTTTCCGGATGTTCCGGGGCGTTATCCGGTGCCGGGTTTTCATGAACCGGTCCTCCCGGAAGAGGAGCATCTGCTCCTGAATTTTCCTGTGCCGGCCCGCCCGGTAACGGGCCTCCTGCTGCCGGGCCTCCCGGATATACCGGCGGAACCGGCGGCGGTGTGATCCGCGGCTCCATGCCCGGATTGAATGGTTTATTCCTCATTACAAAAAAGCAGATTGCTTCATAGAGGGGAATAAGCCCCGAAAGCACGGAATGTACCACCGCCATATTCCGGGTGGTGAATTTCTCATATATCTGGATATCGATCAATATCCGCAGAACAGAATATACTGCCGAATATGCTACAACCAGAACAAGGATTAGGATGTAGAGTACGATCAGTGTCGTCGAAAACGCCATGACACCCCCCATCTGGCTGCCGTTCAATGTTGATACCGCTCCTGCTCCCAGCGCCGCCACGAAAAGAAATACCATGAGTACTCCTGCAACAGCACCGTAGATAATAGGGAGGACCAGTTTCCATATTCCCGGGTTTCTGATACTTTTGTTCTTCAGATGAATCTCCCCGGCAAGTTCGCCGTGAAAATAATCTCTCGCAAACGGAACAAAGGCAAGCCATGCATGCTCTCTTCCCATACGTTTTCCGATAGTGTACAGGCCGATCGAATGAAAAATATAACTTGCCAGCGCAACAGCAATGATCAATGCCAGAGCGATCAGATATATCGTCAGAATCAGTGTCACTGCCGCATTCCCGCCATTTCCGTGATTAACCGGATAATCATATTCGAAATTATATGAGTAATCCATAAAAAGCCTCCTACTCGTCCTCTCCGGACGGAACCTCTACTTTTTCAAGATGCCATATGTCTCTTACATATTCCTCGATGGTACGGTCGGATGAGAATTTGCCGCTGCATGCAGTCTGCATCATAGCCATCCTTGACCATCTCTGCTGGTCTCTGTAAGCCTCTTCTACTCTCTTCTGCGCTTCTGCGTAAGAGCGGAAATCTTTAAGGATAAAGTACATATCCGCTCTGTCTGTGCACTGTGTATTGAGCAGTGAGTTGTACAGGTTAATATACATATTATGGTCGCCGTGAGAATATGTGCCGTCCATCAGCTGGTCTACCACACGTTTCAGCTCCCAGTCATTGAAATAGATATCCTGAGGATTGTAGCCGCCGTTTTTCTCGTAGTTGATAACTTCTTCCGAGCTCAGTCCGAAGATGAATGCATTCTCTTCGCCGACTTCCTGTACGATCTCTACATTTGCTCCATCCATTGTTCCCAGTGTCGGCGCACCGTTCAGCATGAACTTCATGTTGCCTGTACCTGACGCCTCCTTGGAAGCTGTTGAGATCTGCTCGCTGACATCTGCCGCCGCAAAGATGATCTCTCCGTTGGATACACGGTAGTCTTCGATAAATACGACTTTCAGTTTGCCGTTGATACTGCGGTCATTGTTAACAACCTCTGCCACAGAGTTGATCAGCTTGATCGTCTCTTTTGCTCTTAAGTATCCTGCCGCCGCTTTGGCTCCGAAGATAAATGTTCTCGGATAGAAGCTCTGTTCCGGATGCTCTTTGATCTGATTGTACAGATACATAATATGCAGGATATTAAGAAGCTGACGCTTATACTCATGGAGACGTTTTACCTGTACGTCAAAGATAGAACGCGGATCTACATCGATTCCGTTGTGCTCTTTGATATATTTTGCAAGACGTACTTTGTTCTTATACTTGATCTCCATAAACTCGCGTCTTGCAGTTTCGTCATCCACATACGGTTTCAGTTTCGCGATCTGTGAAAGGTCTGTAATCCAGCCGTCTCCGATCTTATCTGTGATCCAGTCTGCAAGCAGCGGATTGCCGTGAGCGAGGAATCTTCTCTGTGTAATACCGTTTGTCTTATTATTGAACTTCTCCGGCATCATCTCATAGAAATCTTTCAGCTCCTGATGCTTCAGGATCTCTGTGTGGAGTTTTGCAACACCGTTTACAGAGAAGCCTGCGATGATCGCCATATTTGCCATGCGCACCTGTCCGTCCATGAGGATTGCCATTTTCTTAACCTTCTCCTCGTTGCCCGGATACATCTCGCGGACTTTGATGAGGAAGCGTCGGTCAATCTCCTGTACGATCTGGTAGATACGCGGAAGCAGTTTGGAGAACAGGTCGATCGGCCATTTTTCAAGAGCCTCGGCCATGATCGTATGGTTCGTATATGCACAGGTCTTTGTCGTTACATCCCATGCCTCATCCCAGTTCAGTCCTTCCTGGTCGATCAGAAGACGCATCAGCTCCGGAACCGCAACTGTCGGATGTGTATCGTTCATCTGGATCACGACTTTCTCATAAAGCTTGCGGACATCGCTGTGTTTCTTCTTATATTTTGCGATCAGCGCCTGAAGACTTGCAGAGATGAAGAAGTACTGCTGTTTCAGACGGAGCTCTTTTCCTGAATAGTGGTTATCGTTCGGGTAGAGGACGTCAACGATCAGTTTTGCAAGGTTCTCCTGCTCTACTGCCTTATGGTAATTTCCTCTGTCGAACTCATCCAGCTTAAAGTCCGTGATCGCCTTGGCGTCCCACACACGCAGTGTATTTACTACATGGTTGCCATATCCGACGATCGGCATATCATACGGGATCGCAAGTACGGACTCGTAGTTCTCCTGAATAAAGATATCCTTTCCTGTTTCAGGATCTTTTTCAAATCGGATATTTCCGCCGAAACGTACTTCTTTTGCATACTCTTCTCTTCGCAGCTCAAACGGATTGCCCTCTCTTAACCAGTCATCCGGCACTTCTTTCTGATATCCGTTCTCGATCTTCTGCTTGAACATACCGTAGCGGTAACGGATACCGCATCCGTATGCCGGATAG
>DWWI01000096.1 GCA_019119745.1 Candidatus Mediterraneibacter gallistercoris | reverse complement strand
TCTTTCCAAGGCCGCTTCCTCCGGATGTGGCAAACAGTATGATCGTCTTTCCGGAAAAGTCATAACTTTCAAGAAATGTATTGATGATCGTAGGTGCCGTGTACCACCAGATAGGAAATCCTACGAATATCCTGTCATACGAAGCAATATCCGCATCTGTGTCCGCCAGCTCCGGCCGGGATGATTTGTCTTTCATCTCCACCGAACTGCGGGAGCTTTTATCCATCCAGTTCAGGTCTGCGCTTGTGTAAGGAACCGCCGGCCTGATCTCATAGAGATCCGCATCCGCCGCCCCGGCCAGATTCTTTGCCACGCGCGCCGTCACACCGCTTGCTGAAAAATATGCAACTAATGTCTTACTCATAATATCACGCCTCCTGTATCAATAAAACACTTGCCTGTTTTCCGGCTTTTTCTTTCCTTTCCCTTAGTGTAGCACCGGATATGCCGGCCGGCAAATATTTATATTGTATAGCGTCCTATGCCTGAAATGCATATTTTCTTTTATCAGGACTGCCCCGCGCCGAGCAGTTCCCTCACCATCTCTGCGTCAAATGATACAGACGCAACATGATTCACTTCTATCTGATACAGCGCATTGGCTGCGATATGTTCTGCCGCCTGCTCCAGATCACGTATTCCGCTCGTGTCTCTGTGCAGTTCGATAACAGCGTCAAGGCCGTCCGGCGTCAGCACGCACTCATCCTCATGCATACCCATGCGCTTCAGCACTTTCGGAAGCGCATATTTTGAGAAGATGACCTTCTTCTCTTCCGGCGTATAGTCCGGAATCTCGATCACGGCAAACCTGGACATGAGCGGCGCGCTGATCTGATCTTTGTCGTTAGCGGTAGCGATCGGGTACACGCCTGACGTCGGGATCATACATTCAATATAATTGTCGGTAAAGCCAAGATTGTCCAGCAGAGTCAGCAGGACGTCCGCAGGATTGCCGTTTCCTTTCCCCGAGGCCGCCTTATCAAGCTCGTTGATGATAAATACCAGATTAGATTCTCCTGCCATGGAGAATGCGTCCATAATGATACCCGGCTTCGCATTGGCATAAATCCTGGAACTCCCGGTAAGCTGCTCCGGATCATTGATGGAACTCATATCGAGAGTTGTCCACGGCAGCTTCAGAATGCGCGCCACGGCATAGGCAATCTGCGATTTTCCTGTTCCCGCCGGTCCGATCAGCAGAAGACCGTAAGCCGGCAGTGTATGTGTGCGGTTGATCTGAATGATCGTCTCGATGATCCTCTGTTTCACCTGCTCCATGCCGTAAAGTTCTTCGTCAAGGATCCGGCGCGCCTCATCCGGGTCGATCGCTTCAAAGTAATTGCCCTTCCATTGAATATTCATCATAATCGACAAAGCTCTCTGCGCGTGACGGCGCTCTTCCGCGGATACCTCGTGGGAACGCGCAACCGCCAGATTTCTTCTCGCCCACAGACGGATATTATCCGGCAGTGTCCTTCCCGCACAGGTGATAAAGTCTGTAATACTCTGGATACTGGTCAGCTTCATGCTGTCTCCGGTCTCCTCCTCATCCTCATCCGGGATTTCTTCGGACGGAGCGTCACTGGACAGAAGACGCTCGATCATAAACTGCAGGAAACCGTCCTCGGCAGAAAGTTTCACCCCGCCGCCAAACGCGATCTCGCGGATCTTGTACACAGCGTATCCGTCCTCTCTGGGCGCTCCTGAAAGCCGCACATTGATATGATTTTCCCCCAGCCATTTCAAAAGGCTTACAAAACGGGCGTCAATCTGCAGGATATCTGCGCTGACAGTCTCCTCTTCACTTTTAAATTCAAAGGCAGTCCGCCTGATCGGGTTAATGAACATACCACTGGAATGGTGTTTCAGTTTCCCTGCGCTGTTGTCAAGGACAAGAATAGGGTGTTCGGCGGAAGTCTCCGACTCACTGGAATAAAAAATTTCATAGGTACATTCAGGATCTTTTCCATCCTGCGGTGAATTGTTAAAGTCAAAAACCGGCATAACATACTCCTTGCATATTCGTTAAATCTCGTTCTAGTTTAGCATGAAATCCCGGTCAGCACAATCCGTGATATATTTTTACGAATTTATTGAATGATATTCTCCGGGCGGATCGTATTAGTTATGAAACCGGAAAGAAACTATAAAACTGACAGCCAATATAAGGAGGAGATTTATATGAAGAAAACAGCAGCAGCCATTATTGCAGCAGCTCTTGTAATTACGCTTGGAGGGACCACGGCGTTTGCATTCAACCGTGCCGGACAGTCCGACAGCCAGAATACTGTAGATAGGGCAGCCGGTATGGGGTATAATCAATACAACGAATGCACATACTGCGGCGAAACGGGACACTGTTACACAGATTCCGACGGCGACGGAATCTGCGACCACCGCGCTTCACACACTACAGACGCAGGCACGTGCTACAAGTATATACACAGCACATCCGATACCGGATGTCCCGGAGGATCCGCATATCATTGTGACGGAACCGGGCATCACGCCGGACACAGATACGGACACAGATAATAAGAAACGGGGAAAGAGTTATGCGCAGCGAGGAAGATGCCAGCCGGGCGATCGATCAGTACGCTGACACCGTCCGGAGGATATGTATGGTCCATCTTAAAAATTATGACGACACAGAAGACATATTTCAGACTGTATTTCTGAAATATGTTCTTCATTCTGCGCCCTTCGACAGTGAAGAGCATGAGAAAGCATGGATCATAAGAGTTACGATCAACGCCTGTAAAGATTTCCTGAAAAATGTATTCCGGCGCAGGACCGTTCCGCTGGATCAGATCATCGAAAAGCCTCAGGAAACGACCGAGGATCATTCCGATCTGCTGGAGGCAGTCCTGGCTCTGCCCGAGAAATATAAAGATGTGATATATCTTTACTATTACGAGGGATACTCCGCAGCCGAAATCGGGAGTATCCTCAAAAAGAATGTAAATACTGTATATACACTTCTCACACGCGCCAGACAGATACTGAAGACCAAACTGGAAGGGGTGATCGATGATGAATGATAAATGGAAATCAGCTTTTGACCAGATCCATGCAGAGGATAAATTAAAAGAGCATACAAAAGAATATCTCTCAAAGAGAGTCTACAGCCGCAAACCGGCCTTTCACCCTCTGTTCAGGCAGTTTGCCATGGCAGCCGCCGGCCTGGTCATCCTGCTGTTTATCGGCGGATCGTACATTTTCCTGACTCCCACCGCCTACATCAGCATCGATATCAATCCTTCCCTCGAGCTGGGGATCAACCGGTTTGACCGCATTGTCTCAGTGGACAGCTATAACGAAGACGGGGAAAATCTGGCTCGGACTTTTCATATCACATTCATGAATTATAATGACGCACTGGAGGAAATCCTCTCCAGCCAGAGTATTGAAGATTATCTGGCGCAGGATGCCGTCATGTCCCTGACTGTCGCAGGCGACAACGAGACACAGTACAGCGAGATATATGACACTGTGGAGACCTGTGCCTCTGATCATGAGAATATCCACTGCCACTCCGGTGATACGGAAGAGATGCACGAGGCCCACGATGAAGGGGTCTCATTCGGGAAATACCGTGCATATCTCATACTTAAAGATCTGGATCCCTCAGTGTCTCTGGATGACGTACGCGATCTGTCCATGCGGGAGATCTATGATCTGATCGATACGTATTCCGGGAACCGGAACTCCGGAAGCGCCGGCTCTGACGCTGATGCAGCCGGAACCGGGACAGATACATCAGACACCGGTCACGGAACAGACGGACATCACGGCGAAGAGCACAACGGCTACAGACATGGCGGACATGACGAAGGGGAAACCGACTGACCGGTCTCCCCTTTGGCGCTTTCGTCCTTTTATCTATTTTTCCTGGCAAAAATACCTGCTTTCCGCCCAGAGATCACACATAGCGCTGCCGCCATAAGCAGCAGCCATCTGGCCGTCCGGGCCTCATCTCCGGTAACCGGAACCGCTCCTTTGCTGCCGGATAATTCTTTATCCTTATGCAAGGTCCTGAAAATAAAATGTATCCAGATGTCTGCTGGCTGCTTCAAATTCATCGCGCACACCGAGGAATTTCACGTCCTGGAACTGAGTCTTTTCCATTTCTTCTCCTGGCTTTATTATTTTTCTTCTACTATAGCAAGCGTCGCGCTCGTCCCCAGCCTGTTTGCTCCGGCTGCTACCAGCGCTTCCGCCATTTCACGGGTGTGTATGCCGCCGCTTGCTTTCACTCCCATGGAATCTCCCACTGTTGCCCGCATCAGGCGTACATCCTCTACCGTCGCCCCGCCTGTCGAAAAACCGGTAGATGTTTTTACAAAATCCGCGCCGGCTTTTTGGGCGAGATTACACGCTCTTATTTTCTCTTCCTCAGAGAGAAGACAGGTTTCAATAATTACTTTCAGTACTACATCTTCCCCGCAGGCTTCCCTCACTTCGCAGATATCCCGGAGCACCACTTTGTCGTGTCCGTCTTTCAGCGCTGCGATATTCAGGACCATATCAATCTCATCAGCACCGTCCTCCACAGCGCAGGCAGCCTCCATCCGTTTTGCCCGGGTACTCATCTGTCCCAGCGGGAAACCAACTACGGTACAGGTCTTTACTCCACTTCCCCGCAGTTCTTCAGCCACAAAGGCTGTATAAAATGAATTTACACATACCGAAGCGAACCCATAATCGCGGGCTTCGGCGCATACTCTTTGCACCTGTCCTTCAGTGGCATCCGCTTTTAAAATAGTATGATCAAACAGTTTACTGTCAAGCATCGTATTCCTCCTTTACAAAATCCGGGCCAAAACTTTCCGGCAGTAATTCGCCCAGACTGATGATCCGGTAATCTGTCTCCGAACGCGCCAGAATGATCTCAAAAGAATCCTCGCAGAATTCCCTCATAACCTGCCGGCATACACCGCAGGGAGGACAATAGTCCGGTTCACTGCCGTTCTCCTTTCCTCCGGCAATGGCGATGGCACGGAATTTCCTTTTTCCTTCACTGACCGCTTTAAAAATTGCAGTGCGCTCTGCGCAGTTTCCCGGTGTAAAAGCCGCATTTTCAATATTGCAGCCGGTGTATACGGAACCGTCTTCGCACAACAGCGCTGCCCCTACCTTGAAATGAGAATACGGAGTGTAGGCCATTTTCCGCATCTCAAGAGCTTTTTTCGCCAGATTCCGGCGTACATCCTCTTTTATCACTGATCTTCCCCCTTATCTGGATTTTACGTGTGATTATCTATTTATTGTCAATACATTTTCTTCTATCTGTCCTGCTGTTCTTTTTTTATGTAGTCTTCCACATTTTCCATTGTCACTTTAGAATACGGCACATAGACATATTTCCCGTTCTCGAGCGCGATCTCATCCATTCCTTTTCCTGTCACGAGTGCAGCCGCCAGCTTCGCCATCGCCTCCGCCTGACCTTCCTTATCATTGTAGACCGTTCCCGCCAGTTCGGAATCCGCTACCGCCTTCAGCCCAACATCTGTACCGTCAATTCCGAAGAAAACCGGCATTCCCGCTTCTGTCCGGTTCAGCTTCTTATACGCGTCGATCGCTCCCAGGGCCATATCATCATTGTTTGCCAGGACAAGCTCTATCTCATTCTGATACTGGCCGATCAGCTGCTGCATCCTGTTCTGTGCCTGCGCCCGGTTCCAGTTCGCGATGCCGTAGCTCAGCTTCTCCAGTTTGATCCCCCTGCTGCGCAAAGTATCCACCACATTCTCTGTCCTTATGATCGCATCCTGATGTCCCGGTTCCCCCTCAAGCACCACATACTGTATCTTTCCGTCCTTATTGCGGTCGATCCGGCCGTCCTCCTGAATCACGTCGGCCGCGATCTCCCCCTGCATCACACCGGATTCCTTAGCGTCCGCGCCCACGTAATACATCTTGTCCCACTGCTGCAGATCCTCAGCCACAGGCTCTCTGTTGAAGAAGATGATCGGCACATCACTTTCTCTGGCAAGATCGATGATCTCAGACGGATCAGCCCTGTCCACCAGATTTACACACAGGACATTACATCCGGCATTGATCAGTTCTCTCACCTGATCATTCTGTGTCCGCTGTGAGCCCGCCGCATCCCGTATCGTTACCACCGAATCAATATCCTCTTCTTCCAGATCACTCATTTTGTCTTTAAATGCTGCGATCATCTCCTCGACAAATGTATCGCTCCGATTATAAGATGCAACTCCCACATATATTTTATCCTCCCGCTCCGTCTGCTGTTCTGCGCAGGCACACAGGAGCTGAGCGCTGATACAGCAGATTATTCCCGCAGCCAAAACTTTTCTGATCTTCATTCCATACCTCTGCTCTCCCGCTTCCATCCGGCGGGTTCATTATTAAAATCCCATTTCTACTGGCTCATCGTAAAAAGAAGTTCCTGATTCTCTTCTGAAAAGAGTTCTTCTCTGCGGATTACCGTAAAATCAGCCGTCCTGCTCCTGACTTCCCGGAAATGATGCTGAAGGCTTGCAGCCATCTCAGTCAGGCTCTGATACCCCACATTAAATTCATCCGGAACCACCAGACATTCAACGTTTCCCGTATCCAGATAGTAGACCGCTTCCGTGGAATTCCCGATCCCGTATACTACCGCACCGTGCAGATGGTTGGACGCCGCGCACTGGCCGGCGGAAGCCAGACTCATATCGTCCAGCGCCGCTACCAGATCAGCTCCCGGCAGTTCTTCCAGTGATCTCTGTTCCTCTGAGCCGAAGCTGCCCGCCACATCCCAGAGAATTCTCCCTCCTGTCTCCTGCAGGACATCACAGAACCCCTGCCTGCGGTTCACGGCAGCTTCTGATTCGTCCGTTTCGGTCAGAATACCTATCGTCTTTCCGTCCAGGTTTCCCGCATAATCTTCCAGCAGTTCTTCCGCCAGAGCCTTCCCCATAGCGTAGTTATCCGGTTCTGTCACAGGGAGCGCAGACGCTTCTTTATCGAGAGATGCCGTGGAGCCCGCCAGCATGACCGGCACACTGTTCTCCACCCGCTTCAGCATTGCCTCTGTGTCTTCTCCCGGCACAGGCTGCACGATGACCGCATCTGCTCCGTTATCGATCTCCTGCTCGATCACGCGTTCCTGTTCTTCCACCGTCATCTCTCCTTCGGTTCCTGCAACGAACATCTCCACTTCATGGTCTTCCGCCGCCATCTTAAGCCCGTATTTGAATGCAGCCCACTGGTTATCATCCGAATTCTGAACAATGACAGATATCTTGTCAAAATTTTCTCCTGTTTTCCCCAGAAGCATCAGTGCGGCAAGCACGGCTGCCGCCGCTGCCAGAACTGCTTCTATCAGAATAAACATCTTACTGCTGCTCTTCATCTCTATCTTCCCTGTTCTTTCCGTCAACCATTTCTTCTCCGCCGAACCCGTATCCTTTCTCGAGGATTTTCCTGTTTTCCTCTGTATAAAGGATCGCCGGGATACAGATGGACACCTTCGTTCCCTCATCCGGCTCACTCTCAACAGTCAGACCGTACTCTTTTCCAAAGAGAAGCTGGAGCCGGTTATTCACATTCACAAGTCCCACTCCGGATCCGTGCTTATGTTCTCTGCCGCTGTCAGTCAGAAGCAGGCGCACCTGCTCTTCCGACATTCCGATTCCGTTGTCCTCGACCGCAAGAATCACCTTTCCTCCTTCAATCCTGCCTGTCACCCTGATTTCTCCGCAGTCGTCCATACCGCTTACGCCATAATTAATGGCGTTTTCAAGGATCGGCTGGAGGATCAGCTTCACTGTACAGTAGGAGCAGACCTCCTGATCAACGTCAAACTCAACGGAGAATGTATTTTTATAACGGACCTTCTGTATGTTCATGTAGCTCTGCGCGTGCTGCAGTTCATCTCTCACCGCGATCACCGTATTCCCCTTTGACAGGCTGATCCGGAAAAGTTTCGCCAGCTGTGTGATCATAAATGCGGCATCGTCATTCCGTTCTCCCTCGACCATCCAGGTAATGGATTCAAGTGTGTTATATAAAAAGTGCGGATTGATCTGACTCTGCAGTGCATCCAGCTCACTCTTCCTTCTCTCATTCTGTTCCAGCACGATCTTCTTCATCAGCGTATCGATCTGCTCGTAGGATTTCTGGATCGAATGCCCAAGATGCCTGATCTCCTGCGAACCGCCGATATAAATCTCCGGCTTCTCACCCGCCTCGTATTCTTTGACCGATTCATTCAATTTCAGGATCGGCCGGGAGATCCTCACCGATACAACGCGGTTGATGACCACCAGCATCATGCCCATCAGAAGCATGAGGAGCCCTATGAAATATCTCATATTCAGCATTCCCTGCGTAAATGTAGAATACGGAATCACACCCACCAGCTTCCAGCCGGTATAACTGATAGTATTGACGATGACTTTACGTTTCTCTCCTCCGAAAGACTCATCATATACGCCATCCTTATACGCCGCAGTCTCTTCATTATTTTCAGAGGCGATCCCGTCACTGATCTGGATCTGTCTCGGATGGTAAATGATCTCGCCATTGCTGTCGCACAGATAATAATACTGTCCGCTGTTGGACTCATTGATCTGTCTCATCATCCTGAAAATACTGGAATAATCCATATCCACAAGGAGTACGCCAAGTTCCGACTCCCCGTTGTTCGTCAGCTCAACCGCGCGGCTCAGAGAAATAACCCAGTAGTAGCGCATAGTCCCGTCATCAAACAGATTCTGGATATGCGGCGTCGAAAAATGCATGTTTTCCATCTCCCCGACCGCCTGTCTGTACCAGTCCTGTCTGGTAACGTCAGGATCCTCCTTCTGCTGCGCGATAGGCTCTGCCGCCATCAGACTCCCATAGCTGTTGTAGATCGCAATGCTCCGCAGACTGTCATTATTCGCCTCATACAGGAGATTCATCCTTGTCTGAATATACTGCTCCTGATCCGGGAAGTCACTCTCTTTGATCACATTATAATAGACTGTATCCGAGATCTGGCGCATACTCACCAGATAATCTTCCAGAGTCTCACCGGTCTGTTCCATCATCTTCTGTGTCGTCTGAACAATCTCCTGTCTGGACAGCGCGGAAAATCTGATGTACATCACGATTCCGAGGACCAGCATGATCGAGACCGATATTACGGAAAACACGAGCATGAGCGCGGACTGTATCCCCTGTGGCTGAATTTTTTTCAACTTGCCTAAATACTTATTCTTCACTTTCTGCATGCTCCGCCCTGTATTTCGAAGGCGATACACCGAACCGCCTTTTAAAAACATAACTGAAATAGTTCGGGTCGGTATAGCCGACCTTCTTAGCTATAATGTAACTTTTTTCATTTGTTTCCAACAGAAGACGGGAAGCGCAGTCCATGCGGTAATCCGTAAGATAACCGATAAATGACTTTCCTGTCTCCCGTTTAAAAATAGTAGAAAAATAGGAGTTGGATACTCCAAGAGTCTCGCAGATATCATCCAGAGACAGCTCCTCATCCGCATAGTTGCCGCGCACATATTCCTCTGCCCTGAGCACAAAAGATTTTGTCGATCTGCTCCGGGCGCTGGTCAGTTTGTCATGGAAGGAAAGGCTGAGATCTGTGAGCCATTTTTTCAGGGTATCCGGATCCATATTCGGAAGACTGCTGTACAGATCCTGCATATCTCCCGTGAACTCTTTTGCCGAGATATCGTTATTCACCGCGAATCTGTACAGGGCGGTGATCAGTTCCATGACGGCAATATGATGCTGAGGCAGTGTTTTGGCGGAAAGCGCCATCCTCTCCATGTACTCATTGACCGCTTCAACAATCTCTTTTCGTGAACCCATGCGGATCTTCTTGAACAGACCGGACATATCCCCGTCATTCACGAAACCGGTCTCTCCCATCTCCCTGGGCGCGATCTCCTTGATATTGATCGCCCTGGACGTGCCATAGATGCCCCTGTAGGAGACAGCTTCCCGCGCACTGCTGTAGGACTGGGCCAGCTCCAGTATATTATCACATACCTGCCCGATCCCGACTGTGACCACGGCCCCGATGATCCTGCGGGCATATCTGCAGAATCTGTCGCATTCATCCGTCAGCTCAGGCACCTCATTCTCCCCTTTGAGCTGCGCGAGCATGACACCATTTCCAAGGTAGGTGAAACTTTTCGCCCTCCACTTTTCCTGCAGCCGTTCTTCTGCCTGCTTCTGGACAGATGTTGCCAGAAGCAGCGGATTCATATCCTTCGGAACCTGGGTGGCGGACGTATGAATAACCAGACAGCAGTAGTAAGGTCCTGTGAAAGTGATCTGATAATCTGTCAGATATTTTTCAAGCTCATCCTCCCGGATCCTGCCCTCGATAAGAGTAGAATAAAAGTTCGCCTGCAGAAGCGGCAGCGAGTCCATATAATATTGCTGCATCACTTCAACGCTCCTCTTTTCACTGATCTCCTGATCCAGCTTGGTTTTGAGCTGCGTAAAGACATTTGTCAGCTCCACAGAGTTCACAGGCTTTAAAATATACTCTTCCACTTCAAGATGAACTGCTTCCTTCGCGTATTCGAACTCGTCAAATCCCGTAAAAAGCAGGATCTTTGTCGCCGGGAACCCTTCCTTGATTCGGTTGGCAAGCTCCAGTCCGTCCATATAGGGCATCTTAATGTCTGTCATGACAACATCCGGCTGAAATTCTTCCACCATCTCCAGAGCCTTCACTCCGTTGTTGGCATATCCGATCACTGAAAATCCGAGTCCCTCCCAATTGATCTTCTTCATGATGACCCGGATCACTTCTTCCTCATCATCTACTAAAAGCACTGTATAAGTATCCATATTTTTTGTCTCCATGTGCATATCTGTTTACTTCGGATTATTATAACAAACGCATAAATAAAAGTAAACGCCGGCGCTTTCTGAAACAAAAAGGCTGCCGCGTCTGCGGCAGCCCGGATAAAATCCATTATTTCTTCTGAACGTATTTCAGACAGTCAAGTGTTACTGCTACGAGGATGATGATACCGGAGAATACAAACTGAAGGTTTGTATCGATACCAAGGATCGTAAGAGAGTAGGTAAGAGCGGTGAAGATAAGCACACCGACTACTACGCCTGAGATCTTACCGATACCACCTGTAAAGGATACGCCACCCACAACGCAGGCTGCGATCGCGTCTGTCTCCCAGCCCTGCCCATAAGCCGCCGAACCGGATCCGACCATTCTCGCACATTCCAGCCAGGAACCGAATCCATAAAGGATACCTGCCAGGACGAACGCTCCTACTGTTACTGCGAATACGGAAATACCTGAAACGGAAGCTGCTTCCGGGTTACCGCCGACAGCATACAGGTTTTTACCGAATTTCGTTTTGTTCCAGATGAACCATACGATCGCTACTGCCGCAATGGCCCAGATGATGATCGTCGGGAAACCGCCGATCTTCGGGATGACCATATTCGGAACTGACGGCTCAATCGCACCGAAAGATACGCCCTTTGTCGCGTATGTTACCAGACCGAAAATGATCAGCATGTTCGCCATTGTGGAGATGAACGGATGCATCTTGAACTTGGCGGTGAAGAAACCTGCGATCGTTGTAAAGATCGTACAAAGGATAATACACATTACAAGTGCAAGGATCATTCTTCCTACAATCGGCATTCCTGTAAAATCGAAGATATGTCCGAAAACACCGCCTGTGTTGATTCCCTGATGCATGATGATCGTTGCCGTCGTCATACCCATACCAACCATACGGCCGATAGAAAGGTCGGTACCTGCAAGAAGGATCAGGCCCGCAACACCAAGTGCCAGGAACATTCTCGGCGAAGCCTGCTGAAGGATGTTCAGGATGTTGTTATATGTAAGCAGCGGTGAGCCCTTTACCATAGGCGTAATGATACAGAGAGCAATAAATATAAGGAGGATCGCAATGTAAAGACCGTTCTTCAGGAGGAATGATCTCCGATTGAACGTATACTTGTAGTTCTCCCAGCTCTGTGCCCTCGACTCCGCGAAAGTAAACTTTGACATGCGGAGCAGATCGATCAGGTGATATTTATGGGCAAACGCATTGTGCCGTCTGTCCTTTATCTCCTGGTAATCCTTGTCCAGATCCAGCTTTGCATCAAACCGGCGGTTCTTGTAAACATACTTCTCATCCTTTATCTCCTGATGATCGGAGAGCTTGGAAACAGCCGCCTGATGCTCTTTCTCCAGCTCAGCGAGCTTTTTCGCATATTTTTCTTTTGCAGCCGCTTTCTCCTGAACACAGCTTTCCTTGACCGGTTTATAATATTCTTTATCAAAATGCACTTTCAGATATTCCTCGGCGTCAGCGATCAGCTTGGAAATCTGATCTTTGTTCTGTGCCTCCACGGCTTTTGCAGTATCCAGTTCTCTCCTGAGCTTGCTGATCCTTGCCTCTTTTTCGTCTTTTGGAAGCGTACGGTCTCTTTTAACACCGTCTATTTTATTCTGAATAGCGACAACCTTATCCGTACCGTCTACTCTGAGGCTGTCAATCTTTGCCTGAATTTTTCCGACATAATCGTCGATCGGCTGACGCAGCTTCAACTCCTGTTCAGCCGTAAGAATTTTACTGTTTGCCATATTCATCATTCTCCCTTATTATAGGTATTTTGCACTGAGCCTCAAGAGCTCTTCCTGATTCGTCTCTTTGGTATTTACAATTCCTGAGAGATGCCCGTTTGACATAACGCCGATCCGGTTGGTGATTCCTAGGATTTCCGGCATCTCGGAAGAAACAACGATAATCGTCTTTCCCTGCTTTGCCATCTGGATGATCAGCTCATAGATCTCGTATTTCGCGCCTACATCGATACCACGTGTCGGCTCATCCATCATGAATACCTGCGGCTCACGCTCCAGCCATCTTCCGAAAATAACTTTCTGCTGGTTTCCTCCTGAAAGACTGGTGATCATATCATCCGGTCCCATACATTTCGTGTGCATAACCTTGATCTCTTTTGCAGTCGCATTTACCATCTTTGTATCCGAAAGCGCTGCGCCGGTCTTATACTGAGACAAGTTTGCGATCGTAGTGTTAAAAGTAAGGTCTGTCTTCAGGAAGAGTCCGTTTGCCTTTCTCTCCTCAGTAATCATGGCAAATCCATGTTCCATGGCCTCTTTTGCATTATTAAAGTTCATCAGCTTATTTCTGAAGTAAACACGCCCCGCCGCCCTTGTACGGACGCCGAAGATTGTCTCCAGAAGTTCTGTACGCCCTGCACCGACCAGTCCGTACAGTCCGAAGATCTCGCCTTCTCTTACATCGAATGTAATATCCTGAAGGTGAGGTTCATATTTCGTAGACAGATGCTGAACAGAGAGAACTACATCTCCCGGTGTGTTGTCTACAGGCGGGAACCGGTTCTCAAGAGAGCGGCCGACCATTGCCGCGATCAGCTCGTTCATATTCGTGTCAGCGGCCTGTTTTGTCATGACCAGGTTACCGTCTCGAAGCACTGATATTTCGTCGCATATCTCAAAGATCTCGTCCATCTTATGAGAAATATAGATCAGCGCGATTCCCTGCTCTTTCAGCATCCTCATCATCTCAAAGAGCTTCTCAACTTCCTGGACTGTCAGGGAGGAGGTCGGCTCGTCGAGGACGATTACTTTTGAATTGTAGGAAATTGCCTTTGCAATCTCACACATCTGCCTCTGTGAAACAGACATTTTGCGCATCGGCTGCGTAAGGTTCACAGTCATGCCCAGCTTTCGGAACAGCTCCGAAGCTTCTTTTTTCATTCTTCCCTCATCAATAACACCTAATGAATTGACCGGGTAACGGCCAAGGAACAGGTTGTCCATTACATTTCTTTCCAGACACTGATTCAGTTCCTGATGCACCATTGCTATCCCGTTCTCCAGCGCATCTTTCGGTCCCGAGAAACTAACTTCTTTCCCGTCAAGGATAATCGTTCCCTCATCTTTCTGATACGTGCCGAAAAGACATTTCATCATCGTTGACTTACCGGCTCCGTTCTCACCCATGAGGCCCATGACGGTTCCCCGTTTCACATCAAGATTGATGTGGTCGAGGACTCTGTTCCGGCCGAAGGACTTACTCATACCGCGTATTGATAAGACGATATCATCTTTCTTATCTGCCATTCTCATTACTCCTGTACATTTTATTCGTATTTAATATCTTTTCCCCTGCCTGCGGTCAAACCACAGAACATTTTCCCCAAGCATGTTATTAGGGAGAATTTCTTCTCCCTAATAACCTTTCATCCTTATTGCAATGTATATTATTGACTAAGTATAGATGTGTAGGAAGCCGCGTTATCTGTCTTAACCATGTTAATTGCAAATGCATCATACTGGCTCGGGTTTCCGAGACGGTTTGTGATATTGGACTCTGTCTGTCCGTCACCGCCAATGTACTCAACGTCAAGGTTCAGCAGGTCGTCATATTTCTGAAGCAGCGGCTGATATGTTGAACCGAGGAAGTTATCGGAAGCATTGTAAATATCAAGCCATACTGACTTCGTCGGATGTGCGCTCTCATCCAGCTGGTTGGATACAGGCTCCCAAACTACTGTGGAATCTGTGAAATCCTGATAGTTTTCAGCTGTAACAGCCACATTTAACGCGTAGTAAGAACGCTCGTCTGCATTGTATACATAAACGTCATCTGACAGTACGTTTCCTACATCGTCCGCCGTACCGATACCTGTATCGATATCTACACCGTCAAGTGCGTTACGGAGAACACGGAGTGTCAGATAAGCCTGTACGTCTGCATGCTGGCTGATCGTTCCGCCGTATCCCTCTGCGATAGCAGCAACAGCGTCGCTGTTCGCATCGTATCCGAATGTCGGAACTCCGTTATCCTTTGACCATGCATTAAACATTGACATTCCCATACCATCGTTATTGGAAACAACAATATCGATCTGATCGCCGAAGGATGATGCCCATGTTCCGATCGCATTACCTGCTGTAGCAGCATCCCATGTAGCTCCTGCGGAATTCTTCATCTCCTGTGAAGCAAGTTCGCGGACTGCATATGTCTTTCCGTTGATCTCAAGTGATCCGTCCTGTACAGCGGAAGCTGATCCGTCTGTGTTCGTTCCGATCGGCTCACTGTTGATTGCGCCGTCTGTCTCAACGCCTGTTCCAAGTGCTGAACGGACACCTCTTGTACGTGCGATAGAATCATTGTGTCCGATATCGCCGATTGCCAGAACATATCCGATAACGCCGTCGCCGTTGCGGTCAATTTCATCAATGTGTGCTTCGATGTAATCTTTAACCATTGTTCCCTGCAGCTCAGCTCCCTGATTTGCGTCGAATCCTACGTAATATGTATCATCGTTAAAGTTCAGGGCTGTCATGTCCAGTTCTCCTGTGGAACTGTTGGACGGCTGACGGTTGTACCATACCAGCGGCTTGTCCTTGTTGGCTACATCACTTGTAGTCGCATCGCCTCCTCCTGAAGACTCTCCGCCGCCTCCGCCTGAGGAGCAGGCAGTAGCTGAAAGTGCAAGCACTGCTGCCAGTGTCAATAAAACAATTTTTTTCTTCATATATACGTTTCCTCCTTTTTTCGGCGCATCCTCTCACGCCTTTTTTGTTGATAGTAACAATATACTTTATATTCTCAAGA
>DWWI01000095.1 GCA_019119745.1 Candidatus Mediterraneibacter gallistercoris | reverse complement strand
CGTATGAACCGTTCTTAGAAATTTTCTCTTCAAAGAAATTTTCAAGGGTTGTTGTCTATTGTTCAGTTATCAAGGTTCCTGTCGTTCTCTCTCAAGCGACACCTTTAATATTTTATCAAATCCGTTCCGCTTTGTCAAGAACTTTTTTTATTTTTCTGTTTCGCTTATCCGCTTCCCTTTCGGTCCGTTTCAAGCGACAGCCTGTATAGGTTATCACATCTGCAAGGCGTTGTCAACAGTTTTTTTCATCTGTTTTTCCAGCGCTTCCGGCTCCTTTTGTCCCGCTCTCCTGCCCCCGGCTGTTCCGCCTCCGCGTCTCCGGCTGGCCTGATCTCGTGCGGCTTTTCAAGTCCCCGTCATCAGCGACAGGTGCTATCTTATCACTACAAAATGGAATTGTCAATGTTTTTTCTGTTTTTTATTTATTTCAGACAATTCACGCAATTCCAACTATTTTTATCTCCTTTCATGGCATTATTCACATGTGATGCCCCTCTTATTTTTTTATACTCTCAGTCGTTAACAAAATCTTTCGTGCTTTTCATCTTTTTTATATATAGAAACATGACATACAGCTGACATCTTTTCCATGATATAATAGCCACAAATAAACGAAAGGAGCAGTTTATGAAGATTGATCGGCTTATCGGAATCCTGTCTATATTATTGCAAAAAGAGAATGTAACCGCCCCAGATCTTGCTAAGCATTTTGAAGTGTCTCGCAGAACCATTAACAGGGATATCGACGCTTTGTGTCAGGCGGGAATCCCGATTGTAACAAAACAAGGAGTAAACGGCGGTATTTCTATTATGGATGGATTCAGGATCGACCGCACCCTGCTGACGAATTCGGAAATGAAAGATATCCTCGCAGGTCTCAGAAGTCTGGACAGTATCAACGGCACGAATCGTTACGGGCAGCTGATGGAAAAACTCTCCGCCGGTTCTTCTGATTTTATGACAGGTGATCAGTCTATTCTGATCGATCTTTCTTCGTGGTATAAGGAGTCTCTGGCCCCGAAGATTGAGCTGATCCGCAGAGCCATTGACAACAGGTCGCTTCTTGAATTCCATTATTACTCTCCGAATGGCGAAAGCCGCCGGGTAATAGAGCCCTATTATCTGATCTTCTGCTGGTCAAGCTGGTATGTGTGGGGTTGGTGCCGCCAAAGAGAAGACTACCGCCTGTTCAAACTGAACCGTATGGAAGTACTTACGGCAGATGAAGATGAAAAATTTGAGAAGCGCACTGCCCCGTATCCGGATCTGAGCAATGAACGGATCTTTCCGGGCGGTATTCGCGTCAAAGCTCTCTTTGATAAAGAATGTAAATGGCGCCTGATTGAGGAATTCGGCAGCGGATGTTTTGAAGAATTACAGAATGGACGGCTGCTCTTCCACGCCGATTACACCAGCAGAGATAATCTGATTTCATGGCTCCTGACATTCGGGGAAAAAGCCGAACTGCTTGAGCCGGAATTTCTGAGAGAAGAACTTGGAGAAACGATCCGCAAAATGTCTGATCTGTATACCAGCGGCAACAAGCACGGGCATGATGAAAAATGTAATATCACAGACATCGGTAAAACAAAAACAAGTTAGCATATAGAAAAGGAGACGCAACATGAAATATACATGGATGGATGACTATCTATTGAAGAAAAAGGGCGTAACAAAGGATCTGCAGCCTGTCTGGAACTGGATCCGGTATCATGTCGGAGGCAGGATGTTCGCTGCGATATGTCTTGATCAGGAAAATAAGCCATACTATATCAACCTTAAGCTAGATCCGGTAAGAGGCGATTATATGCGAAGACTCTACACGGATATCATACCGGGATATTATTCAGACAAAGTCCACTGGAATTCCATCCGCCCGGACGGAGCCGTACCGGATGATCTGATGAAAGATATGCTGGACGAATCATACCGGCTGGTCCTCGAAAGCTTCAGCAGGCGCCGCCAGAGAGATATTCTCGGGATCACCTGCTGCGGAGCTGACTGTTCGGAATGCGGGTGTTACGGAAATATATGTAAAGGATGCAATGAGCTGTGCGGTAAAGTATTTCACGCGCTCAAAGGAAAAGCCTGTCCCATCTACCGCTGCGCGGTGAACCGGAAACATCTGACAAGCTGTGCAAAATGTGAGGAACTTCCCTGTACAATATGGCGTGAGACGAAGGATCCGCAGCTCACGGATGAAGAATTTGAAACCGATATCCAAAACCGCATCCGCAACCTCAGGGAAGTCTGACAACAATCCGGAGGCCTTTCCTTAAAAAGGAAATCCGAAGGTTCAAAAATAAACACGACCAGAAAGGAGCACCATATGGCATTCGATTACAAAAAGGAATATAAAGAATTTTATCTGCCGCCGAAAAAGCCCGGTATCGTAGACATTCCGGAAATGAATTATGTAGCCGTAAGGGGAAAAGGGAATCCGAACGAACCGGATGGAGAATACAAGACGGCAATGGGACTGCTCTATGGGATTGCATTTACCATAAAAATGAGTTATAAAGGGAATCATAAGATCGAGGGATATTTTCCCTACGTAGTGCCGCCTCTGGAAGGGCTCTGGTATCAGGAAGGTTCCGAAACAGGCATCGACTACTCCCGTAAAGATGATTTCCGCTGGGTCTCCATGATCCGGCTGCCGGAATTTGTCACCAGAGAAGTGTTTGACTGGGCAGTCCGGGAAGCGTCCGAGAAAAAGAAAACCGATTTCTCCAAAGCAGAATTCTTCACATATCATGAAGGCTCATGTGCACAATGTATGCATATAGGGAGTTACAATGACGAACCGGAGACAATAAAAAACATAGAAGTCTTTCTCAAAGAGAAGGGATATAAAACAGATTTTTCCGGGCACCGTATGCACCACGAAATCTATCTGAGCGATCCCAGAAGGACTGCTCCCGAGAAACTGCGCACCGTGATCCGGCTGCCAATCGCAAAGGAATAAAATCGCAAAGGAATAAGTTAGAGAGGAAAAGAGAATCATGGAATTTACACACAAGGAAAATCAGATTGCATTATATTCAGAGAAGGGAGAAATGACCGCAGAAGTCACATTTCCCTATATTGATGAGGAAACCGTAGATATAAACCATACTTTTGTAGACGCTTCACTGCGCGGCCAGGGGATCGCCGGAAAACTGATGGAGGCGCTGGCAGAGAATCTGGAGCAGAGGAACTTAAAAGCCGTTCCCACCTGCTCCTACGCTGTAAAATGGTTCGAAAAACATCCTGAATACGCATCACTTTTAAAGTAACGCCATCAGTTGAATTCATATTTCTTCAGTTCACAGTTTTTGATCCCAAACCGGGCGAATTCTTCATTCGTCATGTCCGTGAAATAGGACTGAACAGCTCTGGCGACACCATTGTGGGCGACCATGAGATAGACTTTCTCATCCGCTTCCTGTCTGACGTCATCTAACAGATTGTAGATTCTCTGACAGAAGCGGATCATGGACTCCCCGCCCTCATAGCTGTCGGCAAAACAAGTCTTGGCGTGCTGAAATTCTTCCCCGTTGCGCGGTGTGGATTCATATTTCCCGAAGTTCTGCTCCTTCAGTCTCGGCTCAACCCTCATAGGTACTCCCGTGATTTCCGAGATATGTTTCGCTGTGTCCGCCGCGCGCATCAGGGGAGAACAGATAATTTCATCTATATGAATGCCCTCCCGCAGTATCCGTCCGGCAAGCTCTTCCGCCTGATGATGTCCCTGCTCTGTCAGTTCAATATCTGTAGCTCCGCATATCTTATTTTCTACATTCCATACAGTCTGTCCGTGACGTGTAAAATAAAAATATCCCATGTCGTCTCCTTTCACAACTTTCAAAATTTACTGATAGGAATTTCTCACATTTTCCGTCAGTTCTTCTCCCCCGCCAGCATACCACTCCTGTACAAAGGTGTCAAAATAATCCACCGGCTCTTCTCCTGCAATGATCTTCAGGAAAGCAGATGTTTCCAGATCCTGCAGATTCTGCGGGATCTCACTTTCTGCCGCACTCAGGGGAATTGCCGGCTTCTCTCTGATCCCGGCATTGTTCAGCACTTCCACCGCCTGTATTCTGGAGGCATACGCCGCCCATCCGTTGGCAGTGGTCAGATTGCCGTTCAGGAAAGAGCGGCAGGTATTGTAATATGATTTCTCAAGCCCGGAAAGCTCTGTCACACTTATTTCGCCGTTCAGCGCTTTCTACAGATTGTCACCGCAGCGGTACAGAGCATCGATGTAATCTACATTGATATTCATAGGCCTTGCAGTAGGATCCACATTAATCGAGAAGTAGTCATTTACCTCTGATGCGTAATGATCATCCTCATATCTGGAATAATCAAAAATAGCGCTCACATATTTTCCGACAATCTCCGGATGCTCATATCCTTTTCGCACGACTACATACATCCATTCATCATACGACTCAAAAGTCTGCGGTTCGTCCGTCACATCCTCGGCGAAAAGATACGGCTTCCACTCGGCGCTGTTATCCGCGCTGTAAGACAGGATCAGCGGATTATTCGGCGCCCACCAGCGCCCGAAAGCAGCACCGCAGTATCCGTTTACGAGCAGCTCGTCGATATTATCTGTCTTGCGCAGAAGGAAACGGGAATCAAGCACCCCGTCCTGATACAGCTGATTCAGATATCTCAGGGCTTCTTTTGTCTCGGGAGTTACCGATCCGTACACCACATTTCCATCGTCGTCAAGGATCCATTTTTCCGGAGCAGAGCCGAACTTTGTAAATATCCCGTCCACTCCGTAGGTCTCACTGGAGCCTGCAATAAGCCCCGTGCTGCAGGCCAGCCCCACTGTTTTCCCGTCTCCGGCAATATCATTGTCCACAAACGCTTTGATGATCTGCATTGCCTCATCCATTGTCCGGGGTTCTTCGAGCCCCAGTTTTCTGATCCAGTCGGACCGAAGCCAGAGGAGCATATGACCGTCATCGATAGCTGTATTTGGGAAGGCATAGCGCTTTCCGTCAAATGTGGCGGAGCCCAGCAGATCATCGCCGTAACTGTCATACATTTCTTTGATCACATCTGTTGTACACTCTTCATATACCTGAGTCAGGTCTTCTATAAGCCCGGCTTTTACCAGTCTCTCCAGATTATCCCTGCCGTTTACCACAAGCACGTCCGGAATTGACCTGTCGGCTATGCTCATCTCGAGAGCTTCCTCATAAGAGCCGCCCGCCTCAAGTTCAAATATATCCACATTCTGGATATTCAGAACCTCTTTGAGATACCTTGTGTAAGCATTATCTTCATACGTGTCTCCGGCAGGCAGATTGGAATTATTGGCTCCCGCTATCTTTCCGAGAGTGTACTCGACAGTATCCGGATATTTCCCCAGCGGCGTACGTGCCGCCTCATCCCACGCCGCCTGAACTGATTCAGAATCTGCCGTCCCTGCGTTTTCTGAGCTTTTCCCTGTTTCCGCCACATCACTGTTCAGTCCGGATACACTGCCGGAGCAGCCGGAAAAAAGAAATATCAGCGCGGCAGCCAGAGCTGTAAACTGTAAAATTCGTCTTTTCATTGTGTTTTCTTTCCTGCTTTCTTCGGAATTCGGATCTTTACTTCCGTCCCCTGACCGGGGCTGCTCGTCACTTTCATCGTTCCGGCTTCTCCATACAGAACCTGTATCCTCTCGCACACATTTCTTATTCCATAGCCGGAAGACTGGTATGTAAGGATCTCATCCGCTTTTTCCTGCTCCATGCCGACGCCGTTGTCCCGCACTGTAAATATAAGAAGATCACCATCCTGGGCAGCCCCGACGTACAGACACTTTTCCTCGTTCTCCGACATGTCAAGTCCATGGTCGATGGCATTTTCCACAAGAGGCTGAAGAATCAGCTTGGGAATCTCATACCCGGATATTTCCGGATCGACCTCTTCTTTTACAGCAAAACTGTCATCATGCATGACCAGCTGTATTTTCAGATAAGCTCTTATATTGCTGATCTCATTTTCAACTGTTGTCATCGTCTCACCGCGGTTCAGGCTCGTCCGGTAATACGTCGACAATGCCAGCGTCACCTGACTGATCTCATCCTCTCCTGCCTCAAGCGCTTTCCAGTTGATAATAGACAGGGAATTATAGAGAAAATGAGGATTAATCTGTGCCTGAAGCGCCTTCATCTCACTGTTCTGCAGTTTGATCTTTCCCTCATATACTTCCGAGATCAGATGGTTGATCTGATCCATCATACGGCGGAAAGAGCGGATGAGCACGCCTACTTCATCATTGGAATTGCTGGTAACCGTCACCTTTCGGAATCCCAGATGGATCTGGTTCATATTTTCTGTCAGGCGCTCCAGACAGGAGACCATTCTCCTCGAGAACACATAGCCGACAAGCACCAGAAGGATAATACAGATAATGACGATCGGGATATTTCTTGCCATAAGTATCCACACAGATTCCGTAATCACTTCCGAGGGACGGTATATATAAAACCTCCACCCCGTTCCGTCCATACTCTGGACAGAATACGTATAGTTCTCTGTAATATAGTCCACAGACTCCGGCTGCGCGGGCGTGTATTTATCATCCATGGAATAACTGGAATATACCACATTGCCTCCTGCGTCCAGAACGATTCCTCCCGTATTATCCCGCAGCTGGCTTGTAAAAGGCTCCAGCACAGCCTGATAATCCAGCGTCATAACAAGAACTGCCGTGACGTCATCATCATAGAACTTCCTGCAGGCCGTGATCTCCTGCCTGGCGCCGCGCCGCACAGACCACTGCAGAAGCGTGCTGTCATCCATATCGGCATACCACGGCTGGTTCTCCGCCTCGGAAAGAGGCATCAGCGTATCTCCGTGCGCCACCTGAATACTCTCTGAATACAGTGTGATCTCTTTAATTTCTTTATGGTAGATCTGGGGCATCTGCAGCAGCGGATCCGCCACATTGACATATTCCAGATAAGCCTCGTAATCCGATTCCGGTTTTGTCGAAAGGATTGACCTGAGATCCTGAGAATAGGAGAGGTAGTCTACAAGGTTCTCGTAGATCATCTCCTGATTATCGATTGCCTCCACCGACTGCTCCAGTGTATTCTCCATACTGTCCACTTCATTTTCATGGAGAATACTCAGCATTCCGCTCTGCATATAGATCACAATGATCACCACAGGGATCAGTCCGGCCGCAAGTACAAGCAGGGTAAGTTTATACTGGTATTTAAGATTCTTGAACTTCCTGTATAGATTCTTCATCTGTCATTCCCTTTCTGCAGGACTCCGGCGAAGTCCCGAAGAACTCCCGGAAACTGCGGCAGAAGTATGAGCTGTTAGAAAAGCCTACTTCTTTGGCGATCTGAGCGATTTTCTTATTTGTATCCTCAAGAAGTTCTTTCGCCTTATTCATCCTCACTTCACGGACAAAGCGGTTCAGCGTAACTCCCGTCTCCTCCTTAAAAATCGCGCTGAGATATCCCGGAGACAGATATACCAGCGCGGCAAGTTTCTCCGGTCCCAGCTCCTTCTCTCCGTAATGATGGTATATATAATTTTTTACAGTAGTTATCTCCCCGCGGAAACCGTCCTGCTGCTCCTGCATATATTTTTCAAACTCCTCAACCGCTCCCGAGACAATATCGACCACATCATCGATCTTCCTGCCATGGTAAAGCCGGTCCACCTTTTTCGAAAGAATCTTCTCATCCGCCGTATCCATCTGTTCGTAGATCTCTTTCAGGATACTGGAGAACACGAATTTGACATACATCTGCGAAAATTTCCCGCCTGCCCTGTATTTATGCTCCAGTCTTCCGAAATCCAGTCTGAGATGCGCAAGGTCTTTGTATTTGATATCATTGCTGATCTGTTCCATGATCTCGGAGTCTTCTCCGGCCGTATCCTGCGTATTTTCTCCCGGTTCCCCGCTTGAAAATATATGCCGGCCAGGCTGATAGAACTGCTCTTCCAGAAGTTTCTCCAGTCTGCGGAACTCTTCCGGCATCTCTCTCCAGCTCTCCACCGGTTCGCTGACCGCAAAATAACAGTCCGTATCAAACTGCTGCCAGAAGAACTGATGAAGCGTATCTGCCAGAGCCCTGTAATCCGTATACATCTCCGTAAACAGCAGAAGAGACTCATTGGAATTCAGATTGACATAATAGAACTCCCTCTGGATCTGATCTTTCAGGGCTCCGGTGAAATGTTCCTCGTCTGTCTCAAAGAAACCGTTGGACGCACTCACCAGGATCATACGCACGCACCGGCTGAGGATACAGCTGCCGCCTGACATCAATTCTTCCAGTTTGTCTGCGTTCTCCGTGTTCGATGTATAAAGATACTCAATAAAAAAATATTTCATCAGATAATCTTTCTGACGTTCCCTCTGTTCTCTCTCAGCCTGCCGGGTCCTGATATTTCCGATCACCCTTGAAAGCGTTTTTGAGAACTCTGCCGGATCCACCGGCTTCAGGACATAGTCGACCACTCCATGGCGCAGGGCTTCCCTTGCATAAGAGAAATCATTATATCCGCTGAAAATGACAATCTCCATATCCCTGTCTGTTTCCCTTACCTGACGGACAAGCTCCAGTCCGCTCATATAAGGCATCTTTATGTCCGAGAAAAGGATATCAACATGATTGGACGCAAGAACACCGAGCGCATCCTTTCCGTTTGCGGCCTCTAATATGCGGAATTCCTCTTTTTCCCGTTTCAGGAGAAATTTAATCCCGTTTCTCTCCAGTTTCTCATCATCTACTATCAGAATTGTAAGCATTGTGCCCTCCTTTTCAAAATGAATTATAGTATAACCGCTGGCGAAAATAAAGTATCTCTGCACTGCCTGGCGGACAATCCCGCCGCGCAATACAGAGATTACTCTTCACTGCTATAATCATATGTTCATAAAGCCAGGCTCCGGAACCGCAGCTCTGTTATCCCTTCACAGCTCCTGCGACCACGCCTTCGATAATATATTTCTGACAGAAGAGATAGAAAATGATGATCGGCACGATCGCCAGCACGAGGGTTCCCATCATGGCCCCCATATCGACAGAACCGTAACCGCCTTTCAGATATTGTACCGCCATGGGAACTGTCTTGTATTTTCTCTGGTCCAGAACAAGGGACGGAAGGAGATAATCATTCCAGATCCACATTGCCTGAAGGATAGCAACTGTCACGCAGGTCGGTTTTGAAATCGGCATAACAACGCGGAAATATGTCTGGAGAGGCGTGCACCCGTCGATCATAGCCGCTTCTTCAATCTCCAGCGGAATGGATTTCATAAACCCTGTAAACATGAAGACGGAAAGACCTGCGCCGAAGCCCAGATATATCACGATAATTCCCCACGGGTTGCCCATGTGAAGCATATTCGAGATCTTGGAAAGTGTGTACATCTCCATCTGGAACGGTACTACCATGGCAAACAGGCATAATATATAAATTGTTTTTGTCACTTTTGTATTTACCCGGCTGATATACCATGCACACATGGAGCAGAACAGGATG
>DWWI01000094.1 GCA_019119745.1 Candidatus Mediterraneibacter gallistercoris | reverse complement strand
CAATCTGCTTGATAGAGCATCATTTAATTTGCGGGACAACAATGAACAGTCTTTTACGAATATATTCTTGCTGCCGTAAAGAGCGCGTTCTTCATCAAATGTTTTATTCTGTATTAATTCCATGATGGTTTCCTCCTTTAATTCATCTTTACTTTGCTGCCATATTTTTCTGAATCTGATAAACCAGATAATCCAGACAGTCAATTCTTTTCTCTTCGCTGTGTATCCGGTCTAAAAGCCGTTTTCTGTGTATAGAGAGAAGCTTCAGCTGCTCCTGCGTATCTCCGGTTCCCTCAAGTGTTATAAAACGTTCGGCCGTCTCTCTGTCGCATCCGGCATCCTCCAGATTCTGTATTATTTCCTGAAGAGTTGTATTCCTGTTTTCCATATTCACTCCCCGTCCCGCCGACAAAATACTATTATTTATCTTTCCATATACAGTGTACTGCCAAATACGATTGATAACAAATACTTATATTCTATGACTGTATATAGCAAAAACGAATGCAATTTTCATTGCATCCGCATCCGCTGGTTAATTGAAATCCTTACTGCAACATTGAAGTTGTAACTGCACATTGAAAACTTTATGAAGTTGTAACTGCATAATATCATGAGTAACTGCAACAGTTTTACGCTGTTTTTCTGGCTTTGGATTGCCTTTTTCCGATTTTCCTTGTAAAATTTCTTAAAGGAAGGCATGACAAAACACAGACTGCATTTTTTACTTTTCGCAGAAGTTGTAAATGCACCCTGTTTGTGTTTCCTTTTTTACCGTGTCCTGTCTTCTCTAAAATTCCGGTTTACTTCTTAAACAAAGCCGGTGTAAGGGTTATGGAATCGGATGGGATCTTTTCAAGGCCCAGGAGGTTCGCAGTCTCCTGGCCGTAGATCTTGATAAAAAGATCTATAGGAGCCTGTCCGTTCCACTTTTTTCGGGGATAGGAATTGATGTGGTTCATCATTTCCCTGATCTCTTCTTCCGTATATTCATCCTTTGCATGATTTTTAGGTATGATATAACGGATCAATTCATGGTTCCGTTCACAGTTGCTCTTCTGATTTGTATTCATCGGGTCACAATAGAATACGCGGCACTGGATCTCTCCGGTCTCCATATCTGCTTCGATTTTTTCGGGATCGCTGAATTCGCTTCCCCGATCGGTAATAATAACCTGAAAAAGCATCCGGAATTTCTCATCTCCAAGTGCTTTCCGCAGCCGGCAGAATATTTCTGTTACTGATCCCGCTGTGTTGCGCTCTCTCAGGAACATGAGCTGTACGTCACAGTTGGTAAACAAGATTGTCAGCAGTGTCTGGCCGCCTTTGTGTATAACCACACTGTCCATCTGGCTGACTATGGCATCTGGATTCTGGCGCATATATTCCTCGCATTCTTCATAGCTGCGTCCGATATGGCATTTTCGATCTACCCTGAGAACCGGACCGCTCTTTTTACGTTCCGGCCTGCGTAGTTTCCTTCTCAGGTCTATATTTCTGGCATCCAGAAGCCCTGCGTCAATATAGGAATAGATTGTCCGGTCCGATACTGGCAGCTCATCTCTGTAACGTTCACAGATAACAGGAAGTGACTGTCCTTTTTTTAGCAGCGGTGTAATCGTATCATTGATCCGATTTAATTCCTGCTCTGTGAGGGAGATTCCTTTCCGGGACTCCGAAAGCAGCTGTTCATACTGCTGCTGAGCATACTTGGCATCATAGAGCATCCTGCGCAGACGGCAGCGAAGCCGGTGGTCACAGGCATTACATACAAACGGTGACTTTTCATAGTCTGTACAGAATTCTTCCTGATAATCAGGGCATCCTTCCTGGCATCGTCCACATGCTGTCTGGCACTGCTTCTTTCCACGGAAGCAGCCTGAACGACAGTTCGGGATTCTGGTACAGGTACGATGGTGGGTACAGTTGTTACCTTTGGAAGTGGAAACCAGTCTCCTGTGTGCTTTGATCTCTCTGCCGACAGTAGACCGATCCTTTCCAATGCTTTTGGCGATCTGTGCGATCTTCAATCCCTGCTGCAGACCTGCCTGGATAGTAAGCCTGTCATCATATGTAAGGTGTTTATTACTCATGGTTACCTCCAATCCGAAGACAGGACAAGGATAGTATACTGAAAAAAGGGCAAAAAGGAACCATGAAGTTACAACTGCAACTCCATGGCTCATATGCCTTGTAATTCTAACTGCAACAACCTATGTTGCAATTAATTTTTCAATTAACCATCCGCATCCGCTTTCTTTTTCTCTTGCTGCAGCTGGTTTGTATTTAACTCATCTGCTTTTCTTCCTTCCGGTTTTCTAAAATCTTTTCATGCCTTCCATGAACTCTTCTACATGAGGCAGATTTTTCATTCGTTCGAGCTTTATCCCTGATTCCTTGCATATCTGTTCCAGAATCGCCTCAAGCAACACATTTCTCACGCGGACTTCTTTTGGCACACCATGCTGTAATATAAACGAAAGGAGCTCCTCAGGTCAGACTCATCCTCAGATACACCATATCAACAAGCTGCCGCCCGCCCTCATAGATGGGATGATCATAATACTCCGTAAAAAATCCTTTCACCACATGGGATCTTTGGAATCCACAGCTTTCATAAAAAGGCAGCGTCTCAGGGCTGTCGCCCGTACCCACCTGCAGAATATCATAACATCCCCGGTAAGTATCTGCGAGAAACCGGATCATTTCCCGCCCATATCCCTGTCTCTGACATTCGGGCGATACAGCAAGGTTCTTGATCTCCAGTATTCTGCCACCCTCGTCTGTTACTACACATTCTGCCTTCACACCGTTATCATCAAGGACGTACATGATTCCCCTCTCAAGATACCGGTCGATCATATTCTCCTGCTCGTCCGCAAGCAGAAGCAGCTCCAGATACTGCTTCTTATTTTCCTGGACCTCTCTGATCTCATGCTGATTATCCGTAAAATACTGACTCATTGTTTTTCTTCTTTCTGCTCTTTTGTAAAAGCATTCACAAATCGCTCATTTACTGTCCTCTACGAAATCATTCTGTACATACAGTTCCTTTGTCTCTTCCACATCAACATCCAGCGTCCACGGATAAAAATTAAATATCATATTCATCCTTTTCCTTTCACATTTCTCCATACTGCCGGAAATAACTCTTAATCCTGCTGAAACTCCTTTCTCAGAACCTCTTTCGGAGGCTCGATCTCATCTGCAATCGAATGCTCCGTAAGTTCAGACAGGAGTTTTATCTTCTTATTAAGCAGCGGCCTCATACAGTTCGGCACGTGCTCCTGATGCGCTCTGTGAATCGCCACACACTCCTTGCAGTTGCCGTGATAGCGACAGGCCTTTTTACAAGGGCAGTGATCCTTGTCTTTATATTCCTCTCTAAATTCCGCTGCGAACTCCTCCTGCAGTCTGAGCCCCTCTTTGCGGTTTCCCC
>DWWI01000093.1 GCA_019119745.1 Candidatus Mediterraneibacter gallistercoris | reverse complement strand
CAATTGCTCTGTGGTTGTACACAATCTTTGTACCCATCTGACGATTCCTCTCTTTCTTCTCTTACTGAATGTCCGCCTGAAGACTGTTCTGATCATTCATTTTGACCGGACGCATAGAAAAAGCCTTTTCTTCTCATATCAAGAGACGAAAAGGCTTATTTTCCGTGGTACCACTCTCGTTCATCTGTCCTAAAACAGATGCACTCATTGATTCTGTAACGGGAATTCCCGCTTCCGGCTGCCTGTGTCACTCGACGAGGTTCTTACAAGTTCACCGAAAGAACTCCAAGATGAGTTCGGAGTTTACGCTGCTGCCTCACACCTCCCGGCAGCTCTCTGGAAACGATACTCTCCTACTACTTCTCTTCTTTGTCTTTGCAATATACTCAATTATTATATGAAGAAGCTTAAAATAAGTCAAGGAAAATTTTTTGCATTTCTGTGTGTTTTGTGCAACCTTTTCCAGCCTGGGAGAGTCTAACCAGTGTAAGATAAAAGGAGCTCCCTTTCCATCTGAACATAAGGAGGAACTGTTTATGAGACAAGATGAGGAACTGCATTTTGCCAGAAAAGCAATGCATGGAAATCCCGACGCCTATGCCTGGCTGATCACCCGGCATCAGGAATATTTGTACAAAATGGCTTTTCTGTATATGAAAAATGAGCAGGATGCTCTGGATCTGGTCGGCGTCGCGATATTAAAAGGATATCAGAATATTCGCCATCTGAAAAAGCCGCAGTTATTCAGAACATGGATCACGAGCATTCTAATCAACACAGCCAAAAGTGAACTTAAAAAAATTGTCTACTATGAGGAGATTGACGAGAAACATCTTTCTGACCGGTATCAGGCAGTATCACTTGAAGAGAGACTGGATCTGGAATCAGCGATTGAACTTCTTCCGGAAAAATATCGCACAGCCATCATCCTGAAATATTTCAGCGAACTGTCCGTACACGAGATCTCATATATCATGAACGCACCTGAAGGAACTGTCAAAGCATACTTAAGCCGTGCGCGTAATGAACTTAAAAATATATTAAAGGAGGACTATTTTTATGCGGATTGATTTTAATAACATATATGTTCCAGACGAAAAACTGAATCATGTTGTGGAAGAAAGCCTGCAAAAAGTAAAAAAGATTCGTAGAAAAGATCGTTTTCGCCGTATTGCAGGCGGCACGGTTGCCGCGGCTGCCGCGCTCGCCGTACTGACTGGTATCTGTGCTTCTAATCCTGTGATTGCCGAACAATTTACAAAACTGGGGGAAATCTTCGGTCTGGTGGAGAACGAACAGTATTATCCGGGCGATTATTCATCTGTTAGTGTTCCCGTTCCCGGAGAAAACATAAGCCAGTCTGAAGGGATTACCATCACTCTCTCGGAATTCGTCTGCAGCAGTGAATCTTTGAATATTTCCATTCTGATAGATTCTGAAGATCCATTCCCTGAGCTCTTTCGCCAAAGTGTAGCGGATGCAGATAAAAATGGCAGTTCTTATATCATGCTGGTTACCGAACAGAATACTGATTTTGCAGATATTCCGATGAATCCTGACGGAAATATGTATCTAGAAGCCAGGGGGGCATTTCAGGACGAATATACTTTTGCCGGAGTGATCCGCATTGACTTTAATTTGTATCCTTATGCGCTATACGAAATCCCTGATTCTTTTATATGGGATCTTAAGATAACTAATATCTACAGTCCGGACTGGACCGGGAAATCAGACAGTCCACTGGCAATTCCCGGAAAATGGACTTTCTCCAGCCAGATCACCCGGCAGGAAATCGGTACGAAGACAGTTGATGTGAACCAATATGCCCCCAACGGCGACGGTATTGTAAGCGTTACCATAACTCCCTATGAAGTTGACGTAGAAATGGGATACGACGAAAGCAAAGTCCAGCCCGGATATGAACGATTTGACAGTATACAGTCTGTAATGCTGGATGGATCAGGTAAACAGATCGAGGATAATATAGGGCTGTTTTCCCCAGACGGATATGATCTGTCAATGATCACCGTCTATTATGTAGAGACTCCGGATGAGACCTCCTGGTTGGAAATACAGGATAAACTGCTTGATGAGAATTTTGCGCCACAGCTTCAAGAATATCTGGAAGACATTGCGATCCAGAAAATAGAAATACCATTGTAATACCTTTCTTTCGTATACAGATAAACACAGTTCCCATCAGCCGGGAACTGTGTTTATCTATACAACAAAGGCAGAATTCACATTCCGCGCTTCACTTTTGCTTCCCACAGCACAATCTTACCGCTCTCCAGACTTTTCTTCACATCAATGATCCGCTGGTTCGATGAACCGCGGAACACAAGCCGGATGTCTTTTAACTTCTCCACAAATCTTCCATCTACAAGTATATCGATCATGGACAGCATCTCATCCGTATATTCACACCGGGCCCGGCTTTCACTCAGAAGCTCCCTGTCAAACAGATAACCGCTGTAGCACCAGACGTTCTTCTGCGGATACTGTTCTTTCACTTTTTTCAAAAGCTGCACCAGCACTTTCTGGTTCTGCGGCTCAAACGGCTCGCCTCCGAGCAGCGACAGGCCGTTGATATACTCCGGTGCGAGGGCGCTCAGTATCTCCTGCTCTGTCTCTTCCGTATATACCTTTCCATAATCAAAATCCCACGTATCCTGATTAAAGCACCCAGGACAATGGTGGGTGCAGCCGGAAACGAAGAGGGAGACTCTGACTCCCTCTCCGTTGGCGATATCGCATTTTTTAATTTCTCCGTAATACATATTTTCTCCTGTTGCCGCACATTCACTATGCGGGCATACATCCGTCTCCTTGCACCAGATGGCTGAACGGTTATTACAAATGCAGCACTCTTTCCTTGATTTCCTGTGTCCTTCCCTGATTCCAGAATTGTGTTCCGATATAACCGCAGGTACGTCTCGCCACGTTCAGTTTATCCTGATCTCTGTTTCCGCAATGCGGACACTCCCATTCAAGCTTTCCGTCTTCTGTCGTCACGATCTGGATCTCTCCGTCGTATCCGCATACCTGACAGTAATCACTCTTCGTGTTCAGTTCTGCATACATGATATTATCATAAATAAACCGCATCACCTGAAGCACTGCCGGTATATTGTCCTGCATGTTCGGCACTTCCACATAACTGATCGCTCCGCCCGTGGAAAGAGCCTGGAACTGAGACTCAAATTTCAATTTAGAAAATGCATCGATTTCTTCCGTCACATGTACATGATAGCTGTTTGTGATATAACTCTTATCTGTCACGCCCGGCACGATGCCGAATCTTTTCTGCAGGCATTTTGCAAATTTATATGTAGTACTCTCAATCGGTGAGCCGTAGATGCTGAATCCGATATTTGTCTCTTCTTTCCACTTATCACACGCCTCATTCATATGCTTCATCACATCCAGGGCAAAAGGTGTTGCCTCCGGATCTGTATGTGATTTGCCCGTCATATATTTCACACATTCATACAGACCTGCATATCCGAGAGAAATCGTGGAATATCCGCCATAAAGCAGTTTGTCGATGGTCTCTCCCTTTTTCAGCCGTGCCAGCGCGCCGTACTGCCAGAGAATCGGCGCCGCGTCAGAGAGTGTTCCTTTCAATCTGTTGTGTCTGCACATCAGAGCGCGGTAGCACAGTTCCAGCCTGTCATCAAAGATCTTCCAGAATTTATCCATATCTCCGCCGGAAGACAGAGCCACATCCACAAGATTGATCGTGACAACCCCCTGATTGAAGCGGCCGTAGAACTTATACTCGCCATTCTCGTCTTTCCACGGGCTTAAGGCACTTCTGCATCCCATTACCGGGAAACAGTTTCCTTCTTTGAGTTCTTTCATCTTTTTCTCGGAAATATAATCCGGCACGAGACGTTTCGCCGTACACTTTGCAGCCAGCTCTGTCAGGTAATAATACGGTGTTCCCTCGTCAATATTGTCTTCCTCAAGCACATAGATCAGCTTCGGAAATGCAGGCGTCACCCACACGCCGGCTTCATTCTTTACGCCTTTATATCTCTGTTTGAGCGTCTCTTCAATAATCATGGCAAGATCTTTTTTCTCAGTCTCATTCTTCGCCTCGTTCAGATACATAAACACGGTGAGGAAAGGAGCCTGCCCGTTTGTTGTCATCAGTGTGATCACCTGATATTCAATGGTCTGAACACCTTTTGTGATCTCCTTTTTTAACCGTCCCTCCACGATCTCATCGAGCTGGTCTGCCGGGCAGTCAAACCCGATCACACGCATCTCTTCTACCACCTCTGCACGTATCTTATCTCTTGAGACCTGCACAAACGGAGCCAGATGAGCGAGAGAAATACTCTGTCCTCCATACTGGTTGCTGGCAACCTGGGCAATGATCTGCGTAGCAATATTACATGCTGTCGAAAAGCTGTGAGGCTTCTCGATCATAGTACCGCTGATGACAGTGCCATTCTGCAGCATGTCTTCCAGATTTACCAGATCACAGTTGTGCATATGCTGTGCATAGTAGTCCGAATCATGAAAATGGATGATTCCCTGCTTGTCTGCCTCCACGATATCCTCCGGAAGGAGCATCCTCTGGGTAAGGTCACGGCTTACTTCGCCTGCCATATAATCCCTCTGTACACTGTTGACTGCCGGATTCTTATTGGAATTTTCCTGTTTTACATCTTCGTTATTGCACTCAATAAGGGAAAGGATACGATTATCCGTCGTATTGGCCTTACGCACAAGGGAACGTTTATAGCGGTACCGCACGTATCTCCTCGCAAGATCAAACGCGCCTGTCGCCATGATCTGATTTTCAACCATATCCTGTATCTCTTCGACAGACACAGCACGGTTCAGTTTGTTGCACTTGAATTCCACAAATTCAGCGATATCCTCAATCTGCGCGTCCGTCAGGCTTCTGTTCTCTGCCTTTACATCTGCTTTTGTGACAGCTCTTATAATCTTTTTGTTGTCAAATGCTTCCTCGGAACCATTTCTTTTTATAATCTTCATTCTGCCTTCTCCTTAATTGTCTCTATTTGGGACAGCCCCGCAGCTTCTTCGAAGAGTTTCCGATGCAAGGTCTGTATATCCGTCTGGAATCCATTTTAATACAAAATATAGTGTAATGCAATCCCAAAAACACATTATCATGTATTTTCAGAACACCCCCCTGTCTCCGGAACGATTATCAAGAAAAAGAAATCATTTTATTTTTTTGTAATGACAACAGATACCGGTCCGTAGAATATTCTGTTATTTTCAGACAATAAAAAAGAACAGTCTGTACTCAACCGCGCCGAATAAAGACTGTTCTTTCCTTTATATGTAATTATTACTTATTCAGTTTATTTCATTGTCTTCAGTCTTGTAAAATAATCTTTTGACTCTCTGACAACAACGCCGTTCAGTGCCAGCAGCGCTATCAGGTTCGGGAATGCCATCAGCGCGTTAAATACATCCGCGATATTCCATACCGCCGCCACTGTCATATACGGTCCGATAAAGACAGCCACAATATACAGCCATCTGTATCCTTTTACTACAGATTTATTTCTATTAAAAAGATATTCCACACAGCGCTCTCCGTAGTAATTCCATCCGAGTATCGTCGTAAATGCGAAGAATACAAGACAGATCATCAGAGAGAATGTCGCCACTTCCGACGGGAACGGAAGTCCCTTCTGGAATGCGTCCATCGTAATTTCCACACCTTCCAGATTCGGATTCATCCATGAACCTGCGATCACAACAGAAATACCTGTCATAGTACAGATCACGATCGTGTCGATAAATGTTCCTGTCATCGATACAAGTCCCTGACGCGCCGGCTCCTTCGTTACCGCTGCCGCTGCCGCGATCGGCGCACTACCAAGTCCGGATTCATTTGAAAAGATACCTCTCGCGATACCCTGCTGCATTGCAGCCACCATGCTTCCCATAGCGCCGCCTGCAAGCGCGCTTCCTGTAAATGCGGATTTCACAATAGATACAATCGCCGCGGGAACCGCTGTAATATTTGTAAAGATAATAATCAGTCCCAGCACGACATACAGAACCGCCATGAATGGTACAACGATCTCAGATACTTTCGCGATCCTTTTGATACCTCCGATCACGACCAGTCCGACGCAGAGAGTCAGAATGATACATGTGATCACCGTACTCCATGAATACGTTCTTCCAAACAGCGAAACCACATTGTTCGCATTCGGATCAAAGAAGTTCGTCACTGCGGATGAAATACTGTTCACCTGAGTAAATGTACCGATTCCGAAAAGGCCTACACACGCGCCGAAAAACGCAAAGATCTTAGCCAGCCATTTCCATTTCTTTCCCATACCATTCTCAATATAATAGAACGGTCCTCCGAGAATGTGTCCTTCCTTGTCCACAGTACGGTACTTGATCGCCAGCAGTCCTTCTGCATACTTTGTAGCCATTCCGAAAAACGCAGCCACGATCATCCAGAACAATGCTCCCGGTCCTCCGGCCGCAAGCGCAGTCGCCACACCGGCGATATTTCCTGTTCCGATAGTCGCGGATAATGCAGTGCACAGCGCTCCGAAACTGGTCACTTCCCCGTGTCCTTCTTCTTCATTTTTGATCATGAATTTGAATGCTTTGCCGAGATGCCTTACCTGTAAAAGCCCCAGCCTGACTGTGAGTAGAAATCCTGTAAACAGGATAAGAAGGATCAGCGGCAGCCCCCACACAGCTCCCTGAACCGCAGTAATAATTTTGTTGATCTGCTCCAACATTCCTTTATACCTCCATCCTTTTGCCTGAGAGACTCACGTTTTTGCTCCGCTTTCCTACAAGAGCAGGAATACCAGAGTATCAACGCTTACACCTTCGGCGCCCTTCTACAGATATGCCGGTTTCGCTGACCGGTATGGAACTGTAAAAGAGACTCTCCTGAGTACTTTTTCACTGTGTATGAACACAGCAAAATAAAGGATAGCACTAGTGGAATATAAATGCAAGTGTAAATTCGTATCTGACTGAGAAAGAGTCCGCCGGGAGGTATGTATTGTTAGCGCACACGTTTTCACTCGGTCGCGGCGTAACGGTACATAAGAGCGCAGAAAATGCGCTCTAAGTGCCGACGCCGCTCCAACGGTGCGTACACAATACATACCTCCCGGCTGCTTTCTTTCCCGTCCCGGATATGTGAGTCAATCCACTGTATCCGGGTGATTTTCGGATATTTTAC
>DWWI01000092.1 GCA_019119745.1 Candidatus Mediterraneibacter gallistercoris | reverse complement strand
GATCCTGCGGTCGCCTCTTGCCATGACGCCTTCAAGAACAGTCACCTGCGCGTCATGCCAGTTGTATTTCAGACTCTTGCGGTTCAGCTGCTCGCGAAACTCATCATTTACAATGTGCGCCCTGCGGTCATACTCTTCTGCGGTATACATGGATGCCCACTGGAACGGTGTAAATGGTTTTGGCACAAAGAAAGAAGAGCTTGCAGTGATCTGGCATTTCCCGTGTCGCTGCTCTTTCGGGATTTCATAATATCTGCGCGCCACGCGGTCAGATAGTCTGGCAATCTCTTTCATGTCTTCTTCCGTCTCAGTGGGAAGCCCCAGCATGAAATAGAGCTTCACTTTTGTCCAGCCGCCTTCAAATGCCTGTCCGGCGCCGGTAATGATATCTTCTTCTGTCAGTCCTTTGTTTATGACATTTCTCATACGCTGAGATCCTGCCTCGGGGGCAAATGTCAGACTGCTTTTGCGCACGTCCTGCACCTTGCTCATGACGTCCAGAGAGAAGGCGTCGATACGCAGAGAAGGCAGGGAAATATTGATTCCCTTGTCTTTGAACTCGTCGATCAGGAAAGTGACAAGTTCATTCAGTTTCGAGTAGTCACTGGAGCTTAAGGAACTGAGGGAAATCTCTTCATGCCCCGTATTTTTGAGCATTGTGCGGGCATATTCTTTCAGTGTTTCCACGCTGCGTTCTCTGGTCGGACGGTAGATCATCCCCGCCTGACAGAAACGGCAGCCGCGGATACATCCCCTCTGGATCTCAAGTACAACTCTGTCCTGTGTAGCCTTGATATAGGGAACGACAGGCTTCATCGGATAAGAAGCATCGGTCACATCCATGACCACCTGTTTTCTCACTCTCTCAGGAGCCGCAGGATCATTAGGCGCAAAGGACTCTATGGTGCCGTCCCCGCGGTAACTCACATCATAAAACTGCGGTACATAGAGCCCTTCGATCCGGGCTGCCTGACGCAGAAACTCTTTTCTTGAAGCACCGGATTTCTTCCACTTTTTGTATGTGTCGAGAAGTTCATCGTAAACCGTCTCCCCTTCGCCGATATAGAAGATATCAAAGAATTCTGCCAGTGGTTCCGGATTGTATGCACATGGGCCGCCGCCGATCACAATGGGATCCTCTTCTGTTCTGTCAGCTGCGTGGAGCGGGATATGACTGAGGTCGAGAATCTGGAGAATATTTGTATAGCACATCTCGAACTGGATCGTAATGCCGAGAAAGTCAAACTCTCTTACCGGATCCTGAGATTCCAGCGCAAAGAGCGGAATGTTTTTTTCTCTTAATACCTTGTCCAGATCCAGCCATGGCGAATAGACGCGCTCGCACCATGTGTCTTCCCTGCGGTTGAACATATCATAGAGAATCTGGATGCCCAGATGGGACATGCCGATCTCATAAACGTCCGGGAAACACATCGCAAAACGGATATCCACTTCATCTTTGTCCTTCATTACAGAATTAACCTCGCCGCCGATGTACCGGGCAGGTTTTTCTATGCTTAATAATATTTCATCACTTAAGGCTAATTTACGCATTGCTCCTCCTGTTCTCTTCTGCTTTTTACGGAAGTATCCTGTGTAAGTATACACGAATCAGCCGCTTATGACAAATAAAAGTTGAATTGTATCATCCAGCTTTATTATATAGCGCAAAAAATCAGCCGGTGACTGAAAATCAAACAGTCATCGGCTGTATAAACTTGCATTATATAAATTGTCAATTAGTACTGATTTTACTCGATTCCGCGGTCTTTTTCTACAAGGTACTCAAAGAAATCAAAATCTGCATAATGGCTGTGCTTTACCCTGTCCGCACAAGTCAGTCCGACCATTGTTCCCGTAAATTCTCCGTACTTACAGTATTCGTCAGAAAATTTTGTTGTATCGAAAAAGCTGCCTATTTTTTGATATTCATTGTTGTCATAGCTCCATTCAAACCATGATTTCCTGCCATCAATATAAAGCCGCAGATATATTGGTATATCTTCTATCGGTATCCGTGTATTCAGAAGTTCTGTCTTTATTCCGTTTTCCAGATGGATGATGGAAAGTGCACTCTGGCCGAGTGTATCACTGCGGTATTTCCTCAGATTGATATAATTCATATTATCATAATACAGGATCAGACCTGCGCTGTGCTGGTGTACTTCCGGCAGAAATTCCATTTTTGTCGTGATCCGTGCGTGTGTGCCTGTCAGCTTACGGGCAAGTATACTGACTTGGTTCAGAGATGTTCTCGACTCCTGCCCACGAATTCTTACATATCCGGGTCTGGCCTTTACATCTGCAAAGCGCTGAGGCATAATGCGCGGAGCGTAATAAAAGTTTCCCAGGGTTTCTGCATCAAAATCATCAAAAACCGGTGAAGCCGGGAGCGGACATTCCGGAAGAGCAGGCTCCGGCACATGAACCTTTGCGATACATCCTCCGTCTGCCATCCTGAGCCATCCGTCTTTTGTCCATGTCATTTTCTGTATCGCGGTTTCCCGCCCCAATGTGCAGCGCAGTTCCGGAACAAACGGCCTTGCCGCGATATGTACGAGATAGACCTCGCCTCCGGGAAGTTCGACATAACTTCCGTGCCCGGATTTTTGAAGCTCAGTATCCGGATTAAAATATCTGGTTTTCAGATGATCCGGATCCTGCCGTTCATTGGAGTATCCGGGAACAGATGTTACGATCGGATTGGCAGGATCGCCTTCATAAGGGCCCCAGACATTTTTGGCTCGCGCCATTGTCACACAATGATTATAACCGGTTCCTCCTTCCGCGCACATAAGATAGTAGAGCCCGTTCTTTTTTGTCAGGTGAGGCGCTTCTATGCATCCCCTGTCCGTACCGCCGTTCCAGATCCGTTTAGGGTAGCCGATGATTTCTTTTTTGTCTGGAGAATATTCTACCATACAGATTGCGCCCGGTTTTTCATATCCTTCCCTTGTCTCCCATTCAAGGGAGACAATCCATTTTCGACCATCGTCATCATGCAGGATCGAAGCATCAAAACCGGATGAGTGCAGATAGACCGGTTTGCTCCACGGCCCCCGTATATCTTTTGCTGTGATCAGATAGTTATCTATATCAAAATACCTCGCATTCATAGAATTCATAACGCCGTAGATAACATAAAAGAGGTCCTCTTTTTCGCAGTACGTCAGACAGGGGGCCCAGATTCCTTTTGAGGAGGGCAGCTTTTTCAGATCGACTTCCGTATCGTCAGTCAGCACGTGGGTATACAGTTCCCAGTGTTTTAAATCCCTGGAATGGTATACAGGTATACCAGGAAACCATTCAAAACTTGATACTGCCAGATAGTAGTCGCCGCCTTTCCGGCAGATGCACGGATCCGGGTTAAAACCCGGAAGGATAGGGTTTGTTATCATGATCGTATATCCTTTCTGATTTTTACTTGTTTATATATCGTCCTTATGTTTTCCCTGTGCCAGATCTGTGACTGCACGCTCGTAATGTTTATCAAGGTCAAAGAAGATCATGCAGACTGCGCTGATAACGGCAGTAAGAGCCGGCACCCATGCAAAGGACATATTGATCGCCCCAAGTGCGGAAGCACTCTGGGACATGCCCTCGCCTAGTTTTTCGACAAAGCCGCCAGCAGCAAGGATCCAGCCGAGTGCGGCAGTGCCAAGTCCCGAACCGATCTTCATACAGAATGAGGCTGCGGCGTTTCCCATGCCGGCTGCATTATACCCGGCTTTCCACTCTCTGTAGGTGATCGCATCCTGAAGACATCCGAACATCGTTGAGCCGGCAAAGCCGAAACCGATTCCTTTGAGTATGGAGGTCATGCAGATCAGAGGATAGCTTGTTGTAAGCCCTCCGATGGCGCATCCCAGTGCCACGACCGCCATTCCCGCCATGTTCAGATAACGTTTACTGATCTTTTTCATCAGGAATGGTGTCACAAACAGTGTGATGATCTGAGCGGCGGAAAGCAGATTGGCAACCATTGCATAGCGGCTTTCGTCTCCCATGTTATATTTTGTGAAATACAGCACCGTACCGAAGAAAATAGACATCATAAAATACATAAAGAACAAGTTGCAAACCATCAGGAGCCAGTATTTGTTCCTGACCATAGAAGCGATGCCTTTTATAAATGATACGGATTCTTTCTGGTCTGCCTTTTCTTTGCTCTGATCTGTTACACGTTCTTTACAGGTAAAGAACATAAACATGTTCAGAATCACGAACAGAACCATGAGTATTGCTACGGTTATTGTCCAGCCTTTCTGTGCATACTGGTCTCCGCCGCCGAAGAAGCCGGTCATCTTTAATACTACTGTGTTGATCGTCATGGTGCCGAATGTAGAAAGCAGGTTGCGGAAATTTCCGAGCAGCCCTCTCTCATACTGATCTGTGGTCATCAGTCCCTGCAGTGTCGCATAGGGGACATTGACACCGGTATAGAAGATGGTGGATACCAGATTGTAGGTCAGGAACATATATACAAGCTGCGCCTTTCCCGTAAATGAAGCGGGTACGCTGAACATCAGAACCGTACAGACAGCCAGAGGCACACACAGATCTCTTTTCATTCTATTTGCCTCCTCTTTTCTCTTCCCTTGATTTAGATTTAAATCTGCCTGTCTGACGGGAACCAGCCCGATGCGATACATCTGCCAAGATCCCAGCAGTCCCAGCCGATCCAGTCCGGATTATTTACGGTATCCAAAAGCAGCTTGTAGTTCCAGTAAAAGTTACCGATTCCTTTCTTCCATGCCGCAAGTTGCGCCTCTGCAAGCTGACTATAGATTTCCTTCTTTTCCTCCGGTGTAAAAGTCTCTGTTGACATTCCCTGTATGCCGTTTAATACGCTCTGCCCGCCTTTCGTGTCATGACCGCAGACAAGCGAATTAAAAAGACTCCATTCGCCGCAGATGAGTGGAAAATGCTGCGACATCTCTTCCAGCGCCGGTGTCAGTGTCTCCCTGATATAGCGCAGGTAGGCTTCTAATGTCTGTTCACAGCCGTTCTGCTCTGCGAACATCAGATACTGGTGCGTATCGAGCACGACATTCTGAAAGCTGTCTTCCTGCATAAAGCCTTTCCACGCAGTGAGATCATAACCGTCATGTATGACGATCGCTTTCTCTTCCGGCAGATATTTCCTCATGCGGTGGTATGCCTCTATATAGAAGTTTTTGAGAAAATCAAGGGGGACAGGAGCAGTTCCTTCTGCCATCTCTTTATCAACCGCCGGGTAGCGTTCTTCGATATTCATGGTATCCCACGCAGATTCGAGAAGAGGCTCATTGACGACCTCGATGCCCCACAATGCCGGATGCGCAGCGTAACGTTCCGACAGTTTTTCAAGCACCTGTAAAGTGAATTCGACACTTTCCGGCTGCTGTGCCCATTTGCAGACTCCGGAAAGACCGCCGTTGTCAAAGCCGTTCTGGCTGCTGGGAACTGTATGCAGGTCTATGAGGACTTTCAGTCCGTACCGGTCCGCCCAGTTAAATGCTTTGTCAAGTTCACTGATACATCCGATGAATGGCGGACAGTCCCCGAAGATAAAATACGGTACCGGAATGCGGACCATATTCATACCGAAAGACCGGATCTGTGCAAAATCCCGTTCCGTGATGTATTCACTGCGGTGGATCTGGATCCTTGCCGCATAGACATCTTTCGGAAGCTGCCTTGGCAGATAATATTCATCTTCTGCCGATGTGCCCTCAAAGAGAGCCGGACTCATCCACTTTTCCAGGACAAGCCAGTTTCCGAGGTTTACTCCTTTGATGTACATACTGTCATCTCCTTTTCGTTTGGTTTATTCTGATTTCACTTTATCAACGAGATGACGAAAAATATATCATTATACTCAGTTGTATATCATTATTCTCAGCGATGTGATATACTGGACTTATCCATTTGTACAGGGGCATACATGACTCAAAAAAGAGAAATGAAAATGAAAGGGGAATATATCCGTGAATATAGAATATCTGATGGAATACCTGTCCCGGCAGCTTCATACCCGCGTACATATCTTCTCGATGGACGGGGGCTGCGTTGACAGTGTATGCATGAGGAAAGATCTGGAACAGACCGTGGACGGCAGATTATTCGTGCAGTTGAGAAATGCCGCTTCTGAAAGTCATCCGGTTATTGCCGTAAACCCGGATCTGGCGGCTTATGCCCTGATTCTGACGGAAGAAAAGCTTTATATTATCGGGCCTGTTCGGCTTGTAAGGGGAAATGTATGCCGCATCTATTATTCGGATAAGCCGCTTGCGAGAGCTCTGCTTCCGGTACTATACCAGTGCAGTACTACAGACCTTTTAAGAGACGGTCTGCTTCTTCACAATATGTTCAGTGATCAGCCCTGTTCTATGGAGGAAGCCTTACAGTTTAACTGTCTGGACAGGGATATCCAGTATGAAATACAAAAGAAATTTACAGACATAATCTTTGAAAATCAGGAGAACATCTCCATGCATAATCCGTACGATCAGGAAATACGGGAAGTGGAAAGTATCCGCAGCGGAAACGTTGAGGCGCTGAAGAAAAGCTGGCAGGAAGACTATACCGGAAAGTTGGGAATTCTGGCAAAGACATCGCTTCGGAGTAACCAGAATCTTGCGATTGTGCTCGTGACGCTTGCCTCACGCGCTGCGATGGAGAGCGGCGTAATGGCGGAAACTGCCTATTCTTTGAGTGACAGTTATATCAATAAGATCGAGGAAGCGAAAAGTCCGGAAGGCGCATTACAGCTTGGAAGACAGGCGGAGATGCAGTACACGCTTCTGGTGAAAGATATAAAGGAATCACAGAAAGGACCGGAAAAACATACAGCGGCTGATTCAAGGATCAGCCGCTGCAAGGATTATATCTTCTCCCATCTGCACGATAAGATATCCACGCAGGAAATTGCCAAAGCGCTGTATGTGAACCAGAACTATCTTTCTGATCTGTTCCGGCGCAGTGAGGGAATTACAATCAGTGATTATATTCTGAATGAAAAAATTAAGCTTGTAAAAAATATGCTGATCTATTCCCGGTATTCCTACAGTCAGATTGCTTCTTATCTCGGTTTTTGTTCACAGAGTTACCTTGGAGCAAAGTTTAAGAAAGTTACGGGTTTTACAATGCATCAGTTCAGGGAACTGTACGGCAAAAAAGAATTTGAATAAGCCGTCTTATTTTATTTTGAGAACAAATGCCTCATAAGGCCGCACTGTTGCCGCACTCTCTTTGCAGGAGATATCACCGTAATTCCCGATCAGAAGTTCTGCGCCTTCTTGTGCCCACCCCTCCGGAAGTTCCATTGTACGTGTATTTCCATAGAAGTTACATACAACGAGCAGCTTTTCATTCCCGAGTGTACGGGTGTATACATATAGCTCTCTGTCATCCGGCAGGAGCAGGTCATAACTTCCGTACACAATGATTTCATGTTCTTTTCTGAGCCGGATCAGTTTCTGGTAATAGCGGAATACGGAGTCCTCTCTTTCAAGCTGGTCTTTGGCGTTGATTTCTTTGTAGTTCGGATTTACCATGATCCAAGGTGCGCCCGTCGTAAAGCCTGCGTTTTCCGTATCATCCCACTGGAACGGTGTGCGGGCGTTATCGCGGCTCTTGTAGCGCAGATATTTCATCATCTCTTCCTCAGTAAAGACCCCCTGGCCGACCAGTTCATGATAAGCATTGATACTGTCAAGATCACGGAAGTCGGAGATGTCTTTAAACGGCACATTTGTCATGCCGAGCTCCTCGCCCTGATAGATATAAGGAGTTCCCTGCATCATGTGGAGACAGGTAGCCAGCATTTTGGCGGACAGTTCGCGGTATTTGCCGTCATTTCCAAACCTTGAAACGGAGCGGGGCTGATCGTGATTCTCCCAGAACAGGCTGTTCCACGCGATGGAATCAAGACCTTTCTGCCACTTTGTCAGGATTGATTTCAGGTCGCGCAGATCCATCTTCTTATCCGCCCATTTGTTTGTGCCGTCAGCGTCTACATCCATATGTTCAAACTGGAATACCATATTCAGTTCTTTTCCGTCGCTCCGGGCGTATTTTTTTGCTTCTTCCAGAGTTACTCCCGAACACTCTCCTACAGTAAGGGTATCTCTGCCGTCCAGCACTTCTCTCCTCATTTCCTGCAGGTATTCGTGGACATGGGGACCGTTGGCAGGCTCGTTGAAGCTTGCGTATCCGTTGATGCCCGGTACTCCGTCCGGAAATGTCTGATCTTTTGAGATTAAGCTGATCACATCCATACGGAATCCGTCTACGCCCTTGTCCAGCCACCAGTTCATCATGTCGAATACTTCTTTCCTTACTTTAGGATTATCCCAGTTCAGATCCGGCTGTTTCTTGGAGAAAAGATGAAGATAATACATATCGGTCGTACTGTCATATTCCCATGCGGAACCCGAAAAACATGAGCCCCAGTTGTTCGGTTCTTTTCCGTTCTTTGCCTGACGCCAGATATAGTAATCCCTGTATGGATTATCTTTTGATTTGCGGCTCTCTATAAACCATTTATGTTCATCTGAAGTATGGTTTACCACAAGATCCATGACGATACGGATGCCTCTTTTATGTGCCTCGGCAAGCATCCTGTCATAATCCGCCATTGTTCCAAACTCTTTCATGATTGCACGATAGTCACTGATATCATAGCCGTTGTCGTCATTGGGCGACTGGTAGACCGGCGAGAGCCAGATTACATCGATACCCAGTTCTTTCAGATAATCCAGCTTGTCTGTGATACCGTCCAGGTCACCGATTCCGTCCCCGTTACTGTCTTTAAAACTTCTCGGATAGATCTGATATACGACGCTTTCTTTCCACCATTTTTTATCCATTGATTTTTCCTTCCTTTTCTGATCTTGAAAAAATTATTAATAATTGATCGATATAAAAAGGACCGCCGAGCTTCGCATAAGTCCGGCGGTCCGATGCTCTGTTTTTATTTTACAGGATTTTTCTGCTGCTTTCTATCACTTTCTTAATCAAGCAGAAAGAATTTTCATAAAGGTAATTACAATGCTTTCCACGCCTCCACGATCGCGTCCGTATCAACTTCTTTCTCGATCTGATCGACAATAGCAGTGCTGTTTACCTGTGCGATCTCCGCCTTACTCTGATCCATATACACGAAGCATACAAAGCAGAGGATCCCGATCACCAGACGTATGTAAAATGTACCTCCGGACGGTTCCTGCTCTTCTGTGTTATTTTCATACAGATTGTGATAGATTCTTCCGTATCTG
>DWWI01000091.1 GCA_019119745.1 Candidatus Mediterraneibacter gallistercoris | reverse complement strand
TCGATCATTTTCTTGACCATATATCCGCCTACTGATCCGTTCTGCTTGGAAGTAAGGTCGCCGTTGTAACCGTCAGATAACGGTACCCCCAGCTCGTTGGCCACTTCGTACTTGAATTTGTCCAGAGCGCCTTTCGCCTCAGGCACTGCTGCTCTGTTAGATGAACGACTTGCCATGATCAATTTCCTCCTTTTGCATTTTAGTAACTTTTTTAGAAGCTACTTTCGTTTGTCATGTAACATTCAAACCGGCTGCATCTGTATGTAATCTGCTGACTTTCCGGTGCAGCCGGTTATCATACATCTGCTGTTCGGTCCTTCATGTTACATCAATAGTATGTGGAGGATCTGATATTTATAAACTGGAAATTCTAAACAGTTAATGATTTATTTGTTGCAAGCTTCGATTATATACAGCTGCGAGTCAAAGTCCCGGCTCATCTTTTCTCCCGGAGCAGTCTCTCCTGCAGATGCATCCGTTGTGACCAGACCGCAGTTCATCAGTTCATCTCCGTAATGGGTCTCATCCCCGTTGATCCGGTATTCTGTGTCTGAATTCAGCCCTTTCAGATACATTCTTTCAAACGGCTGGTTTGCTCCGTTTAAGATTTTATACCGCCCTGCAATTGCTTCTTTTTTATCATCGCTGACAACCATCCATCCGGCAACATTATTTTCAAACGGGCTTTGCAGCCGGTAAAACGTGCCGAACTGGATCAGCCTGCGGTACTGTTTCATAAAGCGGATCTGCTCCTTTACTTCTCTCTGTTCTTCCTCTGTCAGTTTATTCAGATCAAGCTCGTAGCCAAATGTGCCGAAATACGCTACGTTTGCTCTCGTGGAGAGAGGCGTGCATCTGTTCAGCTGATGGTTCGGAGTGACGGAGACATGGCTTCCCATACAGCTTACCGGATAACAGTATGATGTCCCGTACTGGATTTTGAGACGCTCCACTGCGTCAGTATCATCGCTTGTCCAGCCCTGCGGCGCATAGTAGAGAAGTCCCGGATCAAAACGTCCGCCGCCGCTTGCGCAGGACTCAAACAGTACATGCGGGAACCTGCTTGTGAGTCTTTCATACAGGTCATAGACTCCGAGGATATATCGGTGATACACCTCACCCTGACGGTCAGCAGGTAGTGATGCGGAGTAGCACTCTGTAATACTGCGGTTCATATCCCACTTCACATAGGATATTTTTGCTTCGGAAAGAAGCTTTGACATCATCTCATAAATACGGTCTACTACTTCCTTTCTGGAAAAGTCCAGTACATACTGGAAACGTCCGTGGGAAGGCTTTCGCCCGGGAGTCTGCAGGATCCAGTCCGGATGTTCGCGGTAAAGGTCAGAATCTTTGTTGACCATTTCGGGCTCGAACCAGAGACCGAACATCATACCCATTTTTTCAATCTTTTCCGAGAGCCCGGCAATTCCGGAAGGAAGTTTATCTGTATTTGCAATCCAGTCGCCGAGACCTGCATGTTCTGTATTTCGCTGTCCGAACCATCCGTCATCAAGTACAAACAGTTCTACTCCGCACTCCTTTGCTTTCCCGGCAATCTGCAGCAGCTTTTCTTCAGTAAAATCAAAATAGGTAGCTTCCCAGTTGTTGAGAAGGATCGGACGCTCCCTGTCTCTCCAGTATCCTCTGGCAAGCCGCTTTTGATACAGACGGTGGAATGTCTGGCTTAAGCGGTTCAGTCCCTGATCAGTATATATCATAACAGCTTCCGGCGTCTGAAAAGACGTGCCTGCTGAAAGTTTCCAGTCAAAGCCGGCCGGATGAATCCCCATGAGAAATCTTGTCGTATTATATGCATCTACTTCTGCCTGTGCAAGAAAGTTGCCGCTGTAAATCAAGCTGAAACCGATGGCCTCGCCCTGAAATTCATCGGCAGTCGGACGTTTTAGGATTACAAACGGGTTGTGGTTGTGGGAAGAATTACCTCTCATGCTTCCTACAGACTGAATTCCCTGCTCGAGATGCCGCGTTTTCGGATAGCGCTCTCTTGCCCATGCTCCGGAAAACTGGATCCAGTCGTAATCACTGTCCGGAAGATCCATGCATAGACTCATGGCAGTTGTCAGGTGAACATCTTCTTTGCCGTTGTTAATAAATCGCGCGCTTCGCGTGATAATGCCGCCTTTTTCAAAAATTGTATATAAAAGTTCCAGGCGGATCTGCGTGAGCGGATCTGCCAGACCGATGACGAGTGTACGTGCTTCGTTTTCAGACTCGGTATAAGTGGCGGGTAGTCCCTCAAGTGAGGGCTTGCCGTTTTCAATCCGGTAGTCTTGAAACACAAATTCCGAGATACGGCTTCCGTTATTCTGCAGAAGTTCCGTTGCCGGTGAGCGGTAATCTGTTGAGCCGAACACAGCGTATTCCTGCTTCAGATGTTCCATGGAAAAGCATTTGTCTGTGTCGAATACACAGGCTGTCATGGGGCGGGACCGTACTTCGATAAGGTAGGAATAATCGTCACGTTCGTGGACTTTTCTTCCGAAATATAGCTGCCCCATCTGTCCGTTTGGGAGTACAGTCATAATGTAGCTGATCTCGTTGTTATAAAGATGAAATGTATGTGTGGTGGCGTTTACAGAAATGTTCATGATGTATTCCTCCTGTTTATTGTTGAATCTTATTATATTGATTTTTGAGCCAATAAACAGGAGAAAATGTAAGAAAAAGCAGTCATTATGTACTTTCCCTCCGGTATGCGGAAGGAGTTTTCCCGGTCTTCTTTTTAAACAGTTTTGAAAATACAAGAGGATCAGTGTATCCGCAGGACTGCGCCACGCCTTCTACCGGCAGATCCGTGATCTCAAGGAGCTGCTGGGCCCGGGTGATCCGGTGATTGACAAGATATTCCTGCGGTGACTGGCCGAGGGTTTTCGTAAAAAGCGTGTGAAGGTAACCGCGGCTGACGCCCACGTAATCTGCAATGTCAGACACGCGGATCCCATAGTGATAGTTATTCTGGATATATTCCAGTGCTTTTCTCACATACAGATTTTCAGTCTCCTGCTGTGAGATAGCTTCACTCTTTATGTTTTTAGACAGAAGACCGAAAAATGAATACAGAAATCCCTCGCGGTAAAAATCATTTTCTACGGTATATGTGTTCCTTTTCAGGATTTCAATCAGGATCTGTCTGAGTCCGGAGATGTCTTCGCAGCGGAAAATTTTATGTCCGCTTCCCAGCCCTATATCGGCCAGATATTCTTTTGCCCGGCTGCCGCTGAATCCGATCCATAGATAGGTCCACGGTTTATCCTTGTCGGCCTGATAGAATGTCTGTACCTCCGGCTCGATCAGAAACCCCTGTCCCTTTGCCAGCTCGTACTGTGTATCGCCGATCTGGTAGATCCCTTTTCCGTCGAGGATCAGATGAATCAGGTAATTAGGACGGACTGCCGGTCCGAAGCTGTGCAGCGGTTCGCATTTTGCGTAGCCGCAGTAACACAGATAAAATTCGGAAAATTTTCGGTTTTTCAGTGTGAGTACATATGCGTCTTCCATTTTTGTCCCTCCCTGCTGAAAAGTTATTTTACAGCGTCGTCTCCAGCATGATCTCACTGATCTTTCTGTCGATATAACGGCGAAGTCCCGCATTCTCCGGAGATGTCAGCTCAGGATCTTCTTTCAGAATCTTTTCGGCGTCCTCATTTGCGCTCTGCAGGATCTTTGCGTCCTGAAACACATCAGCAATTTTAAAATCCAGTATTCCGCTCTGGCGGATTCCGAACAGATCACCGGGACCTCTCATTTTCAGGTCTTCACCGGCGATAAAGAATCCGTCATTGGAGTGATTCAGGATGTCGAGCCGTTCTTTTGTCTCATCTGATTTTGAGGCAGTCATAAAAATGCAGTAGGACTGGTATTTTCCCCTTCCCACACGTCCCCTCAGCTGGTGGAGCTGGGCGAGGCCGAAGCGCTCTGCGTTTTCAATCATAATGACCGTCGCGTTAGGGACGTCGATGCCGACCTCGATCACGGTAGTCGATACAAGAATCTGTATTTCGTTTCGTCCGAAGGCCTCCATGATTCCGTCCTTTTCCTGCTGTTTCATCTTGCCGTGTAGATATGCGACACGGATATCATTCCCCATTTCTTCGGCGAGCATGCGTGAATAGTCCTGGACATTTTCGGCTTCCAGACTTTCACTTTCTTCCACCATAGGACAGATGACATAACACTGTCTGCCCTCCGCCACCTGTTTTTTCATAAAACGGTAAGCAGTCTCTCTGTAACCTGTATCTACAACGCAGTTTTTGATGGGAAGCCGGTTTTTGGGCATTTCATCGATCACGGAAATGTCAAGATCCCCGTACAGAATGATGGCAAGTGTCCGCGGGATGGGGGTCGCGCTCATGACGAGAATATGGGGCGTACAGCCTTTGCCTGCCAGAGCTTCCCTCTGCTTTACTCCGAAACGGTGCTGCTCGTCTGTTACGACCAGAGCCAGATCATGATAGGTTACCTTATCCTGGATCAGAGCGTGAGTGCCTATGATGATCGAGACTTCGCCCGAGGAAATCCTTTCATAAGCTTCCCGTTTCTGCTTCGCGGTCATTGATCCGGTGAGAAGTTCGGCTTTTACGGGAATATGGTAATGTTCCAGCATTCCCGATATATTTTCATAGTGTTGTCTGGCCAGTACTTCGGTAGGCGCCATTAACGCTCCCTGGTATCCGTTCAGTCCGGCCATCAGAAGCCCGAGAAATGCTACAATTGTTTTCCCTGATCCCACATCGCCCTGGACAAGACGTGACATAACATGACTGCTCTGCATATCATGTTTTATCTCTCCCCATACTTTTTTCTGAGCATCTGTCAGATCATAAGGAAGTTCCATCAGGAAACGGTCGATTTCCGGACAGGTTTCAAATGTAAACCGGTTCTCAGACCGGCTTTCGTTTTCCTTCATCCGCCGCAGTGACAAGATAAAGACAAGAAATTCTTCATAGACAAATCGTTCCCTTGCCTGAATAAATTCTTCTTTATTACTCGGAAAATGCATCTTCCGAACTGCTTCACTATATGGGAGAAACCCGTGAACTGCTGACAGACGGCGGGGAAGGATGTCCTGAGTTTCATCGGCAGCTTCCAAAGCCTGACGTACCGCCTTGACCACTGCGTTGTTTGTCAGGCCGGCAGTCAGGGGATAGACAGGCTGCATGGAATGACGTTTTTCCTCATACTTTGACGCAGGATAGTAGATTTCGGGATGTTCCATTACAAGTCCTTCTCTTCTTTTTACCACACGTCCCCGAAGGATGAGCATACCGCCTTTCCCGAGCGTGTTTCTCAGAAATGGCATGCGAAACCATAATACTTTGATCGTACCGGTCAAATCTTTTAAATTCAGTGCAGTAACCTGAAGAGAACGGTTCCCGGATACAGAAATACGTCCGAATACGCTGCCTGCAATCGTATTGGTTTTTCCCTCTTCTACCTCGCTGATAGGAACCGGATCGTCATATATCTCGAATCCTCTGGGATAATAACGGATCAGGTCTTCCACCTTATAAACTCCAAGCCGGTGGAACAGGTTTTCGGTTTTTTCTCCGATCCCTTTCAGGGATCCGATGCTCGATCTGCTTTTCATAAAAAACTCTCCGTATTACTTCACTTAATAAACAAGGCGCTCTCCCTGTCGGAAGAACGCCCCGGTTCTTACAATGCTGCTAATTATTTTTCATTTTACTCTACTGAAAGTACATAGTAGTAAATCGGCTGGCCGCCCATATGAACATCAACATCTATGTCAGGATAAAGCTCTTCAACGGTCTGCGCGAATTTTTCGGCATCCTCTTCATGAACGTCCTGACCATAGTAGAGACTGATCAGTTCAGAATCATCATCTACGAGCTGGGCAAGCATGTCTTTGACGGTATCTTCAACAGACTGCCCGACAGAAAGGATTCCCTGATCTCCGATTCCCATGATATCACCTTCATGGATAACTTTGTCATCAATCTTTGTGTCGCGTACTGCATAGGTCACCTGACCTGTCTTGACATTTTTGACGGCTTCTTCCATAGCCTCAAGATTTGCATCCACATCAGCTTCAGGCATATAGCTGATCACCGCTGTAATACCCTGTGGAACAGTCTTTGTCGGAATTACAATGATATCTTTATCTTTTGTCAAAGACCGGGCCTGATTGGCTGCAAGGATGATGTTTTTATTGTTCGGCAGGATGAAGATATGGTCAGCATTTACTTCATCAATCGCTGTGAGCATGTCATCCGTGCTCGGATTCATTGTCTGTCCACCCTCGATGATATAGTCTACGCCAAGTTCGCGGAAGATTTCATTCATTCCATCACCGATGGAAACAGCGATAAATCCTACCGGTTTTCTTGGCTCTTTTTTCTTCTTTACTTCCGCCGCCTGCGCCTGCTGAGCGGCAACCTTCTCTGCGTCACGGATCAGTTTCTCCTGATGTTCCTCGCGCATATTGTCAATCTTCATGCGTGAGAGCTGTCCGTATGTCAGTGCTTTCTGGATCGCGAGTCCGGGATCATTCGTATGGACATGGACTTTGACGATATCATCGTCCGCCACACAAACAATGGAATCACCGATAGATTCCAGATAAGCCTTGAACTCTGTTTCGTTTTTGTCAGTAAACGGCTTGTCCGTCATAATGATAAATTCCGTGCAGTAGCCGAATTTGATATCTGCCTCGGCCTGCTGACCGGGTTTTACCATCTTTGTCCCGGAACTTGCCTCTATTGCCGCATAATCAATCTCTTTTCCGAGAAATGCGTCATAGGCGCCGCGAATAACTTCCAGAAGACCCTGTCCGCCGGAGTCCACGACACCGGCTTCTTTTAATACGGGAAGAAGTTCCGGAGTCTCCTTGAGCACCTCCTCGGCATGACTGATCACATCCGGGAGAAAGGCTTCCAGATCATCTGTTGTCTCGGCAAGTTCAGCCGCTTTCTGTGAAATGCCTTTTGCAACAGTGAGGATTGTACCCTCCTTCGGTTTCATGACAGCCTTGTAAGCTGTCGCGGTAGCGCGGTCACATGCTTTTGCAAGAATATTTACGTCAATTTCATTATGTTCTTTGATCTCTTTTGTAAATCCACGGAGAAGCTGTGAAAGTATAACGCCCGAATTTCCTCTGGCCCCTCTCAATGAACCTGATGAAATTGCTTTCGCTATGGAGACCATATCAGGATTCTCAAGTGCCTGTACTTCTTTAGCTGCCGACATGATCGTCAGGGTCATATTCGTACCGGTATCCCCGTCAGGCACAGGGAATACGTTCAATTCATTGATGAATTCTTTCTTCGCTTCCAGATTCGCTGCTCCTGCCAGGAACATCTTCCGGAGCATCTCCGTATCTATCGTTTTAACAGCCACGATAATATCCTCCTTAATCTATCACTCTCACACCTTCTACGAAGATGTTGATCTTTTCTACCGTCATGCCGGTGAATTCTTCAACCTTATATTTTACATTACTCATAAGATTGTCAGAAACAGAAAGGATATTCACGCCATAAGCGACAATGACATGAAAATTCAGGGTGAGGGCGTTATCGTCTGAGATCTCTACCTGAATTCCGTGTGTCAGGCTGTCTTTTTTCAAAAGACGAACCAGACCGTCTTTCATATTTACCGCTGCCATACCGACGATTCCGAAACATTCCACTGCTACGGAACCTGCATATTTGGCGATCACTTCGGGATTGACCGTAATGATTCCCAGATCAGTGCTCATACTTCCTTTCATCAATGTCTACCTCCAGTTTTCTAATGGTTTATGCCATAAATAACATGATTATTATACTATTACTTCTTTGATTTTACAACAATGATTCGTTTTTTGACACGTTTTTTTAAAAAGTGCTTGCAATGATAAAACGTTTCTGCTAGAATATCAGTGTTATGAGTCTAAATGACCAGTTCAGATTGTTAGGAGGTGCAGTCATGGCTAAATGTGCTATTTGTGAAAAGGGTGCTCATTTCGGAAACAATGTAAGCCACTCTCATAGAAGATCACCAAAAATGTGGAAATCAAATGTAAAATCTGTCAGAGTTAAGACAGAAGGCGGATCCAAGAAAATGTATGTTTGTACATCCTGTCTGAAGTCCGGACGTGTAGAGCGTGCGTAATCAGACAAAGATCTATAATTTGAATGACACGGAATAACCCCGGAACTGTAAAACAGGTCCGGGGTTATATTTTGTGCTATACGCCCGGAGAACGGATGCATGGACGGGCAGGCCTGCCTGAACAGACTGCGGACATCCGACGGGCAACAGTCAGCGAACAGCGTGAGCTGCAGGCATCGCGCTCAACAGCAGAACAGTCTGTATCCCAGCACGAGAAAGATGATCGTCAATATGACACCGCACACCAGATTCGGAAGCAGCATCATGATAAACATTCCTATTGCTGTCCAGAACAACGCAAAACCGCATACCTTTTTCATGGCGTCACTTCCGAATGAGGGGGATTAACATATCTTATGCATGTGCGTGAAAGAATATTCCGCGTAATTTATTTATCTTCATCATCAGAATCGAGAATATCCATTACATCTTTCTCAGTCATCCGCTCTTCTCTTCCGGCCGTAAAACGGTCGATCACATCCGGTACCATATCGAGAATCTTAGTGATTGTATCCTGATTCTTAATATTTACAAGTCTTGTCTTGCCGTCCTGAATCACGATCACCGCGCTTGGCGTCATCTTCCCGCCGATACCGCCCATGCCTTTTTCTTTCTTGTCTCCGGAGAATGCGCCCGCGCCGATACCGAAAGAAACATCGACAAGGGGAAGAATGATTGTTCCGCCTATATGGATTGCATCTCCGACTACAGTTTTTGAAGATACGACACCGTCCATTCCTTTGAACAATGATTCAAGCGTTGTTTTGAAGTTATTATTTTCTTCAGCCATTTTTTTGTCCTCCTCATATGACTTTTCTGAATCTGCATGTAGCATTGTCATTGTACGATTATACCTATAATCTGAATTTACGTATATGCCGGTAAGTAGTCCGGACATTTTTATCCCATAGCATATTCCATACAAAGATTACTCCGTATAAAATGCGGATCCTTCCCTTGATAAAGACATTTCCTTTTAGTACTTTATGCTCAAAATCCGGCTTGATCTGCGCATATTCACCTATCATCGGATAAATCATGCCGATACCTGCAAGAGTGTATCCGGTATAAGCAGGATCGCTGAAACCGAACTCAAGATCCACAGAAGCATCAGAAGGTTTCAGAAAATGAAACAGCCGTTTTAATTCTTTTATCAGGCGGGAGAATGCATTCTGGTGTGTACTGCTTCTGAGAAAAGCGGCAATGCGCTCTTTTTTCTTTTTTAACGTACTTATCTTATCACATATTCTGCGGAAAGTATATTTTATCTTTTCCGGGATCTTCATAAATCTTTCATAAATCCGCGGTGTTTTTTCCCTTCCGCCCTGACTTCCGGATGAGATCTTTCCGGACGAAGCTTTCTGTTCACGGGAATCCGGAGAAGATTCTGACACTCTATCCGGTTCACGCACTGATTTGTCAACTGATTTGTCAGCAGAATCATCCATATGATAATCTGCGCGATTGACCGGTTCATCTATCCGTTCAGATTCAGCACTCTGCGCCTTTTCCGCAGATACATATGTGTTCGTTTTTTTGGCATCCGCTTTTTGGGCGGACGTGTCTGATTCGTCTGTTCCGTCCGCTTCTTCTCCGAATTTTTTCCATGCGGCACGTATATGCCAGCTGAATGCTCCGTCCTGGCAGGATACTTCGCCTGATATAAGATGCATCAGCCAGTGAAAACGGATGCAGCCCTTTGCGCTTTCCAGGCTGTTATTTGCGGAGAAATCCAGTCTGTAGACAAAAGGAGCCAGCAGAATTACCGCCGTCAGCAGAACAGCCAGCGCCAGAATTCCAAGAATTAGAAATCCGATTATTTTAAGAATAAGCAAAATAATATGTAACATCTGAACTACTGCCCTGCCTTTACATATTCTTCCTGACGTTCCAGGATATATTTCCTGAGATCAGCTGTTCCGGTTTCAGTATATATCTGTTCCGTTATATCCCTTACCATAAGAAGCGCTTCATCATATCCGTTCGCGATTCCTACAACAAAAACTTCGGTATTGTCAAACACGTGCTGCTTTAAAAGAATGCTGGAGAAGAATTCAAGCTGGTTCTGGCTTCCCTGGGACAGGGCCACTACATAGACCTGAGGCTGAATCCTGTTTTGTTTTAACTTTTTTATTATTCTTGCCCTTTTCTCCTGCCAGCATTCACTGACATACAGATCACAGTAAAATTTCATCTGCATAAATATTCCTCTTCCACAACGTATTAATTGTAATAAGAGTCAAGTATCGTCCCGGCAATGGAGACAGCCCTTCCGCTTGTGCTCCCGTCTGATCCTTCCGTAATCACGGTAATGACAAGCTCCGGATCATCTACATTTGTAAACCCGGTAAACCATGAGTGTGTTCTGTCGCTGCTCTCAGAACTGTATTCGGCAGTACCGGTCTTTCCGGCTACTGTATAAGACCGGCCGGAAAGTACAGAACCTGTCCCTTCCTCCACAACAGCAGTCATGTAATCCTTTAGCTGTGACGCTTCGTCAGAAGTCATAAGTCTTGCGTAGCTTTTCGGAACATTGCGGCGAACTTCAGTGCCGGTGTAATTTGTGACCGAATCTACCAGATACGGGTCCATCAGTGTGCCGCCGTTCGCGACTGCCTGGGTAATGAGACACATATGATACGGACTTACGGTTGTTTTTCCCTGTCCCATGGCAGTCATCATAATCTCTGAAGTCGGCGAGTCTTCATTCAAAACAAACGAGCTCTTTGCGTAATCAAGCACGCTCGGAAGCTGCGAATTAAAGAGCAGATCTTCAGCTGTATCTCTGAATCCGGAGATATCAAGCTGCAGACCGATATTTGCGAAAGATGAATTACAGGAGTTTGCAAAGGAACTCCGCAGATCCTCGTGTCCGTGTACATTGCCTCCTGCACAGGGGATCGTCGTATCCCCTACTGTGATGGATCCGGTACAGTCGTAGGAATAATCACTGTAATTGCTGTACTGCCTTATATAGGCCAGTGTTGTGACGATTTTAAATACGGATCCGGGAGCATAGGACCCTCCGGTCGCACGGTTCAGAAGAGGACTGTTCTCTTCATCTGTATTGAGAGTATTCCAGTTCGCAGAGATCTCATTCGGATCAAAATCCGGTTTCGACACCATGGCGAGTATTTTCCCGGTATCTGCCTCCATAATGACTACGGCGCCCTTATAGTCGCCGAGCGCGTCGCTTGCCGCCTGCTGCAGTCCGGCATCAAGCGTTGTCACCACAGTATCTCCCTGATTTTTAGAGCCGTCGAATTCGTTCTGTATTTTTTCAAGGAAAAATGCGTTTGAGGTGAGCAGCTCAAAGTTTTCAACTGACTCCAGCCCTGTTTTTCCCAGCTCGTCATTGCTGTATCCGACTACGTGGGAAAAAAGGGATCCATAAGGATAATATCTTGTTTCTGTTCCATCCTCTGCCACCTGTGTTTCAGCAAGAATATTGCCGTTTCTGTCGGTTATACTGCCGCGCACAACACTTTTGGCAAAAGCATCCTGCCGCTGATTGTACGGACTGTTCACAAACGTGCCGGCACGCGCAATAGTAAAATAGACGATATAGCCCATCAATGCGATGAACAGGATTACAAAGAAATATGTGATCCAGGCGAATTCTCTATTTCGAGTGCGTTCTTTGCTTTTTACGCGTCCTCTGTTTGGGGACTTCTTCGAATTTCGGCCCGCTCTTTGGCGTCTTTCGGACCTTTCGGGGCGCTGTTCTTCCCAAGCCATCTCTTGACTCCCTTTCTTTTTCGAGTTTTTCTTCTTCATCTTCCCTCAGAATATATAAGCCCTGGATGATGCCGAACATAATCATAGTACTGAGCATCGAACTTCCTCCGTAACTTACAAACGGAAGCGTCATTCCGGTAGATGGAATGAATTTGGTCACGCCGCCGATCTGGAGAAACACCTGGAAGATATAGCAGGTACCCAGTCCGAGAGCGACGTATTTATAAAATCGGTTGTGAAGTTCCATTGCAATGTTAAGAAACATAACATAACAGCTGACACAGATGAGAATAATGCAGAGAGAAAAGATCACGCCCATCTCTTCTGTGATCGCTGAGAATATGAAGTCTGTCTCTGCTACAGGAATCGTATCAGGCTGCCCCTGGAAAAGCCCGGTTCCGAACCAGCTGCCGGTTCCAATCGCAAAGAGAGACTGGGCCACCTGATATCCGCTGCCGCTGTATGTTCCGATGGGATCCTGCCATGCCTCAACCCTGACTTTAATATGACTGAACAGATGATAACCCGCGACTGCGGCAAGCGCCCCTGCTCCAAGTCCGGCAACAGCATAAAGAGGCTGCCTCGTCGCTACATAGAGCATCACAAGATATACTACGAAAAAGATCAGTGCGGCTCCGAGATCTGTTGAAAGGACGAGGATAAGAACGTGTGCGGCGGCGACTGCCGTTGTCACAACAACATTCTTAAATTCCCTTGACTTATTCAAGCTGGCAGCCACATAGAATACAAAAAGTATCTTTACAAACTCAGAAGGCTGGATATTGATGCCCGCAATTTCAAACCCAAGATTCGCGCCGCCTGACTTTGGCGCAAACAGCGCAACAGCGAGGAGTGCCGCCCCGCCTACCGCCGCATAGACATAAGTCCATTTATCAAGAAAAGTAAGCTTACGGATCAGGACCGGAACGACAAGTCCGAATATAATCCCGAGTACGACAAAAATCAGCTGGCGTATAGCGCTTCCGTAAGGTGAAGGATTATCCGCAGACAGGCGGGTGATCATGATCATGCCTGCGGTGATCAGCATACACATATTGTTGACAACCAGCCGTGATACATTCGGATAAATCAGATTATATAAAAGTATTACGGCAAGCAGTACAACAGCAAGCGCAGCGTATAAAAACAGAATACGCATATCTTCCGTAGCGAGGTACATTGTACCAAATGCGACAAACTGCAGCAGAAAAAGCAGAACGTCCTGACGGATCAGAACCCTTTTTTCTTCGTCCTCATAATTCCTGGTGAAAATGGAAAAACAGGAAAAAGTATATACTGCCATAAGGATAATGATCAGGTATTTTGAAAGTTGGATTATAATGTTTGTCATATTATCACCATTTACTTCTTAATATCTATCTGGCATTCTGCTACAGAATACCTTTTCTAAAATGTCCCTGTGTAAATTCAAATCTCTGGTCGTAATGCATGGAACCGGAAGTATCTGTGCTGTCTCTAAAGTGATTTGGCACCGTGGCAAGGATTTCTTTCACCTCATCCGGCGTCTCTGTGCTGAATCTGATCCGTAAAAGCGCCGGATTGAGACGGCGGATCTCTTTCATATCATCAGCAAGACAAGTCGGCCGGTCATTATAGATCACATTATAGCAGAAATCACAGTATGCCCGCACAGGGAAAATACTTGAATAACGGTCTTTAAGACAGGAAATTTCCGAACGCTTTGTGCACTTTCCGGATGTTTTGAAAAGGCACTGGGCAGATACCATGACCGGTGCTCTGCCGTAGATTTCCATCTCACAGTCATTCAGGCATAAACGGGAAAGTTCATCTGCATTTAGTTCCAAAGGTGCAGTGAACTCTGAAATTCCAAGATTATGCCAGAATTTCTTCGCATACCGGTTAAACACATATAGATTATGGTCCAGAATTATCTTTTTGTCAAATCCCCGTTCTTTTAGCAGCTGAAGTTCCTCACAGTTCCGGATCAGGATTCCGTCGGGCGACAGTGCGTCTGAAGCATTCAAAAGAGTTTCAGTCACTTCTCTCTCGGTACTGCGCAGAATATGCGGCATTGCAATGACAATTTCGGCCTTGTTTTTCCTGAACAGACTGAGAATTTTACTAATCTGTTCTTTCCCGTTCTCGTTCATCAGCTCAGACTGTATATCAGTGCCCAGATATATCCGGGCAGGAAATGGCCGGAGTTCAGTGATACAGGATGCTGCCGCGCTGAGCTGATCTACAGACTCTGCATAGATTGATAAAGAAGGAACGCGGCTTTCAGAGCCTGAACGGCTGGTCTCGCTTCCGGACTCTGACAGCGGGGATTCCGATTTTCTTAAATATCCGGATAGCAGCTTCTCTTTCAGACCTTCAAGGGCGCTGCGGCGCAGCAAATTAAGCTGCTGGACAGGAATAAAAATATTTTCATCCATCTCAACGGTAAGCTCTCTGAAGTGAAATTCAGAGTTACCGGTCTTTCTGAGCTGCGAACAGATGCGTTCTTTGTCCATTGGACGGCTCTGGGCGGCCTGTACCGGTTCGTCGGTGGCAGCCTGGAAGGATGCTTTGCCGGATGATACAAGAAGGACAGCCGGACTTCCGATTTTTGCGGTAAAACTGCCCACCGCTGGTCTCTGCAGTTTTTTCCCGATAATGTCAGTATCTATATGCTGCAGAAGAGATTCATTCCGGATGCGGTTCAGCAGCATGCCTTTTGTCAGACGGATCTGCTTCTGGACGAGAAATGTGATGTTTTCTCCCTTTTTTACGGCTTTCCCCAATGTGTAATTATTTTTTCCTCCCGTAATCTCAAGTACGTCGCCGGCATTCAGATCTGTAACTGTCCGGGCATGTACTTCCCGGCCTTTCTGATACTGCACTTTAACGGCAGGAACCCCGGCATGATTCGGCCGGTCGAGAGACATCATTTCTTTCCCGTTTCTTGTCTGGAAATATCCGGTTGAAGAACCGCCGCGGTTATAAAGATCCATGAGCATCTGCCGGTCTTCCGGAAGAACACTAAACCCTTCTCTTCCTGTATTAAGATACATATCCGTATATTTTCGGTAAAGAGATGTTACGCCAGCTACATATTCCGGTTTTTTCATGCGCCCTTCAATTTTAAATGAATCGATTCCTGCTTCGATAAGATCCGGTATAATCTCCAGTGTACAGATGTCTTTAGGGCTTAGGAAATATTTCTTTTTCTCATTGAACGTGTAAGGAAGTCTGCATGGCTGCGCGCACTGTCCCCGGTTGCCGCTCCGCCCTCCGATCATGCTGCTTAAAAGACACTGTCCGGAATAACAATAGCAAAGAGCTCCGTGTACAAAGCATTCTATCTCCAGATCCGTTTCCTGACGGATCCGGCGTATTTCCTCCAGTGACAGTTCCCTTGCGGGCACAACACGCGTAATTCCCTGTGATTCAACAAATTGTGCGCCTAAAGCACCGGTGATCGTCATCTGTGTGCTGGCATGTATGTCAAGATCCGGAAAATATCTGCGTATATATTCTACGACTCCCATATCCTGCACAATCACGGCATCAAGTCCGTTCTCATAGAAAGGCGCCAGATAATCATATAAACTGTCGATTTCATCTTCCTTGAGCAGCGTATTTACCGTGAGATAAAGTTTTCTTCCATAAAAATGAGCCTCGCGGATCGCCCGTATCAATTCTTCTTCTGCAAAGTTCTCCGCATAGGCTCTTGCTCCGAATCTGGAGCCGCCGATATAGACCGCATCGGCTCCGGCTTTCAGAGCGGCTTCAAAAGCTGCATAGGAGCCTGCCGGTGAAAGGATTTCAATTTTTCTGTCTGTCATTTTGTCGAATTATGTCCTTTTCTCTCCATTTAATGAAACAGGCTGTCGATTAGGACAGCCTTTATCAGTTATCTTCTACGATTTTTCATCTCAGTTTCAAGCTTTACGATCTGCATCTGCAGATCATTATTTTCATCCTTGATCTTTGCGAGCTCTTTCTCGGCATTTTCAAGTTTGATCTGTGCGGAGATAAGCTCATGTTTCAGATCGTACATCTCCTTGTCTTTCAGTTCGATATCATTCTCAAGGGAATCTCCCTGTTTTTTTGCTTTAAAATAATCATCCGCAATATTCAGGGCGAGAAGTACATTTCTTGTGTCAGCGCTCTGTTTTCTGTATCCCTCACTGTTCGCACACTCTGTTATCTTGTGATTCAGATAGGAAGATACTTTCTGCAGATATTCTTCGCCTTCAAATCCACTGAGAGTATATACCTTCCCCCGATCAATACTTCTGTAAAATGTTTTGCTGAACTCATAGCATCCTCCTCGCGTTTCATACAGTTTATTATAAACTA
>DWWI01000090.1 GCA_019119745.1 Candidatus Mediterraneibacter gallistercoris | reverse complement strand
GAAAGAGAAAAGATTGAGGAACTGCTGTGTGATATCGGAAAGAGCGATTCCTCATATTATCTTCCCGCCTATCTGGACGGGATAGAGTCTTATGTATTCGGACATCAATGGGTATACCGGGTGCTGCAGATCCTGCTGGCGGCTTCGCTTGTTTTTATACCATTCTATCCGGTCGACTGGTCGCTGATGCCATTTGTGGGAATGTGCGCCGTGAACCTCGGTCTGTATTTCCGGATAAATATGAAGCATGACCTTGAGCTGTCCCTGATTGGAACAGCGGTAAGCCTTCTTGGAAATGCAAAGCAGATGGCAGCGAGAAAAGAAATCAGAGATTTGTTCCCGGAACTTCAGGATGCGCTGTCCGGACTGAAGGGTGTTATACGGGGAGAAAAGATACTCCGGATCAAGAGGGAGGGGGCTCGTACAGGAGATGCGCTGGGTACCTGCCTTGATTATCTGCTGGGTATTACTTTAATGCAGATCACCACATACAATAAAGTAATGAAACGTCTGATGAACAATGTGGAAAACTATCTGACAGTGTACCGCTGTATCGGCGAACTTGATGCGGCGATCAGTACGGCATCATTTCGGAAGTCTCTGCCATGGTGCTGTATTCCGGAGTATACAGACGAGAAGAGACTGGAAATGACCGAAGTATATCATCCGCTCATAAAAGAGCCGGTGGCAAATGACTTTGCTGTCGAAAAGAGCTGCCTGATCACCGGTTCTAATGCCTCGGGTAAATCTACATTTATAAAGGCTGCTGCTGTCAATGCAGTACTCGCACAGGCGATCAATACGTGTGCGGCAAAGCGCTTTGTAATGCCGTCGGCTGAAGTAATCACGTCTATGGCTGTGAGAGACGACCTGATGGCAGGCGAGAGCTATTTTATCCGTGAGATCAGATATCTGAAGCGTATTCTTGACAGTATTACAGAGGAGCGGGTAACTATCTGTGCTATTGATGAGATCCTGAGAGGAACAAATACCGGCGAGCGTATCCGGGCGTCAAGGGCAATCCTTGAATATCTCAGAGATAAGAACTGTATTGCGCTTGTGGCTACACATGATAAAGAACTGACAGAGCTTCTCGGCAGCGATTATCTGAATTATCATTTCAGTGAGGAAATCGGGGAGGATGATATCGCGTTCAGCTATAAGATCATGGAAGGGCCGGCGACATCGCAGAATGCAGTGAAGCTGCTGGAGTTCGCGGGATTCCCGAAAGAGATTATAGAAGCGGCGCAGGAATAAAAGTTATAAAAGGATATGATGCAGGAGCTGCTAAATCAGTTCAGGCATCATATCCTTTGTCAGTTTCAGGAATTTCAGAGCGGCCGGCGTCAGATCCTTTTTGGACTTCATAGCAACTCCAAGGGTTCGGGAGCAGAAAGGTTTCAGAGGATAAGCCGACACATGGGACTCAAAGTTGCGGCAGGTAAGACCCGGAAGAATACTGATCCCCAGCTTATTTTCAATCATGGAGATGATCGCATGGTCATCTTTTGATGTGAAGTCGATATTCGGTTTGACACCGGAACTGCTCAGCGCATGATGAACATCGTAATCCGTCCCCATGGCAGAGATGACAAAATGCTGCCCTTCAAACTTTTCTATGGGAAAGATTCCGCCTTCCGGAGCCGGATAATCGAGAGGAACAACTGCATAAAGGGGATCCTCATACAGAGTAATCCAGTCAAGAGATTTCGTATTTCTTTTGCTGACGAACCCAAAATCGACAAGATCGGATTCAATCCAGTTTACAATATCGTCTGTGCCTCCTTCCATCAATTTGATCTTGATACCCGGATGATTCTGCTGGAAGACATGTATGATCTTCGGAAGCCAGTGAATAGAAATGCTGGAAAATGTTGCTATCACGAGCTGGCCTTTTTCGAGCCCGTTTATTTCGCTTACCATCTGTTCAAGATGCTCAGTCATGGCGAGAAGGGAACGTACGCCGGGAAGGATCATCTTTGCATTTCCGGTAAGCTTTACCCCTTGTTTGGATCGTATAAATAAAGAAAAACCTATTTCGTCTTCCAGTGATTTCAGAAGATGACTCACGCCGGACTGAGTGTATCCCATACGGTCGCCTGTTTTTGTGAAATTTTCTGTTTCCGCCACATCTGCAAACAATAGAAGTTTCTTAATATCCATATGATCTCCTCCTGTTCTTATTTCCGCCGCGACTGTATTATATGCCCCTTTTAAATAAAGAAAAAAGACGTCGGGGACGGCCCTGACGTCTTTGTCATTTTTCGTAATGGTAGCTGATAGCTATTAATATTTTATAAAGTATAGACATCGAAACCGGTTCTGTCAATAGATTCTATGATGAGAAACTGTCATGACAAAAGCAGTAAACGTCATTTTACTTTTGATGGAGACGCGCATATAATCAGAGGCAAACATACGGAAAGGAAGTGATCTGGTGAAGCGAATATTTCGCTTTCCTTTAAAACAGAATATCGGTGCAAAGGCTGCCCCAAAAGTTGTCGAAGGTGACAAAATTGTTCGCGGGCAGCTTATTGCTTCTGTTGGAGAAAGTGAGCTTGGAGCAAATCTGTTTTCCAGTGTGAGCGGAAGTGTCACGGGGATTGATGAAAATGAAATCCGTGTGCAGGCCGACGAAGTGCAGCCTGCCGAATATAGAAAGCTGTCGGGAAGCAATCCTCTGGAACTGATCAGAGAAGCCGGGATCGTCGGCCTTGGCGGCGCAGGATTCCCTGCATACTATAAACTTAAAGCACCATTTAAAACAGATGGAATTGTAATCGTCAATGCCGCGGAGTGTGAGCCGATCCTTGGACATAATATAGCGGCAATTGAAAAGAATCCGCAGAAACTGATACGGGGGCTGCAGATTGTTATGGATATCGTACATTCATCGAAAGGCGTCGTAGCAATCAAAGAAGTACATACTCAGGCAGGTGAAAAACTGAGGGAAACACTGGAAGATGACAGAATAAGGATCGCACTTTTACCTGATATGTATCCGATGGGAGAAGAGAGAGCTGTTATAAGAGAAGTGACAGGTACGCTGCTCGGCGTAGATACACTCCCTCTTGATGCTGACGCGATCGTAGTCAATGCAGAAACGGCCTGCCGGATAGAGGAAGCTGTAGATTTGAAAAAACCTCTCATAGACAAGGATATGACTGTTGCAGGAAAGCTGAGAGGAAATACAGATCTGATCCGAATCTTTGAGAATGTGCCCATCGGGATGAGCGTACGGGACGTCTTTGATATGGCAGG
>DWWI01000089.1 GCA_019119745.1 Candidatus Mediterraneibacter gallistercoris | reverse complement strand
TTGATACCGTCCACCAGGCCGATTCTGTTGACAAGACGGATACAGTGAGTATCTGTCACGATCGCCGGTTTTCCGAACACATCGCCCATGATGAGATTTGCACTCTTCCGCCCTACGCCGGGAAGTTTCATAAGTTCGTCAAAATCATCCGGTACTTTTCCTCCGTATTCATCCCGGATCATCTTCATACACGCACTGATATCGCGCGCCTTGCTTCTCCCGAGCCCGCAGGGCCTCACAATCTCCTCGATATCATTTACATCCGCATCCGCCAGTGCATTCACATCGGGATATTTTTCGTACAATCCCTCCACCACTACATTTACGCGGGCATCCGTACACTGGGCGGCGAGCCGGACACTGACCAGAAGCTTCCACGCCTGATCGTAATCCAGTGTACAGCCCGCATCCGGATACTCCTTTTTCAGTCTTTCAATCACTTCCAAAGCACGCTGCTTTTTTGTCATTTGTCTTGTTCCTTTCCTGCAGCTCTGTATTACAGAGGTCATTTTATATTTTCCAGTGTATCTTTCAATTCTTCAAGGGCTTTAGCAAACTTTTTCGACGCTGCGGTCGGATTTCTCTTCAGCTGGCTCGCGATATGCAGATATATCTTATCTGTCCGGGAGCTCATTCTGCCGAATTCTCCCGCAATGCTGTTTCTGAATTTCTTCAGTTCTTCTCTTTTCTCTTCACTGATCAATGAGCCCGCCTTTGACGGGATTTCCTCTTTCAGGAGCACTTCTATCCGCTCTGCAAATTCTTCAAGCTGCAGGAGCTTCTCCTGCATTTCCCCGATCTGCTCTTTACTCTCCTCAAGCTGTGCAAGAACCTGTTTCAGATCCATAGCCTCGTTGAACGACTGAGTCAGATCCACCGTCATAATTACGGTAAGCACAAGGGCTGCACCGTCCGTAATAAACAGGGGGATATCCAGAACCGCCCGCTCGACAGGTATATGCACCGCTCTCACCAGAAGCACAGAGAACACGCCCCAGCAAAGCGATGAACTTACACAGATATATCCGTTCAGATTCAGTTTCTGCCTGCTGTAATCCCAGTATCTGACATGGAACATCTTTTCCATTACCGCGCCCGTTATATATTCCAGCACTGTCGCGGCGAGCATTCCGAAGAGAAAAATCAACCACGGATTCTCTCTTACTCCGATCGTGCTGATCAGGATTACGAGCGCACCGGAGCCATAGATCGGCAGCATTGGTCCATGCAGGAAACCGCGGTTCACCCATTGGTGTTTCCTGACCGATACATAACAGCTTTCCCAGACCCATCCGATAAAACTATAGATAAAGAAGAATAATATCCACTGTGTCAGATAATATGCATGCATTTCTGCTCCTTTACCATACTCTGTCCGCCGTTATGCCTGTTCTTTCTCCTCAATGGCCATAATCATATCCACTCTCCGCTGATGACGTCCGCCCTCGAATTCTGTATCCAGCCACGTCTCTACGATCATCTTCGCCAGCTCAGCTCCCACTACCCGTGCGCCGAATGCGAGGATATTGCAGTCATTATGGGCACGCGCCATCTTTGCCGTATAAGGCTCGCTGCAGACAGCCGCGCGGATGCCTTTGACTTTATTCGCCGCAAGGGAAATGCCAAGCCCCGTACCGCAGATCAGGATTCCCTGCTCTACCTCTCCTGCTGCCACTGCCCTTGCCACTTTCTCCCCGTAGACCGGGTAATCGCAGCTCTCCGGGGAATTCGTCCCGTAATCAACAACTTCGTGTCCCTTTTCTTTCAAAAAATCAATGATCTCAGCTTTCAGTTCCAGCGCAGAATGATCATTTCCTATTCCTATCTTCATAATATGTTTCCTTCTTTCCTGCAGTATAATTTTCCAGTGTAACATAACTTTTTATATATTCTACCTGTTAATCATAACAAATTCGAACTGCAAGCGCAAGAAAAGAGCACAGAATAAAAAAGACATATGCTTCGGAGTTTTTCACTCTTTTGCATATGTCTTTTCCACAGAATTATTTTATGCGCTTCTTACTTTTCCTGCATACACCGCCTCGAATTCCCTGAGTTTCTGTTTTGCCGCCGGACTCAGATGCTGCGGCACATCCACTTCCACAGTCACATACTGGTCGCCGTGTACGGACGGATCTTTCATGGAGACAATTCCTTTGCCTCTTAGACGGATCTTCGACCCCGACTGAGTGCCTTCTCTGATCTTACAGATAACATTGCCGTACAATGTCTGAACAACCGCCTCGCCGCCCAGAACAGCCGTTGTAAACGGAACACGCACGGTGGTATATACATCCATGCCCTTTCTCTCATATCCCGGTTTGCCGGCTACGGTTACTTTCAGCAGCAGATCTCCGGCCTCACCGCCGTTCACACCCGGCATGCCTTTGCCTTTCAGACGGATCGACTTTCCGGTGTCAATTCCCGCAGGGATATGAACCTGAAGCGACTGAACGCCGCCATTCGGGTTGGACGGATCCTGCAGACGGATAACCTTGTCACAGCCAAATGCCGCTTCGTCAAATCCGACTGTCACTTCTGCCCTGACGTCGCTGCCCTTCTGGCGGAAGTCACTGCTGTTAAAACCGCCAAACCCGCCAAAGCCGCCGAAACCGCCCTGAGAACCGTAAGCGCCGCTCTGGGAGCGTCCGCGGGAAGTTCCGCCCGTGCCGGCGCCATAAGACGTCCGCCCGGCTCCGCCTGTTCCGTGATGAAAGATATCTCCGAAAATATCCCCGAAGATATCATCCATATTGCCGCCTTCAAAATGATACTCCTGATAGCCGCCCTGCGGACCGCCGTATGTTCTCCAGAAACCGCCGCCTGGGCCGCCGGCTCCTGCGCCTGCATTCTGGTCAAACGCCGCATGACCGAACTGATCGTACATTTTTCTCTTTTCTTTATCACTCAGGACTGTATAAGCCTCTGTAACTTCTTTAAATTTCTGTTCCGCATCTGCATCGCCCGCGTTGGTATCCGGGTGATATTTCTTTGCAAGTTTTCGATAAGCCTTTTTAATCTGTGCTTCGTCCGCGTTTCTGCTGACGCCCAGCACTTCATAGTAATCTCTTTTCTCTGACATTGTAACCACCCTCCCGTATCATAGCTGTCAGCCTCTATACTAAGAGCATCCGCATAGAGAAAACTCCATGCGGATATCATAATCTAACATTAATTCATTGTTCTATTTGTAATATAACAACTATTTTTACAAATGTCAAGAGCGGCTGCAAAATCGGAGGGCTGAATCGTAACAGTCCTGCCCCCGCCATTCGCTGGACTGCTATTCTAAATTCCCCGCATGGTAAGCTGGATCCGTTTCTTTTTGAGATCCACACTCATCACTTTCACATCAACGATATCTCCTACGCTCACCACTTCCAGAGGATGTTTGATATACCGGTCCGTGATCTGGGAAATGTGCACAAGGCCGTCCTGATGGACTCCGATATCAACGAATACCCCGAAGTCGATAACATTTCTCACTGTTCCCTTGAGAACCATGCCTTCCTTTAAGTCCTTCATCTCGAGAACGTCCGTACGCAGGATCGGTTTCGGCATCTCATCTCGCGGGTCACGTGCCGGCTTCTCGAGCTCTTTGACAATATCACGCAGCGTGATCTCCCCGATTCCCAGTTCTTCGGAAAGCTTCTTATAATCTCTGATCGTAAGCGACAGGCCGTTCAGATGGTGTCCCGCGATATCCTCCGGCGTAAAGCCCTGTTTTTTAAGCAGCTTCTCCGCCGCATCATAAGACTCCGGATGTACGCCTGTCATGTCAAGCGGGTTCTTTCCGCCCTGTATTCTCATAAATCCGGCGCACTGCTCGTATGCTTTCGGTCCCAGTTTGGGCACTTTCAGAAGCTCCCTGCGGTCTGTAAAACGACCGTTTTCCTCCCGGTACGCCACGATATTTTTTGCAATCGTGCTGCTGATTCCTGAGATGTAGGAAAGCAATGGCGCGGACGCGGTGTTCAGATCCACTCCGACTTTATTTACACAGTCTTCTACTACACCGCTCAGGGACTCTCCCAGTTTCTTCTGGTTCATGTCATGCTGGTACTGACCAACGCCGATGGATTTCGGATCGATCTTCACCAGCTCTGCCAGAGGATCCTGAAGTCTTCTCGCGATAGACGCCGCGCTTCTCTGTCCCACGTCGAAATTCGGGAACTCTTCGCTTGCCAGCTTGCTCGCAGAATACACGGATGCCCCGGCTTCATTCACGATCACATACTGGACTTTCTCCTCCGGGATTTCTTTGAGCAGTTCCACGATAAACTGCTCCGACTCTCTCGACGCAGTCCCGTTCCCGAGCGAGATAAGAGAGATATGATACTTCGGTATGATCTTCTTGAGCAGATCCTTGCTGGCTTTGATCTTCTGCGGGGTTGTCGGCGCCGTCGGATAAATAACTGTCGTCCCGATCACTTTTCCCGTCGGATCCACCACCGCAAGTTTGCAGCCCGTGCGGAACGCCGGGTCCCAGCCAAGTACCACTTTTCCGGCAATCGGCGGCTGCATAAGGAGCTGGTGCAGGTTCTTGCCAAACACTTCGATGGCTCCGTCCTCTGCTTTTTCCGTGAGCTCATTCCGTATTTCACGCTCGATCGCCGGCGCGATCAGACGGTGATAGCTGTCCTCCACTGTCTCTTTCAACACAGGAGCTGTATAAGGATTGTCCTTATGTATGATCTTCTTCTCCAGATAGCGCAGGATGTCCTCTTCCGGAGCTTCCACTTTCACCGTCAGGAACTTTTCTTTCTCCCCGCGGTTTAACGCCAGTATCCTGTGCCCTGCAAGCTTCGATACAGGCTCCTCAAATTCATAATACATCTCATACACCGATTCAGCCTCAGGATCTTTCGCAGCGGAAGTCACCTTGCCTTTTTTCATTGTAGTCTTACGTATCCAGCTCCTGTAATCCGCATTATCGGAGATGGATTCAGCAATGATATCCTCTGCTCCTGCAATTGCGTCTGCCGCGCTCTTTACGCCCTTTTCTTCCGAGACATACTGCTGCGCCGTATTTTCCAGCGGCTCTTTTGCATTCTGCAGCATAATATAGGCAGCCAGAGGCTCCAGCCCTTTCTCCTTTGCAATGGTAGCCCTTGTCCTCCTTTTCGGACGATACGGACGATACAGGTCTTCCACAGTCACCTGAGTCTCCGCCGCCATGATCTGCCGTCTCAGCTCCTCTGTCATTTTCCCCTGCTCTTCAATGCTGGAGATGACCTGCTCCTTCTTCTCCTCGAGATTTCGCAGATATACCAGACGCTCGTGCAGCTTTCTCAGCTGCTCGTCGTTTAATGATCCTGTAACTTCCTTTCTGTATCTTGAGATAAAAGGGATCGTGTTGCCCTCATCGATCAGTTTCACCGCGGCATCAACCTGCCAGCGCTTTACACCAAGTTCTTCAGTCAGTTTCTGATTAATGTCCATATGTAAATTGTCCTCTCTGTCGTTTTCATACCATTCTATCACGTTGCGTCCAAAGAAAAAAGTGAAATCGGCGATACTGCCCCGCAAAAAATTAAGTTCAGCGTGTTGACATCTTCACACGTTTTCGCCAAAATATCCGTAGCATGATATTATTTACTCTCAGCGTTTACTATACTTCAAAAAACAGGAGCTTCTTTATGGAACGAATCATTACTTATACTATCGACAGCGCATCCGCGGGCCTGCGAATCGAGCAGTATCTGCGCCGCCGCGGCTATTCATATCAGAACCTGACGCAGCTTAAGAAAATGCGCGAGAGCATTCTTATAAACGGCGTCTGGTCCTATATGCGCACAGCCGTGAAAAACGGTGATATACTGACTGTCCATATTCAGGAACCGGAATCCTCGCCGAATATACCTCCGGTAAAACTTCCCCTTGATATCGTCTATGAGGACGAGGATATCGTCGTAGTAAACAAACCCGCGGGCATGCCCGTCCACCCATCGCTCAACAACTATGAAAACTCTCTCGCCAACGGGCTGATGTACTACTATCAGGAGCAGGGAAAGCCTTTCATCTTCCGTTGTACGAACCGGCTGGACCGCGATACTTCCGGACTGACCGTAGTGGCCAAACATATGGTAAGTTCCAGCATACTCTCCAGTATGGGGATGCGGCACGAAATCACAAGGGAATATCTCGCCATCGTCCGCGGAGCACTCAATCCCTCGGAGGGGACGATAGACGCGCCCATCGGAAGGACAGGCAGTTCTCTGATCGAGCGGAAGATCGACTTTGAAAACGGAGAACGCGCAGTCACCCACTATCGCGTCGTAGAAGAGCAAAACGGGCACAGCCTCGTCTCCCTTATACTGGAGACAGGCCGCACCCATCAGATCCGCGTCCATATGAAATATATCGGTCATCCGCTTGTCGGAGATTATCTGTATAATCCCGATATGGAATATATCGACAGACAGGCCCTTCACTCACACCGTCTGTCATTTACTCATCCCGTCACAGGAGAAAAGATGGAATTCACGGCGCCGCTGCCGACAGATATGAGAAAGATCCTTTCCGGATAACGCCGCGGCTATTGCTGCCGCCGCATTCCATCACACTCAGCTTACACACTCAGCTTTTTCTCCGCCAGCACTCCGGAGACTCCGAACAGAGCCAGACATACAACAACGTAAAAAATGACATCCCATACAGTCCAGCCCAGTGCTCCCACATTATTCGCAGACGCGATAAACGGAATTTTATACATCACATCGTACACACGCTCTATCACAAAATTAATAACAAAGAACAGGATCACTGCCAGAAGTCCTGCGAACCGCGACTTGACAAGAACAGTTCTGGCAAGGATCACCGCAAGGAATCCCGTCATGATAATGAGCGTCCATGCAAGGAACAACAGAAATGCCAGAGATATAAGATCACCCCAGTTCAGGCCGCCTTGCACAAATACCTTGGACATCTCGTGTATCATCCTCAAAAAATCCGAAAGCCCGCCGATGGTCAGCACCGCTCCTGCAGTGCTTATTCCTACCGCAACGCAGGATACGCCGAATACGATCAGCATCTGAAGAATCGCTGAAATAAATTTTGCTCCGAGTATCTCCCATATGGATCTGGGAAGCATCCAGAGCATATAACTCTGCTTTGTCCTCAGATCCCTGTTGAATACAAGGATCCCTTCAATCCCCGTATAAAACAGAACAAACACAGCTCCAAACACCATTGCAGCAACGCTTCCCCCCATAAGTGCATTGTTCATAAATAAAACTCCTGCCCAGAAACAAATAAGCGCGATTGCCAGAGCGATAAAGATCACCATTCTGGATGTCCGCTGTTTTCTCAGTTCATATTTGATCAGTTTACCCATGATTATATCCATTCCTTTCGCTTTGCTCAGGCACAAAACGTTATGAAAATGTTTTTCCTGAGCTTATTTTTCTTTATAATTCTTCTTGTAGGGAACTCGGTATACTACAAATCACGAGGAGGTGAG
>DWWI01000088.1 GCA_019119745.1 Candidatus Mediterraneibacter gallistercoris | reverse complement strand
ATCAAGCATATTCTCGATACTGCCTGCACAGCCGGCGGGTTCGCCTCCGGAACAGGCAGATCAGCGGATACCGACGCAGTGCGGACAGAGTCTCTTGTCATGCTGACCGGAATTATTGTTACGATTGAGAGACCGGGGCAGGAGGCGGTAACTGTCATGCGCAGAGTGCACGACAGGGGAACCAATATGCACCGCATTGTAGAGGTGAATGAAATCTCACGGAAATACTGTGCGGGAGAACTGCCGGCAGAGGAGACCTGGAAAAAGCTCAAAAGCATAAAAGGCAGACAATATACAGTCTGGATGTATAATGTGGCAACCGTGCTGGTCCCGGCCGGGTTTGCCCCGCTGTTTGGCGGAGGACTCCGGGAGGTCCTGGCTGCCGCGGCTGTGGGAATCCTGCTGGCGGTTATCATGACAATCGGAAAGAGACTGCGGATCAGCAGTTTTATCCTGAATATGATCTGTGCGGGCGGAGTTGCCGCGGCGGCAATGCTGCTCAAAGCGTGGTATCCGGTCCTGAATATGGATACGGTTATCATCAGCGGTATTATGCCGCTCGTGCCGGGAGTGGCGATTACCAATGCAATACGGGATACGCTCCGCGGCGATTACATTTCCGGAGGAGCGCGGGTGCTGGAAGCTTTCGTGACAGCGGCGGCTGTGGCGATCGGAGCCGGTGTCGGGATTGCGGCGGTGAATGTATTCTGGCAGGGAGGTGGTCTTCTATGACAGAACTTTTTCTTGTGACGGCAGGCTGTTTTATCGCGGTTATGGGATTTGCAGTGCTTGTGGAGACACCGAAGAAATATATCCTGCAGGCGGGAGTCGCAGGCGCAGGCGGGGGCTGGGTTTACTTTTTCAGCATACAGCGTGGAATAGACGTGGTGACGGCCAGTTTCCTGTCAGCTCTTGTCATATCCCTTCTGGCGCATACATTTGCAAGGATCTTCAAAGCGCCGGTTACGGTCTTTCTGATCGCCGGCATACTGCCTACTGTGCCCGGTGCGGGCATGTACCGGACTGTCTACTATATCATAACAGACAACAGAGCACAGTCCTCATATTATCTGATGCAGACGCTGGAGATCGCGGGAGTGATTGCCCTTGCAATATTCATTGTGGATTCACTTTTCAGAATCCGTTTTAGGAAATACAGGAAACCGGCAGGCGAAAGTGCAGGTGAGAAACAGAGATGATGGAGCTGGTTACAGGAGGCAGCGGCAGTGGAAAATCTGCTTATGCGGAGAAGATGATCTGTGAAAAGCACAGACAGCTGTGCGGTACGGCAGAAAAGCCTCCTCTTTATTATATAGCCGATATGGTTCCATATGGGCAGGAGACAGAGAAGAAGATAGAAGCTCACCGGAAAATGCGCGCAGGCAAAGGTTTTACAACCATTGAATGGTATGTAGATCTTCCGGGCAGGATTTCGGCGCCGGATTCGCCGGATCTGAAAGGTTCCTGTGTCCTGCTGGAGTGTATCTCCAATCTTACCGCCAATGAGATGTATGAACCCGGCGGCGCGGAAAATACGGGTAAAGATACGGTGAAATGCATTATAAGAGGCGTGCAGATGTTAAAAGAACGATGTGCACATCTTGTTGTAGTGACGAACGATGTGTTCCGGGAGTCCGTGCCGGATTCGGAAGAGATGACGGCATACAAGGACAATCTGGGGACAATCAGCCGTGCTTTGGCTGAGATGGCGGACCGGGTGACGGAAGTGGTATTCGGGGTGCCGGTCTGCATAAAAGCAGTTTCGGATACGGCGTCCGGAACGCGGGATCGGATGAAAGGCATTGATGCGCAGGAAGACGGATCGGAAGAGAAAGGACGGCACGGGATGAAATTTATAACGGGCGGCGCATATCAGGGAAAACTTGAATATGCGAAGAAATTATATCCGGATGCAGAATGGGCGGACGGAACAGGTTGCTCTCTTCAGGAGCTTCTCTCCTGCGGTGCTGTGGATCACTTCCATCTTTTTGTGAGAAGGTGGCTGCAGGCGGGAAAGACGCCGCAGGAGCTGACCGGAGAGATCCTTGATAAAAACAGAGATCTTATCATCGTGTGTGACGAGATCGGGTGCGGACTTGTGCCGACAGACGCATTTGAGAGAGAATACAGAGAATCTGTCGGCCGCATCTGTACGGAACTTGTAAAATATACGGATGAAGTGTATCGCGTGACGTGTGGTGCGGGGGTACGTCTGCGTTAAGACAGAAGATATACTTATGCACGGAAAGAACAGGTGACAGAAAGGAGACAGGATATGCTGAATGAACTGGAGCAGGTACTTCCTGCGGACATTGAAAAGAGAAGTTTTGAGATAATCACGGAAGAACTGGGAGATAAAAAGCTGATCCCGGGAACAGAACCTGTTGTGAAGCGATGTATCCATACAAGTGCGGATTTCGACTATGCGGATAACCTTGTGTTTTCCGATCATGTGGTGGAACAGGCGCTTGACGCGATCAGAAGCGGCGCTTCTATTGTGACAGATACCCAGATGGCAAAAGCCGGCATCAATAAGAAACGGCTGGCTCAGTACGGGGTAGAAGTCCACTGCTTTATGTCTGACGAGGATGTGGCGCAGGCGGCTAAGAAGAACGGCACGACCCGTGCGGCGGCATGTATGGATAAGGCGGCGGCCCTGTATCAGAACAGAGAGCAGGACAGAGGGATGATCTTTGCCATCGGAAACGCACCCACTGCACTTGTGCGTCTCTATGAACTGATCAATGAAGAGAAACTCAAACCTGAGCTGATCATCGCGGCGCCGGTGGGATTTGTCAATGTAGTACAGTCAAAAGAACTGATTCTGACGCTTAGTGATATTCCGTATATTGTGGCGAGGGGAAGAAAAGGCGGAAGCAATATCGCGGCGTGTATCTGTAATTCACTGCTGTATATGCTGTGATTTTGCTCTATGCAGCCCGAATCCCCGGAATGTGCCGGCATAACTGATTTGAATGGAGTGTATAAGATGGACAGACCTTATTTCCCAATGTTTATAGATATTGCGGATAAAAAGATACTTGTTGCAGGAGGCGGAACGATTGCCCTGCGGCGTATCAGGACGCTGCTCAAATTCGGGGCGGACATCCATGTGATCGCGCCGGAACTCTGTGAAGAACTGACACAGCTGGAAGAAGAAGGGAAGATCAAGACAGAGCATAGAGAATACCGTACCGGGGATATCCGTGGCGAGCAGATCGTTCTGGCGGCTACAGATGACCATGAGGTAAACCGAAAGATATGGGAAGAGTGCCGGGCTGCCGGTATTATAGTAAATGTGGCAGATGATAAAGAACTGTGCGATTTTTATTTCCCGTCAGTGGTGATGACGGATGAGGCAGTCATCGGGATCAACTGCGGGGGGATGAATCATGCAAAAGTAAAAGAGATGCGGATAAAAATAGAGAAGGCGTTCAGAAAATGATTGCCAAAACTTTATATTTTGTTTATAATTAGTCGCATATTGTGTCTTGGGATACACCTGATTCTGTTGTGGCATCATGATTTACAGGACACAGAGAAAAAGATGCCGGATTTCCCGGTATCGTATACAGAAAGGACTATATGGAATGGGAGATACTTTACAGATTCTGACTGCCATGATCATCTATATGGCGGCAGTCATCATTATAGGAGTTACATTTGCGCGGAAAGCAAATGCAAGCTCGGACGCCTATTTCCTCGGCGGGAGAAGTCTCGGCCCGTGGGTGACGGCTATGAGCGCGGAGGCATCGGACATGTCCGGATGGCTCCTCATGGGTCTGCCGGGCGTGGCGTACTGGTGCGGTATCGCGGATGCGGCATGGACAGCCATCGGTCTGGCAGCAGGTACATATATCAACTGGCTGATCGTATCCAAGCGTCTGCGCCGGTACAGTGAGAAGGCAGGAAATGCGATCACATTGCCGGAATATTTTTCCAACCGTTTTCATGAGAAGAAGAAAGTGATCATGACGATCGCGGCAGTGTTTATCCTGATTTTCTTTACTGTGTATGCGGCAAGCTGCCTTGTGACATGCGGCAAACTTTTCTCTACATTATTCGGTATGCCGTATATTCCGATGATGATCGTGGGCGCGGTGTTCGTACTGATCTATACGATCATCGGCGGTTTCCTTGCGGAGAGTGCTTCGGACTTTATGCAGGCCATCGTAATGATCATTGCGCTGGGCGTGATCGTGCTCGTGGGAACTTATGCGGCAGGCGGCCTCGGCGCGGTGATTGACAATGTGAAAGACATTCCGGGATTTCTTGAATTCTTCGGTATGGCGACGCCTCAGACTGTAGACGGTGTGCAGCAGGCTGCAAACGGGGTTCCTCTGTTCGGGGAGGCTGCTCCTTACGGAATAATTTCTGTCGTATCCATGCTGGCATGGGGACTCGGATACTTCGGAGTTCCGCAGGTCCTTCTAAGATTTATGGCGATCCGTCATGAAGACGAGCTCACCCGCTCCCGCCGTATTGCGACGGTATGGGTGCTGATCTCACTTACGATCGCCGTGTTTATCGGCGTAATGGGACGTGCGCTTTATCCGACGGCGCTGACCACTTCTTCAGATGCGGAGAATGTGTTCATTCTGCTGTCCACAAACCTGCTTCCGCCGCTGATTGCCGGTTTTGTAATGGCGGGAATCCTCGCGGCGACGATCAGTTCCTCCGATTCTTATCTGCTGATCGCGGCTTCCGCATTTGCAAAGAATATCTATCAGGGACTGTTCCGCAAGAAAGCTTCTGACCGTGAGGTGCTCAATATCTCCAGACTGACGCTGCTCCTGATTGCAGTTATAGCGATTATCATCGCCCTGGATGAGAACAGCGTTATCTTTACGATCGTCAGCTTTGCATGGGCCGGATTCGGCGCAACATTCGGACCGCTGATGCTCTTCAGCCTGTTCTGGAAGAGAACCACAAGAGCCGGTGCGATTGCCGG
>DWWI01000087.1 GCA_019119745.1 Candidatus Mediterraneibacter gallistercoris | reverse complement strand
TCCGACATATGCTGGGGCTCCGTCAGCATCCGGAGCATTTCCCGGATATAGGCAATACTCTTTTCCACATCTTTCTTCTTTACTGCCAGCTCCATCGGCAGGATCAGGGGGCTGTACCCCCATTGGTCATACAAAAGAGCGGTCTGTTCCCCCGCGGACGCGATCTTTTCCGCCCGTTCCATATCCCCCTCCCGAAAGGCAATATCCATCAGCATGGACAGCACGATGCCGAGATCATTAAGCACATCTGTGAGTTTCCTTTCCAGCAGCACCGCCGCCTCATCATGTTTCTCCTGTGCAAGCAGAAGACGTGCATTGAGGATTCTCTTATCTGCCTGTTGCTTCGGCAGGGAGTCGAGCATCTTTTGGGCTTTCTCATACTCTTTCTTCATTATGTATTTGCTCGCCAGCATATAAGCGGCGGCATTTTTCACCTGTTCGTCCCCGCTGCATTCGGTCACGCGTTCATACCATGAATATATCTTCTCTTCATATTTTTCTCTGTCTGTACTCCGGCCGCCGGACATCATCAGTAATCCCTGCACCATAGAAGCCATCATATGGATCAGTTTCCCGCAATTCGGATATTCGCGCACCTTCTGCTCTGCCGCGTCAAATGCCGTTTCCAGGCCCTGCTCCTCCATGATCGCTGCAATCTTGTTACATATCTCTGCGATCTCATTGTCAGAAAGTTCCTCCTGAAAACAGAGAAGTGTATTGACGTCCGTATTGAGGAGACGCGCCAGAGCAGGCAGTATTGCGATATCAGGATAACTGCTGCCTCTCTCCCACTTATTGACCGCCGGTGCGGATACACCAAGACGCTGTGCCACCTGTTCCTGCGTAAGTCCCTGTTCTTTTCTCTTCCTGCGTATCACTTCTCCCACCGGCATATCTGTATCCTCCTCATCAATTTTCCTGTTATGCACATTTCGTCTTATACATATTCTTCCTGCACACATTATACCAGTTTTCATATGTCCCTCACAACTGAGCCTTTTTCACAAATACAGACAAAAAAGTAACCGGCAGTTAATAAGAATAACTGCCGGCTTAGTCTCTACATCGCCGTATACACCCACAGATTGTTGATCTGGTACTCCAGCCTGCTGTAATCCCACAGCTTCCCACTGCGTACCCGGCTGTTCGGATCGTTTACCCGGATCTTCCCGTCTTCGACTCCGGTCAGTACGATAAAGTGTCCGGTCGTTGTAAAGTCTCCCGGCCTCATACTGCATATGATCGGATGGCCGTTTTCCAATGCAGAGAACACCTCGCTCTCGCTAAGGCCCATCTCTTCCCCGTATATCCCGAACTGCCGCGCGCCGTCCGTCATCAGGGTCCAGCTTGTTCCTGCATCTCCGGCATAATATCCGTTCTCAGCAGAAAACTGCGCCACCTTATACGGCGTTATAGTATTGTCGCCTGTCAGCCCTGCCGCCACCATGGCGATTGCCGTCGGCCCGCACCCGTTGACAGCGATCATATCGTCCGAATAAAACGCGTATCCCCATCGTTCATCCCACTGCAGGAGCAGAGGGATCTGGCCCTGTACCACTTCACCGACTGTGTCCGCCGGCGGAGCATCTTTCTTCTCCTGATAATCGAAAACAAAGTCCACTGTCTCTCCATTGTTTTTCAGCAGTTCGATCAGCTGTTCCGGATACTGATCTTTATTCGCCATCACTTCCCGCACTTTCGGGTTGAACAAAGCCATCACTGCCAGACTGCTCTTTCCGCTGATCATATCTTTTGCCCAAAGAACCGCCATGATCATCGGTATGATAATCGCGATACAGAGAATACTTTTCAGAATCCTGTGTCTTCTCCTCCTCTTTCTATTTTTTCCGCGCTTTCCTGACCTGCCGCCTCCTGTATACCTGCTTTCCTCATATCTGTTTACTTTATATCTGTTCCCCCTGTATCTGCTCTCGCTTTCCCATTCCTCCCACATAAGGGCATCTCCTCCTTTTCAATAAGGAGATTATACACACCCTTTTCGACTAATTTTTAGAAAAAATTCTTAATATTCAGCGATATAATTATTAAGAAAAAGAGTCTTTTGCTTATTTCCACACCGTCCGCATGACCCGCATTATATTTCCGTATGCTATCTTATCGATCTGACGCGGCGTAATTCCCTTTTTCCTCATTGCATCCCACACTTTTTCCATATCCTGTACTCCTTGTATGCCAGCCGGCAGGGAATCCTGAGCGAAACCGTCGAAATCTGTTCCAAGGGCAACCGTGTCCTCTCCGCCTTTACTGATCATCCATGCCGTATGTTCTGCGATATCCGCGGGAGACGCCCCGCTCTTTTCTCTCAGGAATTCAGAATAAAAGTTAAGTCCGGCTGCGCCTCCGTTTTCCCCCAGTGCACGCAGCATCTCGTCGCTCAGATTTCTCGGGTGCCGACAGAGGCTTCTGGCATTCGAGTGGGAGGCAGTAACAGGAAAACTGCTGTATCTGATACAATCCCAAAATCCGCCGTCTGACAGGTGGGATACGTCTACGATCATCCCCAGCTCATTCATCCTCTCCACTGTCCATATACCAAAGTCCGTGAGTCCCTTTTCCATAATATTTCTGTCACGGCTGTTCGGATAACCGATACAGTTTTCATAATTCCACGTCAGAGTAACAAGACGGACGCCTTTCTCGTACAGTTCATCCAGGCGGGAAAGGCTGCCGTTTAAGACGCCGCCTTCTTCTACCGTAAGGATACCTGCTGTTCTTTCCTTTTCTGATGTACCAGTCTCCTTCCCCGGAACACAGAGTTCTTCCACCGTCCTGGCGAAGAAAAGCTCCTGGTCTTCCTCACAGTGCGCCTCGCCGATCATTTTCAGGATAGCCTCATATGCCTCATCCCACCTTTGACCGTCTTCCCGCCTGACAGGGAACTCTTTCTGATGTGTTATCTGCATAATTGGAGTGCCATATTCCGCCGCATTTACATAGCATGCAAAGAATTGTGCCACGGATTCCGAACTGCTGAGACGCTCTGCGTCAACACACAGGTGATTTCTGTGAAGACTCTCTTTTGTATTCTTATCTTTTTCTTTGGTTTTTATGATCTCACTGAGCGTATCACAGTGCATATCGATCCATTTCATAAATATCTGCCTCCAGTCTTTTCCGGCGGTGAGCCACATTTTTCATTTTAATACTATGTATAATATCCCGTTTTCTTACATACTCTATCATACATCATGGCATTATTTCTGTCTAAAATATATCTGTGAAGGAGAATCTATGGAGCCCAAAATCGGAATCATTGTCTGCGGTTTTACCAAGGACCGACAGTTTGTCACTAATCCGTATATCCAGTCCGTACGTTATGCAAAAGGAATTCCTCTCATACTTCCTCTCGTGAGAAGTGATCATCTGCTCGGTGAATACGCCGGGCTGTGTGACGGTTTTCTCTTCTGCGGCGGCGGTGATATTACACCTCTGCTGTTCGGGGAAGAACCGCGGAAAGGAAATGGAAAGACCGACGTCACTGTAGATTTATTTCAAATTCGTCTTATGAAGCGTATACTGAAATCCGGCAAACCCGTCTTTGCTATCTGCAGGGGAATGCAGATCCTGTGCGTCGCCTGCGGAGGTACAATCTGGCAGGACATGTCTCTCATTCCCGGAAAAACGCTCGATCATATGCAGCAGTCCGCAGCCCGCAGCGAGGTCAGCCACAGGATCCGCACCGAACGCGGAAGCCGCCTCAGAGAGTATGTCGGTCCCTGTCTTTTTGTAAACAGTTTTCACCATCAGGCCGTCAACTCGCCAGGAAAGGATGTAATTGTCAGCGCACGCGCGCAGGATGATACAATCGAGGCAGTCGAGATAAAGAATCATCCTTTTGCCATCGGCGTGCAGTGGCATCCCGAATGTATGTACCGCCATTCTCCCGAAATGCGGAAACTTTTTCATGAATTTGTTCTCCATTCACTCATAAACTGAACATAATGAGGACATACTATCTCCTGAATTCATATAAAACAAGGAGGGAATGACAATGTCAGAGATTTCAATTCTTGATCTTCAGAACCTGCGCCATCTGATCGGCGGTTACTCAACCACTCACTGTAAGATGACAGACTATGCGTCAAAAACAGAGGATCCGGAGATTAAAAAGCTGTTCCAGGACGCAGCTGATTCCGCAATGAAAAACAAACAGGAGCTCATGAAATTCCTGTAATCCGGACCGGAACCGGAAATGACCATAAGCGAAATCACAGTACAATGCTGACAGCATACCATATCAGACGTAGAAACAAAGAAAAACTAATTCAGCGAGGTATCAGAATGGACGAAAAGACAATGGTAGCCGACGCCCTTGTCGGCATAAACGGGGAACTGAAAATGTTCGGGGACATGATCCCGCAGACAGAAAACAAAGAACTGAAACAGTGCTTAAAGCAGATCCGCAACCAGTGCGAGATGTCTCAGGAGAAAATGTACAATGCAGCCAGAGAACGCAGCTATTATGTTCCGGCTGAAAAGGCAACACAGGCTGAAATCGATCATGTAAAATCCATCGTGCAGGCCGGCTAAATTGTGAAAAAAGTGTGAACGGGGACGTAGTAAAACCGGGTTTTACTACGTCCCCGTTCACACTTTTTTCACAGAATATACTGTTCAACTGCCCTCGCCGCACCCTCGTTCCGGTTCGACTCAACAATATGATCTGCCTGTATCTTCAGCTTATCTACCGCATTTCCCATAGCGATCTTAAGTCCGGACTCCGCAAACATTGACAGATCATTTTCACCGTCACCGATACAGGCGATTTCTTCCCGTCGGATCCCCAGATGCCCCGCCAATGCCGCCAGCGCATTTCCTTTTGAAGCATTCTGCGAATACACTTCTACATAGAGCCCGGTATAAGCCGCATGCAGGGAAGAATAATCTTTCAATATGGCTTTCACCTTGTCTTTTGCTGCCGGAGTAAGAAAATAGAACTGGAATTCTTCAACTTCACAGTGATTCGCACGGATAAACGATTCCATATTCCGTACACAGTAAACGCCTTTTGCGTCTTTCCCGTATATCATACGTCCTGCCGCAGTGAGAAATCGTCCCTGCAGAAGATAGCGGTGTCTGACGTGAGAAGCAATCCCCAGACCTTTCCCTCTGCATTTTTCAAGAAGTGTCAGACCTTCTTCACGGTCTACAGATGCCCGGAAAATTGTTTTTCTGTTCCGGATGTCCGTCACTCTTGCTCCGTTTGAGCTGATCACATAACGAAACAGCCCTTTATTCGCATGATCATCAGAAGTCCCAGTTGTGCGAAGTGTCCCCGCCGCCAGCCGGTGGGGTATACATTCCAGATTCCGCCCGGTAGTCGGTACTATAACAACTCCCTTCTCCGCTGCTTTTCTCAAGGCCTGAAGTGTTCTGTCCGTCATACGGCTCCGTCCGTCAAGACAGGTGCCGTCCATATCAACTGCAAGTAATTTTATCATAGTGATATCGCCTCATTTCATATAAGGGGTATTCTATCACATTTCCCGGCGGCCTGCTATTCTTTTCTATCGAATATATGCCTACGTTTTCCTGATTTCAGCTTATATCAATCGTCTCCAGATCATCCGGCACATACAGATTCCCTTTGTAATACCGCTTTCCTTCAGCAGTATATCTTTCTTTTCTTGTGCCCATATCCGAATCTTCCGTATGATACAGAATCAGGTTTTCCACATGCAGCTTCTCTGCCGCAGTACATGCATCTTTTACTGTGGAATGATGTTTCTCGTACGGCGCATAATGCTCTGCATCGGAAGCAAGGCAGAATGCCTCATGGAGCAGCCATTTACTTCCCTGTACATACATGCGTTCCGTATCATTATACGGTTCATCTCCGCAGCAGCTCAGTTTGTCCGTACGGTTCAGATACATAGTAAACCCATGCTGTTTCGTTTTTGATGAGTGTATATTAAAGAAAGTTGTTTTATGTCCGATAATCTCGCATACATCGCCGTCTGATACCGGGACAAAAAGAATCCTGTTTCCTACAAGTTCCGCCTCCTTTTTCGAAAGCAGCATATGGGACATATCATCAAGAATGCACAATACTTTTTTATGTCCGTATATCCTGACTTCGCCTTCATAAGCATCCCGTTTCATCGCCTGAGTGATCATACGGATCACCCACATCACACCCAGAATGTGGTCCATATGCTTATGCGTCACAAAGATATCATGGATATCATGCCAGTCAATGCCGGCATCTTTCATCCGGCTGAGAATACCGTTTCCGCCTCCGCCGTCCACAAGGAAGTACTTTCCATCATCGCTGAGCACAAAGCATGTATTATAACAATTTGTCACGACGGCATTTCCTGTTCCCAGCATTGTCAGTTTCATCACTGCCCTCCTATACTGCCTCTTATTCACCCGCAATCTCTCTTGCGACATATACACCGCTGGCCGACGCATGGGACAGAGAGTGTGTCACTCCGCTTCCGTCTCCGATTACGTAAAGCCCTTTGTGTATTGTCTCCAGATGCTCGTTCAGCTGAACTTCCATATTATAGAATTTTACTTCCACTCCATAGAGCAGTGTATCGTCGTTCGCTGTTCCCGGCGCGATCTTATCAAGCGCATACACCATCTCAATGATGCCGTCAAGAATACGCTTCGGAAGCACAAGGCTCAGATCTCCCGGTTCTGCAGAAAGTGTAGGCCGCACAAATCCTTCTTCGATCCTCTTTGCCGTACTTCTCCTGCCGCGGATCAGATCGCCGAATCTCTGAACCATCACTCCGCCGCCGAGCATATTGGAAAGTCTTGCGATGCTCTCCCCATACCCGTTGCTGTCCTTGAAAGGCTCAGAAAAATGTTTCTCCACCAGCAGGGCGAAGTTTGTATTTTCTGTCTGCTTCTTCGGATCTTCATAACTGTGGCCGTTTACTGTGACGATTCCGTTTGTATTTTCATTTACCACGATACCGTATGGATTCATACAGAATGTCCTTACCTTGTCCTCAAATTTCTCCGTACGGTACACGATCTTGCTCTCATAAAGTTCATCGGTCAGATGGGAAAATATCACGGCCGGAAGCTCAACCCGCACGCCGATATCCACACGGTTTGATTTGGTAGGTATGTCCAGCCCTTCACAGATTTTTTCCATCCATTTGCTTCCACTCCTGCCTACGGATACGATACATCTGCCGCACTCATAAACCTGACCCGCGCACGTCACTTTATAGCCGTCGCCGTCAATCTCCAGATTATCCACATGACTGTTAAAGTGGAACTCAACCTTTTCTTTCAGCTCATCGAACATATTCTCCAGAACGATATAATTGATGTCCGTGCCCAGGTGACGCACCGACGCATCCAGCAGTTTAAGCTTATTCTGCATACACAGCTTCTTGAATTTTGTACCTGCAGTAGAGTACATCTTTGTGCCCTCGCCGCCGTATCTCACATTAATCTCATCGACATAGTGCATCAGATCAATTGCTGTATCCTTCCCAATATATTCGTAAAGCGTGCCTCCAAAGTCATTGGTGATATTATATTTTCCATCCGAAAATGCACCAGCTCCGCCGAAACCGCTCATGATCGCGCATGTCTTGCAGTTGATACAGCTCTTTACTTTCTTTCCGTCAATCGGGCATTTTCTTTTCTCCAGGGGATTCCCGGATTCAAATACAGCCACTTTGAGCTGCGGCGCCTTCTGCATCAGCTCATACGCCGCAAATATCCCTCCCGGTCCGGCTCCTATTATGATCACATCATATCTGTCCATATTTTGCTTTTCCTTTCATAATTATTAAAAAAACTGCCGTCCCACTCCTCCTGAAAGGCCGTGGGCGGCAGTTTTACTTCATCTGATCAAGTGGGTTATTCAACTTCTGAAAACTGGTCTTTTCCCACTCCACACAGCGGACAGAGGAAATCATCCGGAACGTCTTCCCATTTTGTGCCGGGCTCGATACCGTTATCCGGATCTCCTGCCGCTTCATCGTAAATGTATCCGCATACGTCACATACATATTTTTTCATAACCTGATACCTCCTGTGATCATTATAAATTATTCTGTCTTTTCTTCTTTCATATACAGGGAATTTCACCCTTAATCATAATACCATACCCTCGATACTTTTTCAATGTTCTTTTGGCTCTTCCTTCAGTCCCAGGATTCCGCCCACAAGTATCTTTACATCATCAAAAATATAGTCAAACGCCCCGGCCTGGCACATATTGATAAGCACCATGCCGATCGGCACGGCCAGGATCATCCAGAGGATGCCGCCCATACGGTAGCCGATATAGAGCAGAACGAGTGTGACCAGCGGATTCAGGCCCACGCTGTCACCTACGAGTTTCGGCTGGAGCAGCTGATGAACCGCCTGTGTGATCACATAGATCACTATAAGAGCGACTGTCATCTTATAATCACCCATAAAGAATTTATAGACGGCCCACGGAATCATCGCTGTTCCTGTTCCAAAAAATGGCAGGAAGTCGAGGAAGGCGATCAGGAATGCCACAAGAACGAAGTATCCCGTATTGAGAATTCCCAGCCCCACAAGGAGAATTACAAACACGATCGCCATGATCTTAAACTGGGCTTTAAAATATCCGCCCACAGCATAGCGCAGATTGTCGATCACAAGTATCATCCGTTTCTGCACGGATTTGGGCGAAACTTTCTTCAGCCAGTTCAGCACTTCCTCGCGCTGTACGATAAAAAAATACGCTGACAGTACCGACACGAGGAAACTGATCAGATATGAGGGCACCTGTTTCGCTATATTGCCCGCGGCAGTCACAGTCGGCTCGCTGATATTGGATACAAGGTTACCCATATACTGGTCAAGATTCTTCACCACTGCATTCCAGCCGCTCTGAATTCCGGACGGCAGACGATCAAAGATACCCGAAAGCGTATCCCCTATCTGCCGCAATCCGATTTCCAGCTGTGCATACATTTCAGGGAAATTCCTGATCAGGTCGCTGATCTCGGCCACAAGACGGCTGATTCCGAAATAAATCACCAGTATGATGGCGGCAAGCACCAGTATAACGATAAGAGCTGACCCCAGCTTTTTCACAATCTTCAGCCGCTTTTCAAGCCAGTTGACAAGCGGGGCCGCAATAGCTGCGATAATCCATCCTATGACAAACGGCATAAGAAACCGCAGCAGATTCCATCCTATGACCACAAACGCGGCAGTGGCAAGGAGACTGAACAGCAGTCGTATTGCCACCTGCCAGTACGGACGATTATTCTCCATCCTGTTCCTCCACGGTTATTCCAAAACATTCTGTTTCAATCAGTTCCCATATCTCATCCCGTCCCTGTTTCGTCGTCGATGAAAACGGAATTACTTTTGTCCCCGGGACGAGGGAAAGACCTTCTTTTAACATTTTAACATGTTTCTGTACCTGTGAACGCTTTATTTTGTCAAGCTTTGTCGCAATAATAACCGGCTGGTATCCCTGTTCTATCACCCACTGGTACATCATCTTGTCATTGGCTGAAGGGGCATGCCTGATGTCGATGAGAAGAAATACTGCCTTGAGCTGCGCGGAGCTGTGCAGATACCTCTCGATCATCTTCCCCCACTGCTCTTTCTCTTTTTCCGACACTCTGGCATACCCGTATCCCGGCAGATCCACCAGATAGAGCTCGTCATTAATATTATAGAAATTGATCGTCTGCGTTTTTCCCGGCGTTGCCGAAATGCGTGCGTAAGACTTCCGGTTCATGAGCGCATTGATCAGGGAAGATTTTCCGACATTCGACTTTCCCGCAAACGCAACCTCCGGTTTATCATTTACAGGCAGAGTGCTTGTGATCCCGCACACTGTCTCCAGATTAATACTTCTGATTACCATATCATTCTCCTGTCAGTGCTTTTTCCAGCACTTCATCCATATTTTCTATCGGTATGATCTCCAGACCTTTTGTGATCTCGGCAGAGAGTTCCTCCACGTCCGCCACATTTTCTTTCGGTACAAGCACCGTAGTGATTCCGGCACTCTTTGCCGCGAGCAGCTTCTCTTTTAACCCTCCGATCGGAAGCACACGTCCCCTGAGCGTAATCTCGCCTGTCATCGCGAGGTCTGCCCGCACTTTTTTCTCTGTCACGGCAGACAGCATGGCTGTCGCCATAGTGATACCTGCGGACGGACCGTCTTTCGGCACTGCCCCTTCCGGTATATGGACATGAATATCGTGCTTCTCAAAGAAGTCGTCTGCTATATCATATCTGCTGCTGACAGAACGGATATAACTGATTCCTGCTCTTGCAGATTCCTTCATCACGTCGCCGAGCTGTCCTGTCAGCATCAGTTCACCGCTGCCCGGCATTACATTGACTTCAATCTGAAGTGTATCTCCGCCGACGCTTGTCCATGCCAGACCTCTCACGATGCCCACTTCCGAAGCCGGATTCGCCATCTGGTATGTATATTTTTCCTTTCCGAGGAATTTATGGATATTACGGTCTGTAACACTGATCTTTTTCCGCTCTGTGGTCAGAATCTCCTTTGCAGCTTTCCTGCACACATTTCCGATCTCGCGCTCAAGCTGGCGCACGCCCGCTTCCTTCGTGTAATTGCGGGCCATTTTCCAGATCGCATGTCTGCTGAATGTGAGCTGCTCCGGTGTAAGGCCGTTCTTTTCCAGTTGTTTCGGTATCAGATGTTCCAGGGCGATATGCAGTTTCTCATTCTCCGTATAACTGCTGATCTCGATCACTTCCATACGGTCAAGCAGCGGTCTGGGAATCGTCTGCAGAGTGTTCGCCGTGGTAATAAACATTACTTCCGACAGATCCAGAGGAACTTCAAGATAATGATCCCGGAATTTGCTGTTCTGCTCTCCGTCAAGTACCTCGAGAAGCGCTGAGAATGTATCTCCCTTATAGTCTGTGCTGACTTTATCGATTTCATCCAGAAGCATGACCGGATTTTTTACTCCGGCAGTCCGGATACCGTTTGCGATCCTTCCCGGCATCGCGCCTACATATGTTTTCCTGTGTCCCCGGATCTCGGCTTCATCCCTCACGCCGCCCAGAGAAATACGAACATATGGTTTCTTCATTGCCCGGGCAAGAGACTTTGCAATAGAAGTCTTTCCGGTTCCCGGCGGTCCTACAAGGCAAAGGATCGGACTGTCGCCCTTCTTTGTCAGAGTACGTACCGCAAGGAATTCCAGAATACGTTCCTTGACCTGCTCAAGTCCGTAATGATCTTCATCAAGCACTTTTTTCGCATATTCGATATCGTTATTATCTTTTGCCGCCTTGTCCCACGGCATTTCAAGCAGTGTCTCGATATAGGTACGGATCACCC
>DWWI01000086.1 GCA_019119745.1 Candidatus Mediterraneibacter gallistercoris | reverse complement strand
AACTGAGGACCGTAAGGAAGGTATTTCAGAATCACTTTAACAAGCTCATCCGTATTGTCTCCGCTCCTTGCCGACACCGGCACGATATCCGCGAAGTCATATTCCTTCCGGTATGTATCAATAGCCGGAAGCAGATCCTCTTTCTTCACCATATCAATCTTGTTGATCACAAGGATGACCGGCGTCTTTACTCTCTTAAGCTGATCGATGATGTGCCGTTCTCCGGCTCCGATAAACGTGGTCGGCTCCACAAGCCAGAGCACCACATCCACTTCATTCAAAGAGCGCTCGGCTATATTTACCATATATTCGCCAAGCTTGTTCTTCGCCTTGTGGATCCCTGGCGTATCAACAAACACGATCTGGCCGTCCTCCGTTGTAAGAACGGTCTGGATACGGTTCCGCGTTGTCTGCGGTTTATTCGATGTGATCGCGATCTTCTGTCCGATCAGATGGTTCATCAGGGTAGACTTTCCTACGTTCGGTCTGCCGATCAGAGTGACAAAACCGGATTTAAAATTATCTTTCATACATACTCCTCTTCATTGGGGACGTAGTAAAGTTGGGTTTTACTACGTCCCCGTTCACACTTTTTTCACATTTCAGCTTAATGTCTTCACTTCCATGAACATTTCTTTGTTCTCTTCGATCTTCTCTTCGCTTCCGATCACGCAGAGTGAATGCTCTTTCAGCATCGCCTCAAGCACTTTCGCAAGTTCCCGGATATCTGCCTGATCTGCGTCAAGGATCTGTGAGCGCTCCGTGCGGATCATATCCTCCGTGACACGGTTCATATACAGGTTCATGGAACGGCTGCCTTTTGCAGACGGATTCATCGGGCGATCGATATTACTGATCGTACCGATAATGAATTTGTTCATATCGCGGTCGCTCACATTAAAGTTTTTCAGATAATCTACAACGCCCTCATAGATTTCCATTGTCTTTTTCAGATTCGGATCCCTGTAAGAGATAAGATATCCCTCCCCGATCCGGTTAAAGTTGCTCATGCAGCCGTATGCTCCGCCTTTTACGCGGATATTCTGCCACAGATAATCATAGCTTAAGATGACTTTCAGTATCTGAAGCGCTCCGGTATACTCAGCGCCGCCGTCGATAAAGTTTCCTGTTCTTGCCACATACTGCACTTTCGAGGATGTCTTGAAGCCCTCGTTGCGCTTCCTGCAGTGAAGGATGCACGGCCCGGATACCTCATCTGTGCCTGCTGCATCTGCGTCCGCTCCCGCATCCGCAGCATCATGAAGCCTGCTGCAAACTGCGGAAAATGCTTTTCCCATCGGTTCGAGTCCTTCTTCCGATGACGTATAGCTTACCATCATATTGTCTGCGCGGAAGATTTTTGCCGCGATCGCTTTCAGGCTGCGGATCAGTTCTTCCTTATGCCCCTCAAAGTCTTCCTCAATCTCTTTGACTACTTCATAATAGCCGATCCCGTCCGTATCGTCTTTAAACTTGGCGATCGGTGAAGTGTACGACAGAGACCGGAGTGCCGCTGTCGTATGTCCTGATGAGAGGAAGGACATCTGCAGGCGGGATTTCAGCATTGCAAGGATTTCTTTGAGCCTCTTCTCGTCGTCCAGTTTTGACTCCATAAGGATTTCCCGCATCATGGAGAGCAGCACATCCATCTTCGGGTACAGTGCTTTTCCTTTCATCTCAAATGTAGCGCGGAACTCTTTTTCTTTTACTTTTGTCACATCTGTGTAAAGCTCCAGAGATGTGCCGATACCGCCGGTGTGAACATTGATCTCATTAAACAGCTCGCCGTATTCATAATTTGTCGTATCGATAATACCAAGCACACTCTGAAGGATTCCCACATAAGGAAGTTTCTCTTCTTTGATACCGGAGAGATCGAACATCAATGTTACATACCCGATGCCGTTCGTCTCCACGTTGTGGTGCACCATCTTCACACCGCCGATCTCTTTTTCATCATTATAGATTGGTGCAATCGCTCTGGAAATATCCTCCCGCTTCAATACCGGGATCTTCTCCAGATCTTCCGGGGCTGATTCTTCCTCCTGATATGCCTCAAGCTCCTTCGTATCCCGCACAAGCTTCTGTACTTCTTCCGGGGACAGGCTGTCTTTATAAGACTGCAGTTTTTCCGCAAGCTCGCGGTCCATCCTTGCAGTACGTCCCTGCTCCGGACGGATGATCACGATAGAACCGTGTGTGTTATCAAGAAGGTAAGTCTGTATCAGATTTTCAAAATATCCTGTCTCCACCTGACTCTTCAGGAACTCAAATGTGGGGATTGCCTCCATGTGGATGAACGGCTTCTCCTCGTCGTAGAGCCAGCTGTCGTAAAGCTGCAGGCCGTACATAAGCCCTCTCGGATAGTTTCCGAAGTCAGCCTCACGGAAACGGAATTCATGGTAATTGATCCCAGCGCGCAGTGCCTTCCGGTCGATGCCGTTTGCGGCAATATTTTTCAGCGTGTCCTCGATCACACGGATAAACTCTTCCTGCTGCTCCATATTGGCGTTCTTCGCGATCACGGAGAAGATCGGCTGGTACACGCCGTTGTCGTAAGAGCCCATGATGTCTTTGCCGATTCCTGCATCCAGAAGAGCTTTCTTAAGCGGCGCGCCCGGAGCGCTCAGGAGTGCATAGTCAAGGATCTGAAATGCCAGATACAGCTTTTCGTCCAGAGATGTTCCGATCACCTTATTGTAGGAAAGATAAGTATTATCGGAAATATTTTCATCGCTTGCTATGGAATATTCCTGTACGACCTCTTTCATCTCTGTGAATGGCTGCTGATACCTGATCTCAGAGTCCACATCGATCTGATCGAAAGCCGAGAGATATTTTTCATCCAGCCATCTCAGCTTCTCTTCCATGTCTATATCTCCGTAAAGATAAATATAGCTGTTGGACGGATGATAATATTTCCTGTGGAAATCAAGGAACTGCTCATAGGTAAGCTCCGGGATCACCTCCGGGTCTCCGCCGGATTCATTTGCATAGGATGTATCCGGGAAAAGGGAATTGAGGATCACACGGTCCAGCACACCTTCGGGTGAGGAAAAAGCTCCTTTCATCTCGTTGTAAACAACGCCTGACAGCGTAAGTTCTCCGTCCGGATCATCCAGATGATAGCTCCAGCCCTCCTGACGGAACGTCTTGTCGCTCTGATATATATTCGGATAAAATACCGCATCCATATATACGTGCATCAGGTTCTGGAAATCCTTGTCATTACAGCTCGCCACCGGATATACAGTCTTATCCGGATAAGTCATGGCATTTAAAAATGTATTAAGGGAACCTTTCACAAGTTCTACAAACGGATCCTTTACCGGGAATTCCCTTGAACCGCAAAGTACGGAATGTTCCATAATGTGCGGCACTCCCGTACTGTCAGACGGCGGTGTGCGGAAGCCGATAGAGAATACTTTATTCTCATCATCGTTCTTCATCAGCAGCACACGCGCCCCGCTTTTCTTATGTTTCAGAAGGACACCATGGGACTTCAGATCGGATAAATCCTTGTCCTGTATCACTTCATATGCTGTCAGATCATATATGCTCATACTCATATCTCCTTGCCATTATTTTCCTATATAGCGGATATTTAAGATCCGCTTCTCTGCTGTGTTGAAAGAGCGGATCACACTGCCGGCCGCCGTCAGGCGTCAGCATACTGTGAGCCGCTCTATTAGTATAACACTAACCGAAGGAGTTTAAAAGTGAAGCATTTTTCTTTTTATAAACTCATCCTTGTCTCCGCTGAAATATGGTATTGTATGAGTCGTATTTGCCGAGGATGCCAGCAGATGGATCTCGCCTTTCTTTATCCCGAAGGCCCGTGCGATAAAGTTCTGGGAAAATTCTACGTACTGGATATTCCGGTATCGTACGGTAAGATACTGCATGGCAAAATATCCTCCGGCAATCTTTAAATACCTGTCGTCCGCCCCGACTCCGGCAGTATGGTATTTCAGCGCCATGCCGGCAAACAGCATTATGACCAGAGCCGCCGCAGTACCCCAGATATGCGGAAGGTATTTGTCTTCCGCCAGAGCGCTGCACACGAGCGCTCCTGCTGCTGCAAAAATGATATAAAGTGCCGCCGGAACTGTCCATGCCGCCCATACCGAAACAGGCAGATTTTCTACCGGCTGCTCCACTGAAGAGGCGAACTCCGGAAGAAGCAGAGAGAGCTTTTCCGCCAGCTTTTCTTCTGTACAGTAAAGAACAAGAAACGAATGCTGTTCCTCCTTGTCGTCTCCTATTCCTACATTGACAATCTCCGCCATATACCGGTGTCCGATCCTTGCGAGGAAGGACTGACGGATTTTCAGCGCCTGTATCTTATCCACGGGAATCGTATACTCAACCTTCTTGAAGAATCCATACTTAATATAGATCTTATCACCCAGACGCTTTGCCCGGAAATCATAATACCTGACAAAATCTTTTACCGTATCCCAGAGTGTGGACAATATAATAAAGACCGCCACCAGAATCCCCGCTGCCGCTCCCGCCAGAGAAGCAGTCATATCCGCACGCCCGAGCACCTCTGCCACGCTTATTACAGTTCCTGTGATAACAAGAAGAAAAATAATCACTGACAGAATACTGATCGAATAGAAGCCGTGTTGAAGGATATCAGCGATCCCGGCGTGCACATCGCAGTCCGCCGGTTCTCCCATAGCGGGATATACACTATGTACAGCATCCCCTGCATATGCGGACGTACCTGTCGTGCCGCTGTTTCCGGCTGTAATCCCGCAAGCCTCTTCCATCTTTCTCGTAACTTCCTGCTGGAACCAGAGTGCGTCGGATTTCTTCAGCACGATCTTTACATCCGTGCTGTCCGCTGTGGACCGGCTGTTCGTGTCCAGTTTCACCTTGCAGGTTCCGAACAGCATCTCGATCAGGTTCTGTTCCAGATTGATATTAGAAATATTCCGTATGCCGATCGTATTTTTCTTTTTGTTGACTCTGCCCTTTTCTATCACAATGGCATTTTCTTCGATAGATATATACGTTCTCGCCCAGACAAGCACCTGCCCGGTCAGACTGACCGCCAGAAGGGTGATCACTCCGATCAAGATCAGAAATCCCTTACTCGTAATAAAAGAAAGATCCGATTCCGTAAGCTCGTCTATGCTCTGAAATAACTGCGTGACAATGAGCACGAAAACAGCCGCGATCACTGCACCTGTCTGTTCCAGAATGATTGAAATATGATTGCGGAATCTCCTGCCCTGTCTCATCTCATTCTCTTTCATTTTTTCATTTCCCTTCTGTCCGCATGCCTCATGCGGCCTCATTCTCGTCCGTACTCTTCTTCCTGACCGTCCTGTTCTCTCTGTTCCGACACGATCTCATTGATCCGTTTTCTTAAGCTGTCTGCTATTTGCTCCGCCCTTTCATCCTCCAGAAATGAAATGGTCACATCTCCGCCCCCGGTTGTCACAATCACCTTAGCCACCCGGAATATCTGATCGATCGGTCCTTTCTTCGTCTGAATCTTATGTATTCTCTCAATGGGAACTATATTCCGTTTCACAAACAGGTATCCCTCGATGATGTCAATATATTCTTCATTAATGCTGTAGCGGTATCTGTGATATCTGAAATAAGGGCTGATCAGTACATCAGCAAGAATCAGAACCGCGAGGATCATCGAGATCCACTTACCAGCAGTAATATCTTCAGGAAAAATCCAGAAATAGTCAACAGCTCCGATGATCACCAGCGCGATCACCCCTCCAGCAGCGCCAGCCGTATACATACAGTACAACGCCCGTTTTGAAAGTTTCTCATACCGCAAATGTTCCTGCATCTTATCTTCCCCCGTTCCGTATTCATGCGGTCTTATCACATCGCTTCTTCCTATGTCTGAAAAACGCCCCGCATTTTGTACTATCTATTTAATACAATAATACGAGACGTCTTATTTATTGTCAACTGATTTCTCTTATCTTCTCCTCAATCCGAAGAAGCCGGTTATATTTCTCCATATAACGGGGATAACCTCCCCGGAGCCGCGCGGCGCGAAAGGCAACAGCAAGATCGGCGTTCAGGCTGTCCGCCGTTTCTCCGGTATTGCTTCCGATAGTTACACTGTAGCCGGCTTCCTGCGCTTTTTTTATCAGATCGGCCAGTTCGGTCAGAGTTCCTCCCTGTCCTGCTCTTACCACTACAGCATTTGCCGCCCCCGCCTTTATTCCTTTTTCAAGACGTCCGGGGTCTGAGCGGAACAATGCATCCCCTGCAAGCTGTATCCTGTCGCCAAGGGTTTCCGTTATCTGCACCCAGCCGTTCCAGTCTTCGCAGTCCAGCGGATCTTCAATGGACGATACAGGAAATTCCTCTGTCAGCTCTTCATAGTAGGCTGTCACTTCCTTCGACGTCCTGCACACATCCCGCTCTTTCGTTCCACCCTCATACGGGAATCTGTAACATTTCCGTTCACGGTCATACCATTGAAAAGCTGATGCGTTCAGCCCGAAAGCCATGTCTTTTCCCGCCTGAACCCCGGCCCGCTCAGCAGCTCTTACCATTTTGTTCAGCATTTCCCTGATATCAGAAGATACCGTTCCGGTCAACCGGCTGATTTCCATACACATTTTAACCTGCGAACGAAGCGGAAGCCCGTCTGCCGGGATAAGAAATACTCCGGCCGCCGCATTTACCTCCGGCACCGGAATACTCTTTGCCTGCACTCCGCCCAGATAACGATATAAAGGCAGCTTAAGCGCTGCTGCAGCGGCTTTTGCGGCGGCAGCGGATACACTGAAGACCGCCCGGGTCCCCAGTGCACTCTTGTCTTTTGTTCCGTCCAGCCGTATCAGCGCTTTGTCAATTTCTTTCTGATCAAACACATTCCGTCCGATAAGCTCCTGTGCAATATGTGTATTTATGATCTCAACGGCTTTTTCTGCCCCTGTATCCGCCCCTGACGGAACCGATACCCTGCCTACGATTCCCTCTCCCGCCAGCACTTCTGTCTCCACAGTCAGGTTCCCGTCACAGTCAAAAATCTCTCTTGCAAATATATCCCGGATCGGCAGTTCTGCATCCAGCTGCTCCAACTTTATCACGCTCCTTTTCCCGTCCTTTTCTGAGGATTTATTATTCCCCGCCCTATCTTCTTAATGCGTTGACTTTTCATTTTCCAGAGATTACAATTCGGATAGAGGCATAAAAAAATCTCAGACCGTACCGCGCCAAAGGAGGGGAATAAAATAATGAAAGAAAAAGTTAAATATTTTTTTCTGCTGACATTCAGCACACTTCTCATTGCATTCGGAACTTACTTCTTCAAATTTACAAACAACTTTACATTCGGCGGAATCACAGGTCTTGCAGTTCTGGTGGCAAAAACGGGACTTATCTCAGCCAGTGACTTTAACCTTGTCATGAGTATGATCCTGCTTCTGATCGGTCTTATCGTCCTCGGCAGAAAATTTGCCGCCAAAACCGCATACTGCAGTATTCTTCTCTCAGTGGCGCTTTCCGCTATGGAAAGAATCTGGCCTATGAACGGTCCTCTCACGGAGCAGCCCATGCTGGAATTATGTTTTGCCATCGCGCTTCCTGCCCTTGGCTCCGCAATCCTGTTTAATATCGGTGCTTCCAGCGGCGGTACGGATATCATAGCCATGATCCTGAAGAAATATTCCAGTTTCGACATCGGACGTGCTCTCATGATATCCGATGCAGTGATCACTGCGGCAGGTTTCTTCATCTTCGATGTTGAAACAGGGCTTTATTCGGTTCTGGGTCTTGCGATCCGTTCCTTTATGATCGACACCTTTATCGAGAGTTTCAATCTGTCAAAATACTTTAATGTAGTATGTGATCACCCGGAACCGATCTGCGACTTTATCGTACACACCCTGAACAGAAGCGCCAGCGTGTGCCATGCCAAGGGAGCGTACTCCGGCAAGGATAAATATATCATTTTCACGGCACTCAACCGGGTGCAGGCTGTCCGGCTCAGAAATTATATCCGGCAGAACGATCCGGAAGCTTTTATCCTGATCTCGAACACGAGCGAAATCATAGGAAAAGGTTTCCATAGTGTATAATATCAAATAAATAGAAACGGAGAAATTTACATGAAACATCTTGTTATTGCAGAAAAACCCTCTGTCGCGCGCGATATTGCCCGGGTGCTCGGATGCGGCAAAAAGAATAATTCTTATATGGAAGGAAAAGATTACGTCGTCACGTGGGCTCTGGGACACCTTGTCACACTCGCAGACCCGGAAGAGTACGGTGAACAGTATAAGACGTGGCGGCTGGACACTCTCCCCATGCTTCCCGACCGCTGGAAACTGGTCGTGATCAGGCAGACTTCAAAACAGTACCACGCCGTCAAGGAACAGATTTTCCGGAAAGATATTTCAGATATCATCATCGCAACCGATGCCGGACGTGAAGGTGAACTCGTCGCCCGCTGGATTCTGGAGAAAGCCGGAAATAAAAAACCACTGAAGCGTCTCTGGATCTCCTCGGTAACTGACAAGGCGATCCGGGAGGGATTTTCACATTTGCGTCCGGGCAAAGATTATGAAAATCTGTATCACGCCGCAGTAGCCCGTGCGGAGGCTGACTGGGAAGTCGGGATCAACGCCACCCGTGCGCTCACATGTAAATACAATGCCCAGCTCTCCTGCGGAAGAGTGCAGACGCCCACGCTGGCAATGATTGCTTCTCGGGAAGAAGAAATCAAAAAGTTTATTCCGAAGCCATATTATGGACTCAGAGCAGTCGCAAAAGGGATTTCATTCATTTGGACAGATGCAAAGAATAACTCCGGCCGCACGTTTGATAAATCCAGAATCGAATCAATTTACAAAAACGCGGCACAAAAGATCAGGATTACAGAGGTAAAGAAGAAGACAAAGAAGACCTTTTCTCCTGCTCTATATGATCTGACTGCACTGCAGAGAGAAGCGAACCAGCGATACGGATATTCGGCAAAACAGACATTAAATATCATGCAGCGCCTTTACGAAAACCACAAGGTGCTCACCTACCCTCGGACCGATTCACGCTATCTCACCACCGATATGACCGGGACCTTGAGGGAACGCCTGAAAGCCTGTGCTGTCGGTCCTTACCGCAAGGCGGCATCACGGCTCTCCATGCATGAGATCAAAGCTGACAAATCCTTTGTAAACAATGCGAAAGTATCGGACCATCACGCGATCATCCCAACCGAGCAGTTCGTCCAGCTCGAACATATGTCAAATGAGGAACGCAAAATATATGATCTCGTTGTCCGCCGGTTCCTTGCTGTTCTGTCTCCTGCCTGTGAGTATGAAGAGATTTCCCTGACCGGAATGATCGGGAAAGAGACTTTCCGGGCAAAAGGCAGCCGTATCCTGAAAACCGGGTGGCGTGAGATCTATGATGCAGACTGGGAGGATCTTGAAGATGAAGATACCGCGGACACTAGCGGCAGCACAGGCAGTTCTTCACTGACAGACACCACATGGCCTGATGTCAGCGAGGGCACCGAACTTCCCGTCACCTCTCTGTCGATCACGGAAGGGAAGACAAAACCGCCGGCTTATTTTACAGAAGGCACACTGATCGCGGCGATGGAGAATCCTGCGCGGTATATGCAGCATAAAGACCAGACTCTGGCACGCGCCCTGGGCGAGACCGGCGGCCTCGGGACTGTCGCGACCCGCGCCGATATCATCGAGAAGCTCTTCGGAAGTTTCCTCATGGAAAAGAAAGGCGCAGAGATCCATATTACGTCCAAGGGGAAACAGCTCTTATCCCTTGTGCCTCCGGATCTCAAAAGTCCTGAACTCACCGCGCAGTGGGAACTCAGGCTCAAATCCATAGCACAGGGGAAAGAATCGCAGAACAAATTCATGGCGGAGATCGAGAATTACACAAAATCATTGATCAGCCAGATCAAAAATGCAGGCGGCACATTCCGTCATGACAATCTGACCCGCCACAAGTGCCCGCAGTGCGGCAAACTGATGCTTGAAGTAAACGGAAAACACGGGAAGATGCTCGTGTGTCAGGACAGAGAATGCGGCTATCGCGAGACAATCTCCAGACGCACCAACGCCCGCTGCCCTGTCTGCCATAAAAAAATGGAACTTGTCGGAAAAGGCGACGCTCAGAGATTCGTCTGCTCCTGCGGTCACAAGGAAAAGCTATCCTCTTTTCAGGAGAGAAAGAAAAAAGAAGGAAAAAGCGCAAATAAACGGGATGTGGCTGCTTATATGAGAAAGCAGGCAAAAGAGGCGAATGAGCCGATCAATAATGCATTTGCCGAAGCATTTAAAAATCTGGGTCTATAGATATAAATCGGAATTTTACAGTACACGATAATGCAGAATGATATCTTCATAATGCCCGTCTTTCATAAGAAAGCCGCCGGGGATAGTTCCAAGCCGGATAAAACCAAGCTTCTCATACAGTCTCAGTGCATATCTGTTTGAGGCGACCACTGCGTTAAACTGCAGGATGCGAAAGCCTAGTTCCTTTCCTTTCTGCATGCAGTGTGTCACCAGTTTTTCTCCAGTGTGCTGTCCCCGCAGGTCTCTTCGCACAGCATAGCTGGCATTGCAGATATGCCCGCAGCGTCCGATATTATTCGGATGCAGGATATACAGACCTGCGATCTCTCCGGTATC
>DWWI01000085.1 GCA_019119745.1 Candidatus Mediterraneibacter gallistercoris | reverse complement strand
AGAGAACTGGAAATCAACGCATAACAGCGGCAGCAGTTCCCACTAGGAAACAATCTGCCGCTCCGATATAATATAGGCGTGACAAAAAGAAAAAAACTGTCTGCTGCTGTCCGGAGTCCTTGCCGGGACAGACAGAGACGCAGGAGGAGATTGTATGCGCCAGTATCAATTAAAAGAGACAAAAGAAATAAATAAGATCATCTGCAATCAGTGCGGGAAAGAGATCAATGTTGTAGACGGAACCCCCAGAGAAGGTGTTTTCAGCGTGGATTATACGTGGGGATATTTTTCGGACAAAGACGGAGAGAAACACAGTTTCGATCTGTGTGAGTCGTGCTATGACAAGCTTCTCTCTTCCTTTCGGCTGCCGGCAGATATTGAGGAATAAGGCAGAGGAGAGATATGTTAGACGTTTGTTTGCTTGGGTGCGGAGGCATGATGCCGCTCCCTTACCGCTATCTCACAGCGCTGATGACCCGTTTCAACGGCAGCAGCATGCTCATTGACTGCGGCGAGGGCACCCAGATTGCGTTAAAAGAAAAAGGATGGAGCTTCAAACCTATTGATGTTATCTGTTTTACCCACTATCACGGAGACCATATCAGCGGGCTCCCTGGTCTGCTTCTTACCATGGGAAATGCAGACAGAACCGAACCCCTGACGATGATCGGACCAAAAGGTCTGGAACGCGTAGTGGGCTGTCTTCGTGTGATCGCACCGGAACTTCCGTTCCCGATCATATATAAAGAGATTCAGGGCGCGGAGCAGACGTTTGAGATGAACGGCTACCGTATCAAAGCTTTCCGTGTCAACCACAATGTACTATGTTACGGATATACGATGGAAATCGACCGGGCAGGCAAGTTTGACGCCACAAAGGCGAAAGAGCGGGATATCCCGCTGAAATACTGGAGTCGTCTGCAGGGCGGTGAGACGATTGACAACGAAGACGGGCATTTTACCCCGGATATGGTATTAGGCCCTCCCCGCAAAGGAATTAAACTGACTTATACGACGGATACGCGTCCTACAGACTCTATCCGCCGGAATGCCGAAAAGTCGGATCTGTTTATCTGTGAGGGGATGTATGGAGACAAAGACAAAGCCGCAAAGGCGTCGGAGTATAAGCATATGACGTTTTATGAGGCGGCAGAGCTTGCGCGTACGGCGCAGGTGAAAGAAATGTGGCTGACACATTACAGCCCGTCCCTGACAAGGCCGGAACCGTACATGGATGACGTGCGGAAAATATTTCCGGCGGCAAAGGCGGGAAAAGACGGAATGTCGGCGGAACTGATGTTTGAAGATTGAGAGGCGTGACATGAAAGAAATCAGAGATCTGAATATCCTTGCGATCGAGAGCTCCTGTGATGAGACGGCAGCCGCGGTTGTACACAATGGCAGAGAGGTGTTGTCAAACATCATTTCATCCCAGATTGACCTGCATAAGCTGTATGGCGGAGTGGTCCCTGAGATTGCATCGAGAAAGCATATTGAGAAGATTAACCAGGTTATCGAAGAAGCACTAAAAGAAGCGGACGTGACACTGGATGATATAGATGTGGTGGGCGTGACCTACGGCCCGGGGCTTGTCGGCGCTCTTCTGGTTGGTGTTGCAGAGGCGAAGGCTATTGCATTCGCAAGGCATCTTCCGCTTGTCGGAGTTCATCATATTGAAGGACATATTTCGGCAAATTATATCGAGCATCCGGATCTGGAACCGCCGTTTCTGTGTCTTGTTGCGTCCGGCGGACATACGCATCTGGTCTGCGTGCGGGAATATGGCAAATACGAGATTCTCGGGCGTACAAGAGATGACGCTGCGGGAGAAGCGTACGATAAAGTGGCGCGCGCGATCGGTCTGGGCTATCCGGGCGGACCGAAGATTGACCGGATAGCGAAAGAGGGAAATCCGGATGCCATAAAGTTCCCGAAAGCGCATATTGACGGTGCTGAGTATGACTTCAGTTTCAGCGGTCTGAAATCGGCGGTACTGAATTATATCAATGGATGCAAAATGAAAGGCGAGAGTTTTGACCCTGCGGACATCGCGGCTTCTTTCCAGAAAGCGGTGGTAGAAGTGCTGGTAGAGAACTCTATGAAAGCAGTAGAAGATTACGGAATGTACAAATTTGCCATTGCCGGGGGCGTGGCATCCAATACGGCTCTTCGCGCGGCGATGAAACAGGCGTGTGAAGAGAAAGGCGTGAAGTTCTATCACCCGTCACCTATCTACTGTACGGATAATGCGGCGATGATCGGAGCTGCGGCATTCTACGAGTATCTTGCGGGAACACGGCACGGATGGGATTTGAATGCGGTGCCGAACCTTAAGCTGGGAGAAAGATAAAAACATGGATGAGAAAAAATATTGTACTGCTGTCGTACTCGCTGCAGGAAGCGGTAAACGGATGGGTACAAAAGTACATAAGCAGTACCTGCTTCTGGGAGGGAAACCCGTACTTTATTATTCGCTTCGTGCTTTTGAAGCTTCCCGGCTGATTGACGAGATTATTCTCGTGTGCGGCGCGGGAGAGGAAGGCTACTGCCGGAGGGAGATTGTAGAAAAATACGGTATATCTAAAGTGCACAAAATTATTGCCGGAGGCGCAGAGCGGTATAATTCTGTCTGGAACGGGCTTCAGGAGACGAAAGAAGGGTATGTCTATATTCATGACGGGGCACGCCCGTTTGTCGATGATAAAATGATAGAGCGGGCTTATGAGTGTGTGTCAGAATACCATGCCTGTGTGGCGGGAATGCCGTCTAAAGATACAGTTAAGATCGCAGCGCCTGACAATGTGGTATCCGAGACGCCTGACCGCAGCAGTGTGTGGATCGTGCAGACACCGCAGGTATTTGACGCGGAGCTTATTAAGAAAGCATATGCTATGCTGATGGATCAGGAGGAGATTAATGTAACAGATGATGCTATGGCTGCAGAGCAGATGCTGGGGTGTCCGGTCAGGCTGTTTTACGGCTCTTATGAGAACATTAAAATCACAACACCAGAAGATCTTGAAATTGCAGAAGTATTTTTGAAAAGAAAGTCTTGACATACATTTTATATATGTGATAGAATAATCCACGTCGCACGGAGAAATGAAGATAATTGTTTCTTGATGGACAGCGTAAATTGAATATCGTTGTATTAACGGCGAGTATATGGAGAGGTATCGAAGTGGTCATAACGAGGCGGTCTTGAAAACCGTTTGTCCGAAAGGGCGCGTGGGTTCGAATCCCACCCTCTCCGCTTTGGAGAAGTACCCAAGCTGGCCGAAGGGGCTCCCCTGGAAAGGGAGTAGGTCGTTAGT
>DWWI01000014.1 GCA_019119745.1 Candidatus Mediterraneibacter gallistercoris | reverse complement strand
GTGGAAAGTCTGGCAGGAGTGAAATATACCGCCAAAGAAAAAACGGTACAGAAGATGACCAGGGATGGTCTGACGGAAGAACATATCGGAGATGGTCAGAAAAAAGATGTGCCGGATAAAAGCAGGGGACGTCCGTCCGCCAGATTTGAAAAACAAATCCGGGAGGCGTCTCTTCGACAGGAGGTGTCTGAAGAAGAAAGCGTTGATGGCTCCAGATTAGAGCGGCGCATATCAGCGGATGGAGATCCGCAAAGCAGACAGCAGACAACTGCAGACAGTGAAAAGGTAAGGAACCGGTCAGAAAAAATCCGGGATCATGAGACGGTTCCGGACACAGACGGACTGGATGGTCAGAAATCCCAGATCAAAACCAGACAGAAAAAGGCCCGTCTGAAAGAAGAACAGGCAAAACCCGGGCGTCTGGCTTTTGATGATGAAGGAAGCCAGATGGTCCGGGGAGCCGGAATGGGAGTAGGACGCAAGGCCGCAGGAGCTGCGGCATCTGCCGCTTCGGTATATGTTCATGAGAAAGCATCAGAGGAAGCGGATGATAACGCTGCTGTAAATGCTGTTTCGGCCGGAGAGTTGATGACAGAACGGGCTGCGGTCAGCCTGAAACATACCCAGGACCGGAGTAAAAGAGCAGATGTCCGATCTAGCCGTCAGGGGCTTCATATGGAGAGTGCTTCGGAAAGCAGATTGAAATTCACGCAGGGAGGGCAGGAAGGGACAGGAAGTACCTCCTCTAATAAGAAGAAACAGGAAGACCGCCAGACTGCTATGAACCGTTTTTTTCAGCGGAAACGCTATAAAGAGGCTTATCAGTCTGCCAGAAGCGGGGCATCCTCAGGAAAAGCAGGGGCCTCAAAAGCGGCTACCGCAGCCGAGACTATGACCACTAAGGCAAAGAACGCCTTAAAAGAAGTGGCAAGGAGGAATCATGCAGTATTTGCCGTCCTGGGAATCTTTGGACTTCTCTTCCTTTTGATCGCCGTGGCCTTTTCCAGCTGCAGTGCTTCGGTACAGGGGAGCGGATCTGTAATCGGGATTACTACATACCCAAGCTCAGACGAAGATATTTATGCGGCAGAGAACGCCTATGCTGCGTTGGAAGCGGCACTGAATGAACAGATTAACCAGATGGAGTCCACGCATCCCGATTATGACGAATACAACTATAACGTGAGTGAGATTTCTCATAATCCTTATCATCTGATCTCATACCTGACTGCGAAATACGGAGACTGGACCTATGCCGATGTAGAGGCGGAGATAGAAGCTTTGTTTTCGGAGCAGTATTCCCTTCATACAGAAGGACGGACAGAGACCGTGACGGAGACCCGGACGGTGCGTGTAGGAGAGTCATTAGGACAGGTAGTCACGAGCGGCTACTGCAGCTGTTCCATCTGCTGCGGTCAATGGTCCGGCGGACCGACCGCCAGCGGAGTTTATCCCACGGCCAATCATACCCTGGCGGTGGATGCCTCTAACCCAATCGTCCCGATGGGAACAAAAGTTGTAATGAATGGTGTGGAATACACCGTAGAAGACACCGGGGCTTTTGACCGGTACGGTGTAGATTTTGATGTTTATTATGACGATCATGCATCCGCTTCCGCTCATGGACACAAGACCTGGGAATGTTATCTGGCCGATGATAACGGGACCAATGAGGTAACTGTGACAAATACCAGGACAGTCAAAATCCTGTATGTGACACTCACAAACCGGGGGCTTGACGCTGTAGTGCGGGAAAACCTGGATGAGGAACAGCTGATTCTCTACAATGCGCTGAATACAACGCTTGGAAACCGGGATTATCTCTGGGACAGCGGAGCGATTTCCGGAGGATCCGGGGGCATGGACTACGATATCCCGCCGGAAGCACTGGAAGATGAAGAGTTCGCTCGGATAATCCACGAAGCAGAAAAATATCTGGGTGTTCCTTATGTATGGGGAGGATATTCCCCGTCAGGATTTGACTGTTCCGGATTTGTTTCCTATGTAGTAAACAACTGCGGCAACGGATGGAATTACGGACGACTGACAGCAGAAGGGCTACGGGGACAGTGTACTTACGTGGCACCGGGAGAAGCAAAACCTGGAGATCTGATTTTCTTCCAGGGAACGTACAATACGTCCGGAGCATCTCACATCGGCATCTATGTAGGTAATGGAATGATGATCCACTGCGGGGATCCGGTCCAGTATGCAAATATCAACAGCAGTTACTGGCAGCAGCATTTTATGTGTTACGGCAGGCTGCCATAGGATGGAGGTGAGGATTTGAATAAAAAGATCAGACGGTATCTGGAAGAGATTGAGAAGACGGAGAAAAAGATCGCAGATCTCCAACAGTATCTCAAAGGAATCAAAAGCGCCTTGAAAGAGGAAGAAAATAACGAAATGATCCGGGCAATCCGGGGCATGAAGCTGGAGGGGGAAGAGCTCCTCCAGTTCCTGGACGGGCTGAAAGGCGGAAATGTTCGCTTTGAAGTCGGAAAGAAGACGGATGGGAGCGGAAAAGGCTCTTTCGTCCGACAGGATTCAAATATAGAAAGAGAGGATGAGAATGATGAGAAAGAAATGGAATAAGCGGGTACTGGCTGCAGTCATGGCTGCGGCCATGATCCTGGGAACGTCAACAACAGCATTTGCCAATGCATCTCCTCCGGAAGGGCAGGAGGCAGCACAGGAACAGTCTGCTTCGGCCGGGGAAAACGGTCAGACGGAAAATGTCCCGGCAGATGCAGCAACTGAGACACCTCAGACAGAACCGGTGCTGGAGGAAGACGGGACCGGAGGCACGGCATTTACCACTCCCGGGAACGCACAGGTGCAGGATGATATTACAGAAGATGGAAGTAAGGAGTTCCTGACAATCACGACCCAAAATAATAATACATTTTATCTTGTGATCGACAGGAGCGCATCGACTGAAAATGTCTATCTGCTTTCTCAGATCGATGAAAACGATCTGCAGGAATTTCTGAAAGACGGTGCTGCATCTGTATCAGAAAAACAGGAACCGGCTGTTGTGCTGGAAGAAGAATCCCAGACAGGAGCGTCTGCGGAAACCGCTCAGGAAAAAGAGCTGGCCGTTGAGGAGGAGCCAGAAGAGGAAGTTTCCGGCAATACTGCTGGACTGATCGTGATTTTTCTTGCGGCGGGAGCCGGTATCGCGGCTTATTACTTCCTTAAGATCCGGAAAAAGAAAGCGATAGAGGAAGAAGAGGATGAGGAAGGGCTTGAGCTGGACGATGGCCTGGAAACTGTGGATGAACGGGAAGAAACCAGATAAAAGATTTTATGGAGAGGGATTGCACAAAGATCTCTCTCTTTTTTCATTGAAGGAGGAATAGACGTATGTATCTTGTGATTGCAGAAAAACCAAGCGTATCAAGAGCGATCGCCCGTGTGATCAGGGCAGAGAACAGGGAGGAAGGATTTCTTTCCGGAAAGGACTGTATCGTAAGCTGGTGCCTGGGGCATCTGGCGGAATATCTGCCGCCGGATGGCTATGATAAAAGATATGAAAGCTGGAAGTATGAAGATCTTCCTATCATCCCGGATGAGTGGAAACTGGCAGTTTCCCAGGAGAAAAAAGAACAGTTTTATACACTGAAACGGCTGCTGAACAGTCCGGATGTAGAGTATGTGGTAAATGCCTGTGATGCAGGAAGAGAAGGGGAACTGATTTTCCGGCGGGTGTATCAGCTTTCCGGAAGCAGAAAGCCGGTGAAACGTCTCTGGGTCAGCTCCATGGAAGACAGTGCGATCCGGGCGGGCATGGAACAGTTGAAAGATGCGGAAGAATACCGGAATCTGGCGGAGGCGGCTGTCTGCCGTGCAAAAGCGGACTGGCTGGTAGGAATGAACGCAACCAGGGCTTTTACAACCAAGTATTATAAGAAACTTACAGTAGGAAGGGTTCAGACCCCGACACTTGCCATGCTGGTAGACCGGATGGAACAGATCAAAAAGTTCCGGAAGGAGAAGTATTTCAACGTGGAACTGGATTGTGACGGCATGAAAGCGGAACGGCAGAAGATCTTTGATCCAGAGGAAGCTGAAAAACTCCAGAACCTGTGCGACGGGAAAGATGCTCATGTGATGTCCTGTGAGAGTGTAGAGAAGAAGGTGAAACCGCCCAGACTCTACGACTTAACTACCCTGCAAAGAGAGGCAAACCGCATCTATGGCTTTACGGCGCAGCAGACTCTTACGGCTGCCCAGAGCCTTTATGAAGAAAAACTGATCACCTATCCAAGGACAGACAGTAATTTCCTGACGGGAGATATGGAGACAACTGCCAGACAGGTGATCCGTGTGATCCATGAGAAATATCAGCTGATGGGGCCTTTTGATAAACCGGAAAAACCGGATCTTAGCCGGGTCATGAACAATAAAAAAGTGTCCGATCACCATGCAATCATCCCCACTGTAGAGCTTGCGGATGCTCATCTGGATGACCTGAAGGAAACGGAGCAGAAGATTCTGTTTCTGGTTGCCGTACACACGGTGGAGGCTGTTAGCAGGGAGCATATTTTCCGTGAGATTTCTGTGGAAGTTGAATGCGAAGGTGAGCATTTCCATGCGAAAGGGAAAGAGATTATGGAACAGGGCTGGAAGATTTACGAAGCTTGTTTCCGAAATCCTGACGGAATTGCTATAGAGGATCCGAAAGAGGCTGCAAAGGAGACGATTCCAAAGGTGAAAAAAGGGAAGACCTTCTATCATGCGGAAGCGAAGGTGACGGAACATTTCACTTCTCCGCCGAAACCCTATACGGAGGATACGCTGCTTGCAGCAATGGAGACGGCAGGAAATAAGGAATTTGATGCAGATACAGAGAAAAAGGGCTTGGGGACTCCGGCAACCAGGGCATCGATCATTGAAAAACTGGTCCATTCCCAGTACGCCTGCAGGAAAGGGAAACAGATCGTGGCTACAGATGACGGGCAGTCCCTGATCGAGATCCTTCCGGATTATCTGAAATCGGCATCTATGACGGCTGAATGGGAGAATCAGCTGCTGGAAATGGAGCACGGAAAGATCCAGTCGGAACAGTTCCTGACCGGGATCCGGAATCTGATCACAATGATGCTGAACGGATGTGATCAGATCAGTGAAGAAGAGTCCGGAAGATTTCAGAGTCGGGAAAGCATCGGAACTTGTCCTGTGTGTGGAAGCCTGGTTTATGAAGGGAAGAAGAATTTTTACTGCAGCAGCAGAGAGTGTAACTTTGCACTTTGGAAAGAAACCAGGTATCTGCAGAGTATGAGAAAAACCATTGATAAGCGGATGGCGGCAGAACTTTTGAAGAACGGCAGCACCCATGTGAAAGATTTGTATTCCGCAAAGAAGGATCGTTATTTTGAGGCGGATCTTCTGATGAAAACGCAGGATGATGGGAAGGTAGAATTTTCCCTGTCCTTTCCGAAGAATAATTACAACAAAAAAATCAAAAAAAGAGCATAGGAGGAAGTGCATATGAACTTTGAAACATTTATGGAATCAATAAAGAAGCATATCAAAGAATATCTTCCTGAGTCATATCAGGATGCCCAGGTTACAATCCGGGAACAGCAGAAACTTAATAACCGGTATATGGGGCTTACCGTGATCAGGCCGGAAGATGATCGGATTCCCACGATTAATCTGACTGACTTGTACAGGCAGTCTTATGAAAATCCACGGTTCCGTATCACGGATGTACTTGAGCAGATATCGCAGATCATCCAGAGAGAACCGGAGCGCTTTGATGTGAGCCGCCTTACTCAGTATGAAGAAGCGAAAAAACACCTTTTCATGAGAGTATCTAATGCGGATAAAAATGTACAGGTGCTGGAAGGCGTACCTTTTGTTGAGCGGGAAGATCTGGCCATTACGTTTCACATTGCTGTTGAGGAAACGGAAGCGGGAAGAGCTTCTGCTATTGTAACCAACCGGATGATGGAGACCTATGGAGTGACCAGAAATCAGCTTTATGAGGATGCTCTGGCAAACAGTCCGGTTATTGCGCCTGTAAAAATTAATAATCTGGGAGAGTTGCTTGGCAGAATGACTGTGGATGGGATGAAGGAGATGGGAGCATCCGAAGAAGAAATCCGGGAGGCAAAAGAAAGGATGGACGAAGCAAATCAGGATAATCCTTTGATTGTAGTAACGAATGAAACTGGTATAGACGGGGCGGCTGCTGTGTTCTATCCGGGCGTTATGGATCAGCTTGGTGAAGAAATAAAAGGAGATTTCTTTATTCTCCCTTCATCTGTGCATGAAATTATTGTTGCTCCTGATGATGGAAGACTTTCCCACTCGGAATTAAAAGAGATGGTGACAGAAATTAATGAAACGCAGGTTGCCCCGGAAGACCGCCTGACAGATGAAGTGTATCATTACGATACCAGAGACCATGTATTTGAAAAAGCTGAGGCTTTTACAGAGAGAAAAAGAGCGAAGGAACAGGATATTGGAAAACAGGAACCTGTTAAGGAGACAGCGGCAGAAAAAGCTGTCCATCCGGAGCGGATCAAACATAAATCTACGGATATGGAACTGTAGGAACGATTTTAGATTTTCCCTGCCTGCTGTCCTAAGACAGCGGCGGGGACTTTTTATAAGGAGGACATGAGATGGAAGAAAATAGAAATACATCTTTTCAGCTGAAAGGAAGAGATATGGACAGTATTCTGCAGTCTCTGGAAGAAGGCGTTTCTGAAGTATTTACCAGTGAAAGATACACGGAATACCTGCAGACAATGGCGAAGTTCCATAATTATTCTTTCAATAACACGATGTTGATCGCACTTCAGCGGCCGGATGCAACGCTTGTGACAGGATACCGGAACTGGCAGTCTATGGGACGTCAGGTCATGAAGGGAGAGAAAGGGATTACGATTATTGCCCCGACGCCGATCAAGAAAAAGCAGATGCAGGAAGTCTTGGACAAGGAAGGGCGTCCGGTTCTGAATGAAAATGGAGACTCGATCATGAAAGAGGTGGAAGTGAAGATCCCCCGGTTTAAGGCGATTACCGTCTTTGATATTGCTCAGACAGTTGGAGATCCCATCGACCTGATGGTGCCGGAAGAACTGAAAGAGGCAGTTAATGATTACGATCTGTTCATGGAAGCAATTACCGCAGTATCTCCAGTACCGATCCGATTTGATGAGATTTCAGGAAATGCGAAAGGGTACTATCACAATGAGGATAAAGAAATCGTGATCCGGAAAGGGATGAGCGAAAGCCAGACAATCAAGACCGCAATCCATGAGTCCGGGCACGCCAGACTCCATGACCGTGATGAAATGAAGGCAAAAGGAGAAAAGAAAGACCGGCTGACAGCAGAAGTAGAGGCAGAGTCTGTTGCTTACTGTGTGTGCAGTGCATTCGGAATAGATACCTCGGAGTATAGTTTCCCATACATTGCAAACTGGAGTTCCGGAAGGGATATGAAAGAACTGAAAACATCAATGGATACGATCCGGCACACGGCTGGGAAAATGATTGATGAGCTGAGCATAAAGATGAGGGAACTGTTGGCAGAGAGAAATGTGCAGAGACAGGAGGAAAAGAAAGAGAAATTCCTTCCTGCGATGGAAGCTGCCGGGTATTACTTTGATGAAAAGGGCAGTACAGATGACCATCTCCGGTTCGTGCCGGACGGCGTACATCAGTTATCAGGAGTTCTGTATGCTGACTCCTGGGATGATGTAGAAAACTGGTTTGGGCAGGGCGGCATTGATGATCAGTTTACAGCGGAACGGATCCAGAGAGTCCTTTATCCGGAACGGTTTGAAAAGAGTTCAGAAGAGATGATGTATGAAGACAACGGGGAGCGATTTTCCCTCTATCAGATCAAAGAAGGATCAAAAGCAGAGCAGTACAGATTCCTTGGCATGGATTATATCAATAAAGAAGGACTGGAAGTGGTCGCTGCTGATTATGAATGTGTTTATTCCGGAATTCTATTGAAATCGGATGATCTGGAAACACTTTACAGCATGTTCAATGATCTGCCGCCCGCTGATTTCAAAGCCCATTCTATGTCGGTCAGTGATGTGGTGGTCATGAACCGGAAT
>DWWI01000013.1 GCA_019119745.1 Candidatus Mediterraneibacter gallistercoris | reverse complement strand
GACAAATGCTTATATCTTATCATTCATCATTGTAAAAAGGCATTAAAAAACCCGTAAACGTTAAATTTACGGGCTTTGTGAGCTCCCCCTGTTGGACTTGAACCAACGACACTTCGGTTAACAGCCGAATGCTCTACCGACTGAGCTAAGGAGGAATACTTTATTTAATTTTCGGCAGTTTTCACTGCCAAGTGGAGAATACGAGAGTCGAACTCGTGACCTCCTGCTTGCAAGGCAGGCGCTCTCCCAACTGAGCTAATCCCCCAGGGAAATATGTTCTTGTAAGAACTTTTATAAGATACCACATTTCCCGGAGGATGTCAATATATTTTATTTAAAATCCCAGTAGTCTGATCAACAACGGGTTCGTATCGTACAGGAATTGAAGAAACTGACTCTTTTCCACCATCTCAAAACAAGTCATTCCCGCTTCAGTCGTATACGCCAGTGTCATGATAAGAAATGCGATCCACACTATCACGACTGCCAGCAGCAGTCCGAGCGCCGCCCCTGCAATATGGTTCACCAGACCGAGCACCGGCAGTTCCCCGATTATATTCACGGCAAACATCAGTGCTTTGACAATGATGATCGCAAGAAGGAATGTGACCAGGAAAGACAACAGATTCAATACCAGTCTCGATATGTAGGCAGCCACATATTTCGGGAAACTGTTTACCCCGAGTTCACCGTATATTGTGCTGTTGTTGTTTTCTATCAGCTGATCTTTCAGGAACTGCGGCATAGGCGCATTTTCTATTTCCTTAACCTGTGTATCTTTCGGAATTTCACCGATCAGGTTGAGTATATCGTCCGTAGTAATCCCCAGCAGACTCCAGTCAAGGTTATTAAGATCTCCAAGCTGTTCTGATGACAGATCAGCAAAAGGAGTACCGCTCAGATCCACCTTTGAAAGATCCTCCTCCGTAATCTCCGGTATAAATGCTTCTACGATCCTGGATTCGATATAATCATCCACCGGTGTATACTTTTCCAGCGCATCCGCCACATAAGGTGACAGAAACAGCACAAGAACAAGTGTCAGAATGGTTGAGAGAAGAGAAAGTCCCAGTTTCAAAAAACCTCTGATATATCCCACCACAATACAAATGATAAATATTGTTGCAACAATGATCAAAAGCCAGTTATCCATAACTACTCCTACCTCGTCAGATAAATCACCTGTAATTCATCGACGCTCATCACATAGTATCTGTTTACTCCGAAAGCCCTGAACATCTCCTGGGCGTCCACATCAAGCTTCCCCTCAAATTTAATGATTCCCGTCACTGTAACAATACAACATCTGCTTCCGTCAAACATAATAATCTCATCGCCGTCTACTTTGATGTTGTCATACTTTCCGGGAATATCCCTGCTGAGCATCTGCTCGCCGATACGGTTATACAGTCTCAGCTCGTATCCGGATTTTTCCCGGTTTAATAATACCAGCCCTATATATTCATCCGAATGAAATACACTCTGTATCTCCTGATCCAGAGTAATCTCTTTCTCCACTGCCGGCGATTCGGTCCCTCTGTAGATAACGAAAGAATTGTCCCCTACTACTACCGAGCGGCCTCCTCCCATAAAGAATATATCCCCCATAATCGTGTTATCGTATTCCTCCGAAGAAACGATGTTGTCCGCATTGCTCTGCCCCGCCTCTCCGAAATTATAATACACGACTCTTGAATTTACAGCAGTTCCTTCAAGATAGAGATACGCTACCGACAATGTATTGCCGTCATCTGACAATTCCATGGCTGTCGGATATCCGGTCGTGCCGGGCGACATCTTCATCTCCGCAAGAATATTGCCCGTCGCATCATAGGTCATTATTGTCGGCGTAGTTTCATTTCGGAGAAGAACACTCACTATACCCTGATTTGAAAGCGCGATTTTTTCAATCGGAAGGGTTGTCTCAATCTCACCTTTCAGTCCTTCTTCCGAAAACACAAGAATACTGTTTCCGCCATTATCCGCCACTGCAAACGATTCATCTTTTACCACGATGACCGGATTCTGTATCTGTGTCGGCTGTATCCACTGCTCTTCGTTTTTCTTATTCAGATAAGCAACTCCATCCCGGTTATATCTCACGATCCCGTCCGCAAACTGCGCATAATTGCTTGTATCCGAGATATCGCTGGTATACTGTGCCCCTATACGTGCTTTTCCGTATACCTGATTTTTCATGAGCAGATATGTACCACACACAGCAAGCAGAAGCAATATAACAATCACAAGTATCCTGCGTATTTTTTCATGCCGGAGCCTGCGTATTTTTTTCACTATTTCACTCAGATCATCCGGGGGTGTCAATATTCTGAGATATGGCTTTTTCTTTTGCGTCATCTTAACTCCCCTTATTCTGATTTTGCCGGCGGTTCACCGTTCAGTTGAAACGGCTTTCCCCGGCTCAGTTCGTTCATTATACCACGTGCGCAGAAAAGGAAGCGGGCGCACAGCGCCATTTACTTTTCAAGCCGCGGGTTGGCGGTATAATCCCTGCGCAGCAGGGCAAAGCGATCATATCGCTTCGGATTGCGTTAAGCGCAATCATTATACCATGATTTTATGGTAATAGCAATTTTTGACCTACATATATCAGATTGCCGTCGGTAATGCCGTTCATTCTGCATATTGCATCCACATGGTTCACATCCCCGTACATTTTCCTGCTGATAATAGCAAGAGTATCTCCCTGTTCTACAATATACACTCCATCGCTTCCGTTTTTGCCTGAAGAGTCCGAAGCCTGTCCGCTCTGTTCATCCGAAGCATCAGACACATCCTGAGACGAGGAGCTTTCTTCCTTCTTTCCTTCTGTCTGACTTGCATCGCTTTGAGCATCGTCATTTGACACGTTCTGATCATCTGAAGCCTGTCCGTCACCGCTCTGAGCATCCTTGTCATCTGCCGACTGGCCGTCTCCAGTCTGTTCTTCAGACGTCACGGCTGTCACAGATCCGCTCGTTTCCCGCGTCTCTACCGTATCCGACGTATCTGCCAGCGCTTCCAGGGTACTCTGTACCGATTTCATGCGGTCAAAACTGTTGACCATAGCCACTCCCATGATGATTAGGACCAGTACGAGACATGCGCTCGCCACATACATCAGACCTCCTGCTTTCCTGCGTTTCTGGCGGGTCCCCCGCTTTCTAACCAGATCACGAAAGTCCTGTGCAGCTCTGTCTTCCACAGTCTCCGAGGAGACTGCCCCATTTTTTTTTCGACTGGCGATCATATAGTTCTGCATACACGGATTCTTCTCGTAATACGTGTAATGCCCTCCGATCTCCATCAAGTCGTTCATTTTATGCACATAATATGTTTCATCCTTCTCCACCGGATCTTTCATGATAAATACCGTATTCTTCTTCGGAAACGATTTCTTATGAAGCTTTATGACCGAAGAGTCCGGTGTAAGCGGGACTCCGGGATTCGCCACAAACCATCCCAGCATCTCTCCGTCCTCAAAGAACTGCTTGCAGTCCTCATACGCATGTTTCCAGGTGCTCTCATCGATCACATATTCATTTCCCGACATCTTCAGGTCGTGCATCTGAATCGCGCCATATATGTATACATAATCCTCATCGTCCACGGACTGTATATCGCCCACAAGAAATGCCCCGACCGGTCCTTTCGCCTTCTCACTCTTTTCACTGAGCTGTGCGAAAAATGTATCTACATAATCTTCTACATATATCTTCGGGCTGTCACTCACATTCCCGATCTGACGAACATTTTTTGGTATCTGTCTTTCCATGATTATACTCCACCTTCCTGATAAATGATGTTTGATAACAGTTCAGCCCGCGTTATTCGCAAAACCGCACTGTTACGATATTTTCCCGGCGTCGTAAAGAGAATAGCACAGGGAAATAGCTGAATTTATCAGTTGGTGTCAGATAAGTTCGACAAATTCAATCAGGGACAGGCCAAAACGCGATCGGGGACGTAGTAAAACCGAGTTTTACTACGTCCCCGAAGACAATTTAAAAACTATTTCGAAAATTCTTTTATCTTCTCATAGATGCTCTCTGTATCAAGTCCGTATTTTTTAAGCAGTTCAACTGCCGGTCCGGACTCCCCGAATGTATCGTTGATACCGATCTTCATCACTTTTGTCGGAGCTTTCTCTGCAAGTACGTCGCACACTGCGCTTCCGAGGCCTCCGATCACGGAATGTTCCTCAACTGTAACGACTTTTCCGGTTTCTTTAGCAGCCGCTACGACAAGTTCTTCATCCAGAGGTTTTATTGTGTGAATATTGATCACTTTTGCATCAATACCGTCTGCTGCCAGCTTCTCAGCCGCTTCAAGGCAGTTGCTCACCGGAAGACCTGTGGCGATGATTGTAATATCTTTTCCTTCTCTTAAGACAACGCCCTTTCCGAGTTCGAATTTGTAATCCGGTCTGTCATTGATCACCGGCACCGCCAGACGTCCGAATCTTAAGTAAACCGGTCCCTGATGCTCATAAGCAGCCCTGACTGCCGCTCTGGCCTCCACATCATCAGACGGATTGATCACTACCATCCCCGGGATCGTGCGCATCAGAGCGATATCCTCGTTGCACTGGTGTGTCGCGCCGTCCTCTCCGACAGAGATACCGGCGTGTGTCGCGCCGATCTTTACGTTGAGATGCGGATATCCGATGGAGTTTCTTACCTGTTCAAATGCACGTCCTGCCGCAAACATCGCGAAGGAGCTTGCAAACGGAACAAGTCCTGCTGCCGCAAGTCCTGCTGCCACTCCCATCATGTTGCTCTCAGCAATACCGCAGTCGATGAAGCGCTCCGGATGAGCTTTCTTAAATACTCCTGTCTTCGTAGCTGCCGCAAGGTCCGCATCCAGTACAACGACATCTTTGTGCTCTGTTCCCAGTTCTGCCAGCGCGTTTCCGTAGCTGTCTCTTGTTGCAATCTTCTTTACATCTGACATAACGCTTCACCTGCCTTTTCCAGATCTTCCATAGCGATCTTATATTCTTCATCATTCGGGGCTTTTCCATGCCATCCTACCTGGTTCTCCATGAAGGATACCCCTTTGCCCTTGACTGTCTTTGCAATGATAGCCGTCGGCTGTCCTTTTACGGTCTTAGCTTCTTTAAACGCAGCGTCAATCTGGTCGAAATCATTTCCATCGATATTGATCACATGGAAATTAAACGCCTCAAACTTCTTGTCGATCGGATACGGGGAATTGACTTCCGTGATTGCTCCGTCAATCTGAAGGTTGTTATTATCCACGATCACTACAAGGTTGTCCAGTTTCTTGTGAGCGGCCAGCATGGCCGCCTCCCATACCTGGCCTTCCTGGATCTCACCGTCGCCCAGCAGTGTATATACTCTGTAATCAGCGCCTGTCAGCTTCGCCGCGATCGCCATTCCGACTGCCGCGGAGATTCCCTGTCCGAGAGATCCTGATGACATATCCACTCCCGGAATATGCTTCATGTCCGGATGTCCCTGCAGATAAGATCCTGTATGACGAAGTGTTTTTAAGTCTTCTTTCGGGAAATATCCTCTCTCAGCCAGAACAGAATAAAGTCCCGGAGCCGTATGTCCCTTGGAAAGCACGAAACGGTCTCTGTCCGCTTTCTTAGGATCTTTCGGATCGATATTAAGTTCTTCAAAATAAAGATACGTAAATATATCTGCTGCTGACAGCGATCCGCCCGGATGTCCGGCCTTTGCGCTGTGCACTGCCGTCACGATATCCTTGCGGACTTCATTGGCAGTCTTCATCAATTTTAGCTTGTCCATTTGTTTCTCCTTTTTCACATTTTATATCAAATCCCGACCGGCGCCGGATGCGCCGCCGATCATCCTACTCGCCGAATACAGCGATATAGTCTTCCTGGAATTTCTTGATTCCCGCGTCTGTCAGCGGATGATGTGTCATCTGCTCGATTACCTTGTACGGTACTGTAGCGATATCTGCTCCCGCAAGAGCACAGTCTGTAATGTGCATCGGATTGCGGATACTTGCCGCAATGATCTCTGTCTCGATACCTGCAACTTCAAATATCTGTGCGATCTCATTGATCAGATCAACGCCCCTTACGGAAATATCGTCCAGACGTCCGAGGAACGGTGATACGTATGTTGCGCCCGCTCTCGCTGCAAGAAGTGCCTGATTCGCAGTGAATATCAGCGTAACATTTGTCTTGATTCCCTCAGCTGAAAGCACTTTCACTGCTTTTAATCCCTCTGTTGTCATCGGGATCTTTACCACCATATTCGGGTGGATCTTTGCAATCTCGCGTCCTTCTTTGATCATGCCTTCAGCGTCTGTTGTCGTTGCCTTAACCTCTCCGCTGATCGGTCCGTCCACGATAGATGCGATCTCCGCGATCACCTCTTCAAATACGCGTCCCTCTTTTGCGATCAGTGACGGATTGGTCGTCACACCGCAGATCACGCCCATATCATTTGCTTTTCTGATATCGTCTACATTTGCTGTGTCAATAAAAAATCTCATTTTCGTTCCTCCTTAAATCTGGACAAATTGATTGTATCTGTTTTGATTATATAAGCAAAAAAAATTCTGGTCAACAGACGCAAAAATTATTAATACAGAAAAATCACTTAATAAGTCGGATTATCACGTATTTTTATTAATAATTAATAATTTTTAACAATCCAAAATTTATTAAGTGACGTATTTTAAGGATTCTTCTAAATTGACATTTCAGCTCTCATCATTTTTATTACTAATATTTTTTCTTTTTTTATTAATTTTTATTTTTTCAGAACGGGGATACGACGTTGTTCCGCGCACTACGAGCTTCGGTTCATATTCCACATGATACATACTTACCGGCTCGATTTCAGTATATTTTTTCATACGTGAACTCATCTTTTTCATGATGATATCACAGGCGTCCATGCCCTTATATATGACAAAATGCTCGATCGTCGTAAGGGATACTTCTTTCACCTTTGCGAACAGTGTATTGTCGCATCCCATGACAGACATATCGCCGGGCACTCTGTACTTTTCATCGTAAAGCGCGTCCATGATCCCGAACGCGATCATGTCATTGAGCCCCACGATGGCGGTCAGCTCCGGATGCTCTTTCAGGAGCTCCTTTGTCAGGTCATATCCGATCCGGTATTCTGAATCGATTCCGGGCACATCCTTATCGATCTGCTCGTCCGCCGCTTTGATCACCACGCCGTCTTTCAGACCGGCACTCTGGAATTCTTTAAAAAAACCCTCAACTCTCTTAGAGCGCTGTTTCTGTCTCACGGTGAGAGGCGGTGCGATATATCCGACTTTCCGGTGTCCCAGCTCGAGAAGGTGGCGTGCCATAAGACGTCCCAGCTTGGAGTTATCCAGTTCCACCGCGTCTACACTCAGCTTTTCATTCTGATTATTTATGACAACTACAGGAATCCGCTTAGAGAGTTCCTCCACCTGCTCCATATAACACTGGCTCGGATTGCACATATAGATTATTCCCTGAGGGTTCAGGGAAGAGATCATTTTCAGATAGCGCTCTTCCAGCTTCAGATCCCTCTGCGTATTACAGACAAAGATGCCGAATCCCTGATCTGCCGCCCGCGACTCGATGCCTTGGAGCAGCATGACATAATACGGATTCGTGAGGTTCGGACTGATGACCACAAGCAGGTTCTGCCGGCGCTCCTCTCTGCGTTTTTTACGCTTCGGAAGTTCATAGCCTAGCTCCTCCGCCGCTTCTTCGACTTTCCGGATCACATCTTTGGAAAATGATACGTTATACTTTTTGTTCAGCACCATCGATACCGTGGCCTGCGACACTCCCGCGCGCTTCGCCACATCCGACGACGTTACTTTTTTTCCGCTCATACGATTTCCCCTACAGTTCCGTTCTGCCCTCAAGCGCTCGCAGAAGCGTAACCTCATCGATATACTCCAGATCTCCGCCCACCGGCACACCGCTGGCAATCCTGCTCACTTTAATCCCTGCCGGTTTAATAAGCTTGCTGATATACATAGCTGTCGTCTCGCCCTCAAGGCTGGAGTTTGTCGCGATGATCACTTCATCCACATCCCCCTGAAGCCGTTCCATCAGTTCCTTCAGTTTAATATCTCCCGGACCGATTCCCAGCATCGGGGAAATCGCTCCGTGAAGCACATGATAGACGCCGTTGTATTTTCCCGTCTTCTCATATGCCGTCAGATCCCGCGGTGTCTCCACTACCATAATGGTCTTCTTGTCCCTGTCGGGATTGCTGCAGATCGGACATATCTCCTGATCTGTGAGCGTGCAGCACACCTTGCAGTATCTGACATTCTTTCTGGCGTCCACGATAGTCCTGGCCAGCTCTTCCACCTGATCCACAGGCATATTGATCACGTGAAACGCCAGTCTCTGCGCCGACTTGTTCCCGATCCCGGGCAGGCGGGAAAACTCCTCGATCAGCCGGCTGATCTGATTACTGTAATAATCCATTTCTAGAACATCCCCGGAACGCCGCCGAGTCCGCCTGTCAGCTTGGACATCGCAGCTCCGCTTTCTTCTTCTACTTTGCGCAGCGCCTCATTTGTCGCCGCCACGATCAGATCCTCAAGCATCTCGATATCATCCGGATCTACCACTTCTTCGGCCAGCTTTACTTTCAGCACCTCGCGCTTTCCGGACACAGTCACTTCCACTGCGCCGCCGCCCGCTGTCGCCGTAAATTCTTTTGCCTCCAGCTCTTTCTGCTGTTCCTCCATCTGACGCTGCATACGCTGCGCCTGTTTCATAAGGTTTGCCATATTTCCCGGCATGCCGCCGCCCGGAAATCCTCCGCGTTTCGCCATATTTAGTCCTCCACTGTTATTTCCATATTGATCTTCTGTTCTATGTCTATGAATGTATCTTCAAAATGCCGCCCTTCCTCTACGTGCCGGACTTCCACTTCCACTTTCTTTCCGATACGTTCTTCGATCAGGTTCTCCAGTTCCTGCACGTGATCTTCTCTTCCGACCACGCTTGCGGCCAGAGCGTCGGGAAGCACGATCAGCAGACGGTTGTCACCGCCCAGGCTTAAGCGGGCTTTCTTCAGATAACCGCGGACCATGCCTGACGCCTCTCCCGCGATAGAACGGAAGTTCTTCACAACTTCCTGCACATCCTCGGGGATCGCATTCGGAAGCGCCCTTACATGATCAGCACTGCCGCCCGGTCCGTTTCCGCCGCTTTCTCCGTGAGGGCCGTCCTGCCCGTATCCTGCTCCGGGCCTGTATCCGCCCTGAGCCTGCAGCGCGGCCGCGGCGTCGATTCCCTTTTCCACTTTTTCTTCCACCGCGCGGATGCGGTCCAGCAGAGAATCCTGTGTATTCTCCATAGCCGGAGTACACAGCTTGATCAGTGCCACCTCAAGCATCACCCTCTTCTGGGTAGCATACTTGAGCTGACTGGAAAGCTCTGAAAAAATGCGTATATACCGGAACAGCATATCCGGCTCGATCATCTGCGCTTCTTCCTTGAGCTGCGCCATATTTTCCGTCGATACATCCAGAACATCCTCTATATTATCAGAAGTTTTTACCAGAAGCAAGTTCCGCAGATACCACGTAAAATCCGCCGCGAGCTGGGTGAGTTCCCGCCCCTGCATGACCAGATCATCGACCACATCCAGTACTCCTGCCACGTCCCTGTCGATGACTTTTCGCAGCAGACGGCTGAATACATCCGTATCCACTGCGCCGAGTACTTCCAGCACATTGTCGTATGTGAGCTTCTGTCCCATGTAAAATGCAATGCACTGATCCAGAAGGCTCAGTGCGTCACGCATGGAGCCGTCCGCCGCCTTCGCGATATACCGTAGCGCCTTGTCCTCCACATCCACATGTTCCGTATCCATCAGTTCTTTCATACGGTCCGTGATCGTCTCGATACTGATACGCTTAAAGTCATAATGCTGGCACCGCGACAGGATCGTGATCGGTATCTTATGGACCTCTGTCGTCGCCAGAATAAAGATCACATACTCCGGCGGTTCCTCCAGAGTTTTCAGCAGTGCATTAAATGCTCCTATAGACAGCATATGCACCTCGTCGATAATATAGACTTTATACCTTCCCTCTGTCGGACGGTACGCCACCTCCTCACGGATCTCTCTGATGTTATCAACACCGTTGTTGGATGCCGCGTCAATCTCGATCACATTCATAGACGTGCCCGCCGCAATGGACCGGCACGTCTCACATTCCCCGCAGGGGCTTCCGTCCACCGGATGTTCACAGTTCACCGCTTTGGCAAATATCTTTGCCACTGTAGTCTTTCCGGTTCCCCTTGTTCCGCAGAACAGATAGGCATGTCCGATACGGTTCGCCCTGATCTGATTCTGCAATGTTGTAATAATATGGTCCTGCCCCTTTACGTCTCCAAATTCAGTCGGGCGGAACTTTCGGTAAAGTGCCGTATACGACATGGATTACACCTCGTCGCCGAAGCTGATGCCGATCATTCTTGCCTCTTTGATCAGGCTGCACTTCGGATCTACAGTCTTTAATTTACCTGCGACTTCGGAAAGCGGTACTTTTGTCGTCTCTCCATTTTTCATGGCGACCATGTATCCGTACTTCTCATTCAGAATCAGCTCTGCTGCTTTCGCTCCGACTCTTGTCGCGAATACTCTGTCATAAGGACACGGAGATCCTCCTCTCTGTGTATGTCCCGGAACGGTGATACGTACTTCCTTATCTGTCTCTTTCTGGATCTGCTCTGCCAGCTCGTAAGCGATAGACGGATATTTTCTCTTGGCCAGCTTCTCTTTATACTCTTTCTTGGACAGTTTCGCGTCTTTCTTGGAGATTGCGCCCTCGGCAACCGCAAGGATCGTGAACGGCTTGCCCGCTTTGCTGCGTCCGTCGATCACTTTCTTTATCGCTTTGATATCGTATGGAATCTCCGGAAGCAGGATAATGTCCGCGCCGCCTGCGATACCTGCGTGAAGGGTAACATGTCCCACTTTATGTCCCATAACCTCGATAATGAATACACGGCTGTGTGACGTTGCCGTTGTATGGATCCTGTCGATCGTATCCGTAGCGATATCTACTGCACTCTGAAATCCGAATGTCATGTCTGTTCCCCAAAGATCGTTATCAATGGTCTTCGGAAGCGTAATGACGTTCAGCCCTTCTTCTCTGAGCATATTGGCTGTCTTGTGTGTTCCGTTTCCTCCGAGGATGACGAGACAGTTCAGGTTCAGCTTATGATATGTATGCTTCATAGCCTCTACCTTGTCAAGACCGTCTTTGTCCGGCACTCTCATCAGTTTGAACGGCTGTCTGGATGTTCCGAGAATCGTGCCGCCACGGGTCAGGATTCCTGAGAAATCTTTGGACGTGAGCATACTGAAGTCCGCATAGATCAGACCTTTGTAACCGTCTTTGAAACCGTATATCTCAACATCGTCTCTCTTGGAACAGATACCTTTTACAACGCCTCTCATAGCTGCGTTGAGTGCCTGGCAGTCACCGCCGCTAGTCAACATACCGATACGTAACATATTACATTTCCTCCTTTATCTAACCGCCGCCCGATCCCGCATATCTCCTTAAAAGTTCTGTGGCTGTAAATATTTCCGGATACAACAGAATAAGCAGCCGGCCTTTTTCCGACTGCTTATTATTATACCCTATTTACGATTTCCATTCAACAAAAGTGAAACTCGAAATATTTTTCCGTCATATTCAATTTTGGGAATACCATTGTACTTCCTGGTCACATCGATAACCGACTCAAGTCCGATCCCATTGCGGTTCTTCGCCTTTGCCGACAGAAATACGCCGTCTTTTTTCCGCACGGTCCCCGAATAGCTGTTTTCCACAAGGATAACAAGCACACGTCCCGTCTGATGGATTTTCACGGTGAAATAAGGATTTCCTTCAGTCTGTCTCTTACAGGCCTCGTAGGCATTTTCCAAAAGATTTCCAAGAATGATACATATATCATTATCCGCTATAACAAATGCGTCTTCCGCTTCTATCTGTATACTGACCCGTATTTTCTCCTCTTCCGCCAGTTGTCTGTAATAGCCGATCAGAGCATCCACAGCCGGATTACCGCTGTATATTCCGGAACTTTTCTTGTCAATCCTGGAGATACAGGCGCTGAGGTATTCTTCCATTCCTTTATAGTCTTTCTTCTCCGCCAATCCCTGCAGGGCCACCATATGGTGTCTCATATCATGACGCGCTTTTGCCGTACCCTCAATATAGCTCTGAAAATGTTCCAGCTGTTTCTGCTGTGCATTGATCTGCAGATCAGATATATGCAGTTCTTCCTTCAGCTTTGCGGCCTTGCTCTGTCCTATCAATGACGCCAGGAGTATAATATACGCGGAAAAAGTCAGGACAACCCACAAAAACGGCACAAAGATAAACTCTCTTCCCGGAAAATCCGTAATATCTGTAAACACCGGCTGCATATATAATGCATACATCACGTTTGCCAAAAAAGGAAGAAGCCACGCAAACAGCCACGATGATAGAAATCCGCTGCAGTCCAGCGCCGGACGGATAAGCCTGGAAAAGAAAAGCCTGATAAAAGGGAACGATATCGCGCTGATCAAAACAACCGGCCATGCAGGAAACTCCATATAATATTCCGGTATATGATCAGAAATCAGATAATAGAATACTGTAGCGATCAGCGCTACATCATCTGCGTAACATTTAACGATCCCGGAAATAAAGAGGCATTGCCCCAGATTATAATCCAGCACTGTGTAGGGTATACAAAAACAGGCCATAGCCGTAGCAAGAGTGATAAACTGCTGTGCATAGCTTCCCAGCCCGAAATAAGCGTACCCAGCCACTCCTACTGCCGCGATCGCTGCAAACATGGAGACGGCAAAGATAAGACGTTTCCAGAAAGGCTTCTTTATCTTGTCTTTAAATGTGCGGTAAAGCACGACCACTACTATAAGGACATACAGAACCGCTATGCATAAGAAGCTCCATGTAACTTTCATATCTGTGTTCTCCGGTTCACATATTCAAACATGTAGTTTGCATATGCCTGTATTACTTCTTTATACATTGCTCTTGAGATCGGAAGCCTTTTCCCGTCTGTCAGTACAAAATCTTTATCATCCAGCGAATCTATATAATCGATGTTCACTATACAGTTTCTGTAACACCAGAGGAACTGACAGTACGGCTGCAGTACGGGTGCGAATTTATCAAACGGCATATATGACCTGACCACATTTGACGTTGTGTGCACCTGGATATAATGATTGTGGTAATCCACATACATGATATCTTTGATCAGGATTTTTGTGAACTGACGTCCTTCCTTCAGTTCGATATAGTGGAGAAATTTATTATATGCTTCCTCAAAATGATCCAGAGCAGTCTCAAGCTCCTCATATGTGTACGGTTTTACAAGATAATCCAGAGCCCTTACCTTAAACGCTTTCACTGCGTGTTCCTGGCTCGCCGTCGTAAATATGATCTGGCATTCCGGATATTTTTCCCGTATCGCCTGGGCGATCCTGTCTCCGTTGATCTTCTTCATATAGATATCAAGTATCACGAGATCGTATGCTCTGTTATTCGCCGCCGCAATAAATTTCTTTTCATCCTCGAATTTGTCGATCTGCATATGTACTCTGTGTTCTTTGCAGTATCTGCTGATATTTTCAAACAGGTACCTGATATCCTCGCTGGAATCATCAACTAATGCTATGTACATTCTTTTGTCCTCCCGAAATGTCTATCTTTATAATACTACATCAATCCATAGCAAAGTCCAATTATAACAATGGTAAATTTTACGGCATTGCGGTAAAAAACACGGCGCCATAAGTGTAAATCACTTACAGCGCCGCTGTGTCTTATTCTTCTATAAATTATATCTGCCGGTTTCCGGTCACAACTGTAAACTCTTACAATCTCTTGAGAAGAGCTTCTCTCTGCTCCTCATATCCCGGTTTTCCAAGCAGTGCGAACATATTCTTCTTGTAACTCTCAACGCCCGGCTGATTGAACGGATTAACGCCGAGTAAATATCCGCTCACGCCGCAGGCAAACTCGAAGAAGTAGAACAGTTCGCCCAGATAGAATTCATTCTGCTCCGGAATCTTCACCATAAGGTTCGGAACATTTCCGTCTGTATGTGCAAGAATCGTACCGTTCATTGCACTCTTGTTGATAAAATCAACATTCTTTCCTGCAAGATAGTTCAGTCCGTCCAGATCTACCGGCTCTTCGTTGATAACAACCTCTTCTCTCGACTTCTCAACATTGAGAACTGTCTCGAACAGGATTCTGTTGCCGTCCTGGATAAACTGACCCATGGAGTGCAGGTCTGTCGTAAGGTCTACAGATGCCGGGAAGATACCCTTCTGATCCTTACCTTCACTCTCGCCATAGAGCTGTTTCCACCACTCAGATACATAGTGAAGGCTCGGCTCGTAGTTTGCCAGTACCTCTACCGTCTTGCCCTTGCGCAGAAGAATGTTTCTTATTGCCGCATATTTCATAGCGTCGTTGTCAGCGAAATCATTCTCAATCGCAGCTTTTCTTCCTGCTGCCGCACCTTCCATCAGCTTGTCAATGTCAGCGCCGCTCACAGCGATCGGAAGCAGTCCTACTGCCGTCAGTACGGAGAAACGTCCTCCTACGTCGTCCGGCACTACGAATGTCTCGTATCCTTCCTCTGTAGCAAGATTCTTGAGGGCTCCTTTCGCCCGGTCTGTTGTTGCATAGATTCTCTTTGCAGCTTCCTCTTTGCCATATTTCTTCTCCAGGATCTCTTTGAATACGCGGAACGCGATCGCAGGTTCTGTAGTGGTTCCTGACTTCGAGATCATATTAATAGAGAAATCTCTGTCTCCTACCACATCGATCAGATCTTTGATATAAGTGCTGCTGATGCTGTTTCCTACATAGTAGATCTCAGGAGCTTTGCGGATGTCTTTCGATACCACATTTGCAAAAGAATGTCCGAGGAACTCGATGGCAGCTCTGGCTCCCAGGTAGGATCCGCCGATTCCAATCACGAGAAGTACTTCTGAGTCCTCACGGATCTTCTCTGCCGCCTTTTTAATACGTGCGAACTCTTCTTTATCGTAATCTACCGGAAGATCAATCCATCCAAGGAAATCATTGCCGGCGCCGGTCTTTGCGAGCAGCTTGTCTTTTGCCTGTACAGCAAGCTCGCTCATGTACTGCATCTCGTGCTCCTGTACAAAACTGCATGCCTTTGAATAGTCAAATGTTACTTTGCTCATCATTATCCTTCCTCTCTGATATTCTCTGATATCAATATCATCATTTGAATTCCGGCAATGGCACATAGATTCAGCCGTTGCCGATACTCTATGCATATTTTACCAAATCTGTATTCCTTATTCAAGTTAAAAGCAGTTAAGCCAGGAATTCTTCCAGAATCTGCCGGATCGCCTCCTCTCTCAGAGCAGGCCTGTCATCGTCTGATCTGCTCTGTGGCGCGTGCTGTGCCGCCTCTCCGGCTTTCTCCTCTTTCGCTGTATTTCTCGGTTCTCCCTCAATATTGATGGGAAGCCCTTTTTCTTCCGTAGTTTTTTCCGCTGAAAATCTTGCATTTTCTTTTCCCGGCTCTTCCACCTCCGGTGTATCGGTCCCGGTGTATGCCGCTTCCGCATATGCCGGTTCTGCCGGGGTTTTCGCTGATCTTGCCGAACGCACGCTCCTCACCCCGCGGCCTGTCGTCCGGGTTTCCGGCTTTACATATTCCTGCCTCTTATATTCGGCATTAGTCTCTGCAGTCTGTACGCTTTTCCCGCTTCCCTCTGACGCTATTACATCGATGGATTCCCTCTCTCTTGTATTCTGCCTTCGCAGGCGGAACGTACATATATTTTCAAGGTAATCGATCATGTACATCTTTATCGCGTTAATCTTGTACGGTTCATCACTCAGACGCATGATCACCGAGAGAAGTACTACCTCTGCAATTCCCGCAGCAATATATTGATAAACGGATTCAGAGAATCCGGAATAAAAATAAAGTACCGACGCCCCGAGGGCAGCCAGTATCCCGGCAAACCATACAGATAATGTCTCAATCTGTCTCCATGTATGTATGCGGAACAGAAATCCGCGGTATTCATAGATATATTTTTCCACAAACGCATCAATGTTTTCCACTGAATCGCGGATCATACATGCGTGTTCGTATTTCGCCCTTACAAGCTTTATCAGTCTGTGTGTGCTCTTCGGCATGTTTCCTGCCGCCTTCACCAGTCTGTGCAGAGTAAACTGATTAACAATCTTAGCTACAATCCCCAGTACTCCCACGGCCGCCATCAGATATGTAATGACGCTGGTATCTGCTGCCAATCCTTCTAACATAGCAAACCCTCCTGTTATATTATTTCTCCCACAATGCTCCCTGTGCAGCCTTTCTGCACTTGTCCTTAAGACGGTGCCTATTGTGTTTGTGGTCATTATAGTCCATCCGGGCCGGGTTGTCCGCAAAAACCGTTCTACATATTTCTACACATACAGGCCCCGGATTTTTCGAGTTTAATCGTCTCCTTCTCTTTTCAAAACAGTTAATATTAACCTTAAAACCATTCAACAGAACCGCTTTTTTCTTCATCGTTCACCTTGTTCTTCTCCCGGATTCCCGGTGTCATATCCGGTCATATCCGTCCGAAAACTGACGTACAAAAATTTTAACGTGTAACAGTTCAGACAGATGCCCCACTGAACTGTTACGTCTGTTTTATTGAATTTTATGCTTTCATTTGCTATAATGTCCTCTGCACATAAGAAAAAACATTAATATACTACGGAGTACTCCCGTAAAATATCGAGCACGGATATTTTCAGCAAGTGCCCCGAAGACAGGAGGTATGAAACAATGGATTATCAGCCGAAAGGAGTCTGCTCCCAGCAGATTCATTTTGACATTATAGACAACAAAGTGAGAAATGTTTCTTTTAAAGGCGGCTGTCACGGCAACCTGCAGGGAATCTCACGCCTGATAGACGGAATGGACGTCAATGAAGCAATCTCCCGCATCGACGGAATCAAATGCGGATTCAAATCAACTTCATGTCCGGATCAGCTCGCACAGGCATTAAAACAGGCAGTCGGTAAATAAAACCGGCTGCCCTCTTTATTAAGATCTGATTTCTGCAATCTGATCATTGCGGATCGTCTGTCTTTTCTTTTAAAATCTCTTCATAAAGACTGCGGATCGTCTCAACATCTTCTTCAAGATCATCCGCAATCTCTTCTGCTGTCATTCCCCTATTCATCTTCTTTTTCGTGATCTCACGGAGTTTACTGCGCTCACCGATGGCCTGTCCCTCTTTAAGGCCTTGCTCTAATCCCTGCTTAAGGCCTTGTTTAATCGCTCCTCTCATAAAGCTCTTATGATCGCGAATCGCTTTTTCCCTGCTTTCATAATCCAGTCTTTTCAGCTCATCCGCACTCAGCTTCTGCAATTCTTCATATGCAATTCCAATATATTTATTCAGATCTGCCATATCCTCGAACTCCTCTCTGGTCTTCCCGCCGAGGAAACGCATCCAGGATATAATGTCCTCTTCTCCTTTTACTTTTCCGGGAAGCTTTTTAAGTTCAAGCACCTGAATCTCCATAAGATCAGAATACTTGTTTCCTGTGTGATCATCCCTGAAGTGAATTGTACGATAGCAGCTCTCATCTCCGTCAAACTGGATGAAATCCAGAATACTGACATGGATACATTTCTTTAACCGGTCATAGGGATCTCCTTTTTTGAGCTGTCCTGTAAATACTTTGCTCAGATAAAAAAGTACTCTGGCATCCCAGTACTCATAATATGCGACCTGCATCTCCATATCAATCTGTGTTCCGTCCTCAAGCTGTACCAGTATATCCAGTATACCCAGCTTATCATCTCCATAATCTCTCTGTAATGTCGTCGGAAGCAGCGTCGACTCCTCTATTTCTTCCGGCTGAACCTTTAACAATGCGGCAATAAATCCTCTTCTGACTTCCGGATTCTCCATAAGGTTCTTAAAACAGATATCAACGGTGGGAAGCATTATAAAATTGTCATTCTTTTTCTCCATATATTCTCTCCTATAACCCCTTTATAACGGCAGGAGAGCCTGATATATCTATGCTTATTTTAGCACAACCGCCTGATGTATAAAAGCTATAAAACTCCTTTAACTGTATCGAAATTATAGTATACTTCAACTGACAGTAATATATCTCCTGCCATTCTGATTTCTGTGTTTCGTTATTGAATTATTATTCTGAACATGGGATAATAAATAATGATGATCAGAAATATTAGTTGTAAAGATACTTTCCGTTACTGATGAACGGACATTGATTTGACTTAAAGTTATCGATCTGGTAACAGGACTAAATTAAAAATCTCCATTAAACCCTGAGAGCAGCCGCCATATGTACAGCCGATATTTTGTGGTGTTTCTCGGAACAGGTTACTCAAATCTTTTTATATATTATAATCTGATTGTTAATAGTTTCCGTGGCTCACATTGGCGGCTGCTCTCAGGGTTTAATGAAGAAATCTATAATTCAATTATTAATTTTTATGGAAGGAAAATACCATTTGTAACAGATGCTGTCTCATCATATGGATATTGATCACCTGCTAAATGATTTGCCCGCACTCGATAATAATACCCTCTATCCACTTTGACTGATTTCGCAGTTGAAAGAAAATAATCGTTAGTTGTCTCTTCCACCCACCAGGCTACCTGTCCCCATCCGTCTTTTTCTTCGTTATACCGTTCAACATACACTAATGTAGCGATATAATTCACTTCTCTATTTGCAGTTGTAGAGGCATATGCATATACCCTTGTTAAACCTGCCTTAGATATTGTGCAATCTCCTGTCATAAGATATTCACCTCTTGCATGCGAAGGAACTGAATATCCTGTTGAACTATCATCCGTAGTAAGAACTGAACCGTCCACTATTCTCTGAGTTGGTTCAGCTGCTTTGACATCATATACGGATGTTATCATTACAGTACATAATATTGCCGTACTACATAAAAATGATAAAATACGCTTTTTCATCTTTTGCTCATTCCTTTTTACTAAGTTTTCATGTCTTTATTAATTAAACAACTTACTTGAAAAAAACTTATGCATTTTCACTAGAAAAATATAAATTTTCTATTATTTTATTAAATTCTTCTTTTTCCATTATTGCTATCACCTGATACTGAGCATCCATATAACTAAACTCTGCCACATATCTGTTTTCTTTATTATTTGCTACCTCATACTCTTTTATTTTAACAGTCATATTATTTTCTATTAAAATATAGTATTCATCTGCTAATTGATCTATTTCTGTTTGGCCATGTGACGAATCTGTATTATTCATATACATAGAATATCGTATTATCTGTTGGCCATACTCATAAAACAGAATGGCTCTATTCTGCGCTTTATCTAATTCATATCTTGCCAGAATCATTTTCTCTGGCATATATCCAAATCTTACTGGTGAAATTCCAATTTCTTTTCTTATTTCATTAAATACCTGTACCTCATCCAGATCCTCTGTCTCATGAGAATCCATGTTCTCTACGTCTATATAAGATAAATTTTCATCCCCAGCAATTCTATCCCACAGCACCTTCCAGTACGACTTACTTCCTGTACCAGTTATCACACTCCCGCACACAAGAATAAGCACAGCTGCAAGCGCCAGAAAGAGACGGCGTTTCTTCCTGCCGCGGTGCACTGCCTTTTTGACTCTTTTGTCATATTCGTATTCCTGTATTTTATTAAAAAGGGAAGTTTCCATGTCTTCGGACACATTGATATCATCGAGATCATCTCTGCTCTCGACTTCTTTTTCTATCTCCTGTGCTTCTTTGTCTACTTCTTCTTTCAGTGATAACTTTTTCAGTTTTTTCATTCTTTACACCTTTTTCTGTCCTATCTTTTCCTTGACTTTTCATCAAATAAGGTTAAGATGAAATTAGCTTTAGTATGATTATTTCTGGAGGTTACTTTTTATGAAACGAATCATTTTAACCGGCGGAGGTACCGCCGGACACGTCACTCCTAACATCGCCCTGATTCCCAGACTCAAGGAGCTGGGATATGACATCCAATATATCGGCTCATATAACGGCATTGAAAAGGAACTCATCGAACCATTCGGTGTTCCTTACCACGGAATCTCTTCCGGCAAACTCAGACGTTACTTCAGCGTACAGAACTTTACAGATCCGTTCCGTGTAATCAAAGGCTTCGGTGAAGCCAGAAAACTGATCAAAGATCTGAAACCTGATGTGATCTTCTCCAAAGGCGGATTTGTATCTGTACCTGTTGTCCTCGCCGGAAAGCAGCGCAAAGTCCCGGTAATTATCCACGAGTCAGATATGACTCCCGGTCTTGCGAACAAGGTAGCAATTCCGTCTGCAGTAAAAGTATGCTGTAACTTTCCGGAAACTCTGGACGCTCTTCCGAAAGAAAAAGCGGTTCTTACAGGTTCTCCTATCCGTCAGGAACTTCTGTCTGGAAATAAGATCGCTGCCATGGACTTCTGCGGCTTTACTGCGGACAAGCCCGTCATACTTGTAATCGGAGGCAGTCTCGGCTCTGTCATTGTAAACAATGCAGTGCGCAAGAGTCTTCCGGAACTGCTGAATGACTTCCAGATTATCCATCTGTGCGGTAAAGGCAAAACAGACGAATCTTTAAACGGTACGAAAGGTTACTGCCAGTACGAATATATCAAGGACGAGCTCCGCGATATGTTTGCTCTTGCGGATATCGTAATCTCAAGAGCCGGGGCAAATGCTATCTGCGAGCTGCTGGCTCTTCGGAAGCCTAACCTTCTCATTCCTCTCTCTGCCAAAGCAAGCCGCGGAGATCAGATTTTAAATGCCCGCTCCTTCGAACGTCAGGGATTCAGCATGGTTCTTGAAGAAGAAGAACTTACGGAAAAATCTCTTGTATCCGCCGTTCATGAACTCTATGAGAACCGTGGAACTTTTATCGATGCAATGAGAAATTCTGATCAGCAGGATTCTATTGATACGATCATCTCTCTCATCGAAGAGGCTGCTGCCGGCAAATAAATCACCCTGTCAGGGTTTATAGTTCAGCAGGTGTTTTCGGACACCTGCTGATTTATTTCCGTCAGTCTTTTCTGTTCATCTCTTCGTATTCCACGCCATAAGTTTTTCTTATCCATTTTCTTGCTCTGTTCAGTAAAGCATGCAGAGCACCCAGACGCATACCCATCATTTCCGCTACTCTCTCCTGAGGTATCTCCATGTAGTATGCCAGAAAGACCGCATCGTACCAGCGCGGATTTTTCTCCATCAGTCCTGTAAACACTTTATCGTGAAGTTCCGCTCTTTCCCGCTCGAGTTCATTTTCTGAATATTCCTCTTCTGTACTTTCTCTGTGTGGCTCTTCCGGAGGATCTTCACCATCCATACTTAAAATCTCACGACTGTGTTTCTCTTTATAATTCAGAGCTGCATGCTTCGCTGTCGTGAACAGCCACGCAGATACGTTTCCACCTTTGAGGTCATCAAATCTTATGTACAGTTTCAGAAATGTATCCTGAGTAATGTCTTCTGCCGCATCGTAATTGTTACCTGAATAAATGTATGCCGCTTTCAGGACGAGATTCTTATACTTCTCATAAATCTCGTTAAATTCACGATTACCTGTTAACATAATTACTCCGGTTTATTTCATTTTCTCGAGGATTTCATTTTTCACTTCTTCTGTTAATTCTCCTACAGTCCATTCCAGCCCCACATTATCTCCTTTATATCGGGGAATCAGGTGCATATGGAAATGAAACACTGTCTGTCCCGCGCACTCTTCATTATTCTGTACGATATTATATCCGTCGCAGCCGAGTACGTCTGTCATCTTTTTCACCATTTTTTTAGCAAGCACCATTGCTTTTGCCGCAACTTCTTCATCAATATCATATATATTTCTGAAGTGCTCCTTCGGCAGAATAAGGGCATGTCCCTTTGATGCCGGACCCATATCCAGAATTACTCTGAAATCATCATCCTCATAAAGTGTAGCGGACGGAATCTCTCCAGCCGCAATTTTACAGAAAATACAATCTTTGTCTCTCATGTTTATTCCTCTTTTCCACAGATTATTTATGTTAGTAGTATAGACCATTTTCTGGAAAAAGAGAAGTTTTAGTTTTCGTCGAAATTGGTCGAACGATTTTTGTTGAATGCCGCCGGGCGCCATGCTACACTGAAAGATAGTGGATACTTATCTGTATTTATCAGGGATCAGAAAGGCAGGGATTATTATGCTCAGTAACATAGATATCAACCAGATGAACCGGTTAATGGAGGAAAACAAAGATGCAAAACAGATCATCACACAGCTGCTGAAGAATCATCATACTTCTGTATCTATGATCGCCCATGAGATCCGTAACCCTCTGACTCTTGTATCTTCATCTCTCCAGATTATAGAGACTCAGCATCCGGAAGTCAAAGAATTCCACAATTGGAATCAGACCATGGAAGATGTGCGTTTTATGTGCGATCTTCTGAACGAGCTGTCTTCTTTCAACAACAGCAGTACACTCCATCACTCTGTATTTTCCATTGAAAAGCTTTTAAAAAATATCGCGGTATCTTTTGCGATTTCTCTCGATGCAGCTGACAGTGACATTGAATTTTCATCAAAGATAATGCCGCGGATGGGTGATTTCACCGGAGACAAAGTCAAACTGGAGGAAGTAATACTCAATCTTCTTCAGAACGCAAAGGATGCTGTCGGCACCCATGGAAAGATTGTACTGTCCGCTGAGCGTAAAAATGATACTATATTAATATGCTGTCAGGACAATGGCTGCGGAATCCCTGCTGATCAGATAGATACGATATTTGATCCTTTTGTCACGTACAAGGAAAACGGGACAGGACTCGGACTGTCATCAGCAAAAAGTATAACCGAAGCTCACGGCGGGACAATTCAGGCCGAATCCTCGCCTGAAACAGGAACTATCTTTACCGTTACACTTCCGGTCTGACGGCTTCACCACTTTCTTCTGCGATACAGAACAACTGCCAGCAGGAATCCTGATACAAGCCCGCCGATATGTGCAAGATTGTCTACGCCGCTGCTGGTCAGACCAAAGTAAAGGCTCAGGGCAACCATGACCAGCATTCCGCGTCCGGACAAACGTCCGAGCCTTCCTCTGTTAGCGATCACAACATAGAGAAGCGCTCCCATAAGTCCGAAGATTGCTCCCGAAGCTCCTGCGGACACAGCCGGCTGCTGCAGTGTAAGGTCATAGCAAAGCGAAATTATATTTCCGATAATTCCGCTTCCAAAATAGATTATAATATAACGTATTTTTCCAATCTCAAGTTCCAGATTCCACCCGAGAGCTCCGAGCATCACCATATTGTTCAGCAGGTGGGCAATCCCAAAGTGCAGAAACAGACAGGTAAATATTCTGTAATACTCATGCCCTTCTGTGACATAAGGCGCATACATGGCACCATGCTGCAGCATAAATACCGCGTCCTCGGTGTCTCCGAACAGTGTAAGAATAAAAAATACCGCTATATTTATGACGATCAGCGTGACCGTACAGATAGCTTCAGGTTTCTGTCTCACGGGCAATACCTCTTTTCATTTCTGTTACACCACATTATAAATGCCCTTTGTGCTCATGTCCATCCATTTCCGTGATAAGATCATCCCATTCTCCCCAGCGTCCGGTCTTTATCCTGTTTACCGCCTTTTTGATCAAACCGTACTTTACAGGTTTTTCCCTTATTATTTCAGCATCGGTTTTTCTCTGATATCTGCCTTCCTGCCGAGTTTCTTCTTCTCTATCATCCTCCTCGTTCACGGAAAATACAGCATTTTCAGGAAAACTGCTCTTTTTTTCAATTCTTTTTTTCTGCTCCTTTTCCCATGCCTTTTCTTCTTTCCGGCATTCTTCTATGATCTTTTTAAGTTCATAATTTTCTTTCATTGTCTCTTTATGCATTTTATACACAAATAAAATTCCAGCCATATCCTGATAATCAAGATTTTTGACAAAATATTCGGTCATCAGGTGAAACGAAGCGCATAAAGACTGTCTTTCACCATTCTCCGATACCGGCAGATAACAGAATCTGTATCTGCCGCCCCTTATGAATATAAGCTCCGGAGACAGCAGGAGTCCGTCCGGATCCAGCAGATACTCTCTAAGACAGTCAACCGTCTCTATGAGATCTTTTGTAAATCTCCTGACATCCTCCTTTTTCATCTCTTTTGTGTTGAATTCTTTCTCCATGCTGTTTCCGCCATTAATGCGATACGTATATCTCGCATGCCCGTCTCTTCCGCTCCCTTTTATTTTCATAAGTCCGGGAATATCATTATGATTCAGCATACGTATCTGATAGTTCTCTTTATACGGAACTTCAAGATCAATATGGATGTCCATATATTCCCAGTTATTCTCATATGTCACATTCATATTTTTCACCTCATCCGTCTGATATTTTTTTCCGGCTTCACGATCAGGGCTGACTGGGATATTTCCATGCTCATAAGCGATCTTCGTGCTGACACCGACACTGTAATCTTATCTTCTGTTTCTGATATTGACAGATCTGTATCTGTCATATAGATCAGTTTTCCATTCGTCCTTTCTTCAAAAAAACTTTCCAGATCATACTCTGTATCCGCACGCCTTGCGGCCTGAGCTCCCAGAATCGCGGTCTCACCTGCGGCACCGTTCAGTACAGCTTTATCATGATAATAAAAAACCGCATGCATGATAAGAACGAAAAGTCCGAGAAAGAGAGGTATGATATAGGCCATCTCAATAACCGTACTTCCTTTTACCATATTGTTTTTTATCCTCTGATTAGTATATGCCAATGAAAATTCCTCCGATATATGCAGCCGTAAGGAACGGCACAAAAGGAAACGCCGATTTTCTGTGAAACTTCTTTTTTATCAGCATAAATATTGAAAACAGTGCCGACATGGAAAATGCCATAACAAGCAGTGAAAGGATATTCCAGAATCCGAGGAATCCTCCCATGATCACAATCAGGATGCTGTCTCCATATCCGAATGACTCTTCCGTCACCCTGCTGATAACAAGAAATACAATTCCTACTCCGGCTCCTGCTGCCAGCAGTATCACGTGGATATCTCTTCCGCATAAAAATCCTGCCACAACTATGATAAAACCGGAAAGCAGCACTGCCAGACTGAGTTTTTTCCACTTTATATCCATAACCGCAAGTACAATCATATATAAACCGAATAACAGCTGACACAGTAACCACCTGTTGCCTATACATAATTCTGCTATTCTTTCTGCCCTGAACATCTGGAACATCCCCCGGCTCCTCCTGTCTCTGATCTTTGAACTGCGTGGATCGTACGCTTCAGTCCGCTGCAGTTCAGTGAATTATGATACTTTGTTCCATTGTCTGTTATATAAACTCCCGTCATGGCCTGTCCGATCACACACTTGTCGCAGGCATGATATCTGCCGCCGCTTTCATTTCTTATTACATTCAGATCACTGTACGGGACATATCGGATCGAAAGCCGAAGATATGAACAGTTATAATTGTCATGATAAACTGATCCGTTGTCTGTCATATATACAATTTCCGAATCTCCCCCGTCCATACCCCCGTCCTGATATCCTGTCCACGAGCTGATCTTAAAAGATTCTTCCAGTTCGGCAGAAGGACTGCCCATAACCGGCAGAGGAATCAATATCTTATATCTTACAATTATGTTCATTTCACCCGTTGTCGAAGAAACGCCTGATCTCCAGCAGGATATTCCGGAACTTCCATTCTCTAAAATACTCCTGCTGATTCTGTCTTCTCCGATAAGGGTCACTATATCCGATTTCAGTTTTATTGTGTTAAGGACGGGAATTACTGACGTATCCTCCGCCGCACTTTTTGCTGCGTTCTGAGCCGCATTTGTAATACTGATCCTGATACTCTGTATCTCGATCAGCCAGATCAGACACAGCGCGGCAAATAAAAAAAGTGGAATGCCGAAAGAGGCTTCTATCGTAACACTGCCGCACTGTCTGCGGAAATTCCTATTTCTGGTTCTCATCCCCGGTACAGATGCCCTTTCCGGTTTCGCAAGGTTTTTATCTTTAATCGTTTGTATCGTCATCGCAGCCGATTTTTTCCTTTCGTATGACAAATATTAATAGTTTACGTGAAATTCGCATGAGGGAATGCGTTAGAATGAAAGGGCATCTGTACCGGGGATGATAAGTATTATTCATACCCGAAATAAACAGGAAACGTATATGTTATGCCTCCTAATATCTCCGCTGTGTTTTTTACCTCTAATTTTGTAATGCACTGGTCAGCCCTGAACCAGCCCATGCCGTACTCCGTCTTTATATTTTCTTCGATCCGGTCCAGAACACGCATATTTACATCATCCGCATTTTCCAGAAAGAGGAACATCCTCAGATAATCTTTATAAGCAAGTCCGCCGGACACATCCGAGCCTTCACTTTGATCTGTTCCGCTTCCCAGTGTCAGCAGAGACGAGAGAGGAAGCTGCCACGTATCCGCACTTTTAACAAGAGCCGCCCTTTTTCCGGCGAGCAGAGTACGTATATCAACAATGCTTTCACCGGCCGCCCACGCCAGAAGAACGAGCTGTTTCAGCGCTTCAGCCGCCTCAGGGATCAGAAGAACCGTTGTCACGGCTGCAGCAAGAGCCGACACTTCCGCCTGTTTTTCAGAATCTCCCAGGAGATAGACATAATTCAGCGCCATCCTTACAAGAAACAGTTTCATCAGAAATGCCTCGAGATTTTCCTTGTCCGAAGATTTTCCCTCAAGGATATATTCTGCCTCATATACCAGAGATCTCCTGCCTGTCTCCGAACCGCTTTCCATGCTGTCTGTGTTCTCTTCGTTTTCTATTTCGTCCCCTTCAGGTACCGCACTGGTAAAATTATTTAATATATATTCATTGAACAACAGTCTCTCCTCCGGTCCGTCCGTTCCTTTCCTGACAGGAAATGTTCCTCTCCCCGTATTCAGATTTCTGCAGGAAACCTGTGTATCAGAATTTATCCCCAGACCGGAAAGTTCCATGTCTTCAGGCATTACAACAGAGAGTATTCCTGATTTTTCAATTTTCTCAATACATGTGAACGGCCCTCCCTCCGCCAGTTTCTCTACGTCTGCCGGCCCTTCCGGAAGCATTATTTCCGTATCTGCAGAATCCGGTACGGCATTTTCTCCTGCATCACCGGAATCATTTTCTTCTGGAAACTGCGCATTTTCCATCAGATCATTTACACTGTCCAGAATACTTTTCTCTTTATCTTCCATGTCTTCTCCCTGAATAGCCTGATCCTCCCACCGGGAGGTAAGTCCGGTAAAATCCCGGATGATTGAAAGTCCGTATCTTTCTTCCATATACTGAAGAACCTGTTCCCGAAACGCCTGACCGTTTAAATCAGTAAGATACTGTACCCCTTTAATCTCCTGCTCTATACCTGCAGTACCGTAATACCGCATCCTTCCGGTCAGCCTGTCTTCACTGAAATCCCCCGTTCCGTAACTTCCCTCTATAGCGAATATATGATAGTCGCTAAACAATTTGGGGTTATATTCCCCGAATATAGAAAATACTGCCCTGTCCACGGTAAGACGGCTCATACTCTTCGAGGTCTGTATAATGGAGATTTCAAGAATTCCCAGTACAAAAGATACCGTTAGAACAAAAACCAGACTTAAGAATGCCGTGATCTCACCTTTCTTCATAGCCGTTCTTCTTCCGTACATATCGGTCAGATTCCCGAGCTCTCCGACACTATCTTGTCAAATATCGTATTGATCAGATCGATCAGCTGGTTTTTGAAAATAAGCAGCAGCGCAATTACGATGACAAGTATAAGTACAAGCTCGATCACTGTAATCCCCGACAGATATCGGTGACGCATATATATTTCCTTCCACTTGTCTTTGACCGATCTTATTTTCTGTTTCGCTCTTATAGCAATTGTTCCCATACCATTTCCTCCTTTTTCGTATGCTCTTAAGCTATATCTGTATAGATAAGAATGCCGGAATGATCACAATGGCAAATACAATGATCAGCATGAGAAACATAGGAATCATCAGCTTTGTGCCTGCCTCTTCTCCAAGTTTTTTTGCCAGATTTTTTCTGTCTTCAAACGCTTCTTCCGCCTCCCGTCCCAGAATCTCCGTAAGCCCTCCCGAACCTTTTCTCAGATTCTGGGACAGAAGAGTTCCTAACTTTCTGTAGGAAGATACATTACAGCGCATGCCGTAATTTTCATAGCACTCGCCTTCCGGTACGCCCCCCTGTATCTGATGCATGACATATACCATCTCATCATATGCTTTTCTTCCGGCTTTTCCGGAATGATTTTTCTCATAATCGCGGGCAATCATAAACCATGACCGCCGTATGGTCATACCTGCCCGTATATACAGATTGAACTTATTGACAATCTTCGGATAATCCAGCTTCATCTGGCTGATCTGTTTTTTCTCTTCTTCTTTTTTCTTCTGACTGTCAGACACGACCAGCATAAACGCCGCTCCCACTCCGAGTATGAGTACTGCTCCGGCCCTCGTCTGTCTTCCGTATTTCCACTGTATCTCTTCTCCGTTTACCTGATCCGGAAGCACCATATAACTTTCTGTTCTTGTCGCTTCATCCGATTCCATAACACTGCTTTCGACAGCTTCCATCATCTTTTCCTCACCGCTGAGGAAAGGAGGAAATATGTTTACATAGAATTCATGGGATACTTTTTTCTCCCCATATGACATCACGGCGTTCAGTCTGACAAGAGTTCCTTCTTCCGTAAGTGCTTCTTCCCTAAGATTTCCCATGCCGTCTATCACATCATATCTGTCCGGCTGCCAGAATACTGAAATTCCCGTATCCGGTATCTCCGTGATCAGATCCAGATCATATCTCACTTCATCCAGACTCTCATTTTCTCCGAGAATCAGGGTTTCAATCTCCTCTGCGGCATTTTCAAATGCTTTCTCCAGTTCTTCATCTTTGTACAGCCTTCCGGATACAGAAACATTAATTTCTTCTTCCTTATCTCCGATCTGCACTTTCATCTCGCGTATCTGATCTTCTCCGTTTTCATTTCTCTCAAGAATCTTCTCTCCATTTTCATTTGTGCTGATTTCTCTGCTGTTATCCCATACATATATTCCTGAAAAACTGACCACTGCTGCGGCAGCCAGGATTCCGGCTTTAATGTATACCGGATTTTCTCTGATCTTTTTCCTGATATCCTTCCATTTCATTTTTTCTTTTCCTTCCGCAGCAGCGTATGGCATCTGTCTTATTTTTTATATTCTTACCGTTATACTTCAATCCGTATAATTTTTCTCCCGATTCTGTAAGCCGCAAGATAAACGCACAGACAGACTGTCATAATGATCATGCCCACGGCATTTCCGTACAATACGCTGAGAAATTCTCCGAAAGTCAGTTTCATATACAGGATGATTACAAACGGAACCGCGCACATAATATCAAATTCAAGTTTTTTCGAAGCGATCATCGTCTGTATTTCTTTCTCAGTGTCGATCTTTCCGCTGATGATCCTGACTGAATTTCTTATGATTGTGATACTGTCTCCTCCGCTTTTCTTTGCTGCTGCAAATACATTGACAAAGTCTTCCACATCCTCCTGCCCCGTGCGCTCGGCAAATTTTTCAAGTACCTCGGCCGCAGGAATTTTCATATCGATCTGATGAGTCATCAGGTTATATTCCTTTCTGATCCTCGTGTCTTTATCGTATAGAGGAATCAGTTCCCTGCTGACCTCGCGTATTGCATTTTCGACAGAATATCCTGCTTTTAATACCGCCGACATTTCCTGGATGCTGTCACGGAACTGCATCCTGAACTGCTGCTCTTTCTTTCCTGCCGTATCTGCGATCCAGTCTCTCATATACAGAAACCATACCGGAAGGAACACCGGAGCAATTATAAATGTTCCATAGAACACATATAGTATCAGCAGAAATATTCCCGTCGTTTGCGCAGCTCCCAGAATATACTCAGATTTCCTGATATCCTGCAGCCACAAGCTTTTCCCTGTTCCTGATATCGCCAGTCTTCACAAGGCATCCTTCAATCTTTTCATCTTTCATCCCCTCCTCCCTGAATTCATATAATGTCCCGGTTCTGATCCTGCCGTCGCCGCAGTCAAGTACTTCCTCTATCTTAAGCACTCTTCTGCTCTTATCCCTGAGTCTTCCGAGATGGATAATAATGTCCAGCGCAGACGCGATCTGCCTCTGGATTGCCTGAAGCGGAAGATCTATTCCCATCATCATCATCGTCTCCAGTCTGTGAAGCATATCAGCCGGATTATTTGCGTGTCCGGTAGACATAGATCCGCTGTGTCCGTTCAACATCGCGGACGAGATCATATCCACCGTCTCTTCTCCCCTGACTTCACCGACAATAATTCTGTCCGGTCTCATCCTGAGAGCCGACCGGATCAGATCCCTGATCGTCACCGCGCCTTCACCTTCAAGGTTGGCTCCTCTTGCTTCCAGACGCACCAGATTGTCCACCCCCTGTATCTGAAGCTCGGCGTTGTCTTCAATGGTTATGATGCGTTCCTCTTTCGGAATATAGTCCGACATTGCGTTTAGAAATGTCGTCTTTCCGGCCCCTGTCCCGCCACTGACAAAGATATTGTATTTTGCCTCCACCAGTCTCCGGATAAACGCTGCCGCCTCTTCGGTCAGACTCCCCATCCGGACAAGCTGTTCCATCGTAATGGCCTCCGAGGGAAATTTCCTGATCGTCATGATAGGACCGTTAACGGCGACCGGTTTTAACACCACATTGACACGCGATCCGTCTCTCAGTCTTGCATCCACAACAGGAGACGATTCATTTACATATCTGTTTGTCTCGCCTACAATCTGCTGGATGACGTCACATAATCTCTCCTCCGAGATAAAACGCCTGTCCGTGCGATAAAGTCTTCCGCCTTTTTCATAAAAAATATTCTCTGTTCCATTCACCATAATCTCTGTTATGGAATCATCTTCAATCAGGTCCTGAAGAATATCCAGACGCCGGAATGCATTGAACAGTTCTCTGCTGATGCGTATCTTATCACTCAGCGGAAGAAATTCCTCTTCTGCCGCTTCTTCAAGAACAGCAAGGATAATTTCCTGAAGTTCTTCCTCTCCCGTCTCCCTTGTCATATCCAGTCGAAACATCACCTTTTCATAAAGCAGTTCTGACTTTATCATTTTCCGGCCTCAGTCCTTTCCACATCAGAATGCCTCTTCTGCATATCTTTTTTTACTGTACGGCTCAGAATATCGCCGTATCCTGTCGTCCGGAGATTTCTTTCATACTGTTCCAGTTTTGCAACAGCCGCGCCTTCCCGAATATAAGGTGTATAGATTCTCGCACAGTTTCTCAGGATATCGTACAGCCCGTCGATGCAGTCTCCAAGATCCAGAATGATCACTTCATAGATACACTTTTCAAGAATCTGCGAGAACAGACTGATCCATTCTTCACCTTTTACCGCTCTTAAATCGGACTCATTTTCCATCGGCATGATATAATCCATTCCGCCCGACCTTCCGGTCATGGAACTGATCTTAAGACCATGATCCGTTCTCTCCTGTTTCATACAGTAGATCAGATCTCCCAGATCCTTCCCAGTGTTCTCCGGAAAATAATAACTGCCTCCTGAATATCCTTCCAGATTGAGATAAAGCACCGGAACCCGGGCCGAGATTTTTTCTCCCAGCCGCATGGCAAATCTCGTCTTTCCGATCCTGTGCACAGGGGAATACACTGCGATCATTCCCCGTGTCTGCTGCCCCTCCCTGGAAATCATATTACGTTTTTTCTCCTGTACTTTGACCTCTGTCGGCTCATCCCGGATACGTTTTCTCCCATTTTGTCTGACAGAAATCCTTCTGTCAGGTATGCACAACCCGTTTTTTATCTCTTCCAATATCCGTTCGGCCGACTGGTAGCGGAATACAGGGATAACATCTTTTTCTGCGCAGTCTTTCATGACGTCCGTGAGTACAAATATCTTCTGTATTCCCGGTAAATTTTCTGTATTTACCCGGCACTCCTCAGCGATCAGAAGTGCTTCCGTCTCCTCCCTTCTCACAAATTCCATCACTCTGTCCGGATCATGAAAAAGCTGAAACTGATACACTTCTGACAGCTGTTCCGACAGAACAGCAAAAAGATGTTCAATATACTCTTCCTGCACGTCACAGACTACAAAACTGCCTGATACATTTCTTCTTTTTTCTTCTGACATAATCTGAATTTTGCCGCGATCTCATGCAGCACGATAAAGATAATGACAGCCGGCTTTTTCTTAAGCCGACATTCTGACACCGTATGCTTTCCCTCAAAAGCCGGTGTGACAACCGGTGAATTCCTGTTGTGTAAGACGCATTATAAACGGCGGATTTTAATTTGTCTATACCTCAAATCAAATCCGCCGATTTTTGTAAAAAACTCACAAAATCTGATAGCACATGATCCCGTAAAGAAGCCCGATGCCCGGAATTCCAAGGGTTCCGGATGTCAAAAAGGATACTGCGTTTAATCCCACATTAATTGAAGAATCAGGCGGGATCACATACTGATTAATAAAAAATATCAGAGCCATTCCTATGGCTGCCCGCACAAAAAAATGTGTCACAGCCGACATAATTTTTTTACCCAAATGATCCGCAACCTTTCCTGCCATTCTCATATCACCATAATAAAATACAGACCGTCCGGTGATACATCCTGATACAGTTTATTCCGGATCCCTATGATTTATTCCCTGTCCGACAGCCATTCGTCCGCAGCTTTTCCCGCAGCCGCCCGGGAATAATTCCACTCACGCATAGACATTCCCTGATTCTCTCCGCTTATCTCCTTAAAATAGTTTCTCACATCTGGCATCAGATTGCTGTCATTCATATCCCGTACATCGATACGTGCAATCTCGCCGGCCGCATCCTCTGACAACCCGTACATCAGGTAGTACATATCCATTTCTTCTGTCTCCTGTGCATTTTGGATATTATACCGCGCGATCAGTGCATCCGGATGACTGAAAGAAAACAGGATATAGCAGACAGACATAACCGCAGTGATATAGCGGAACAACATAAAATCTTTTCTAAATACACTGTATATCACACCGAAAAATATGATCATAAGAACTAGTAGGAACCAGAGGACCAACACTCTCAAAAAGCTGAGATCATATTCATTCACATAAAGCACCATGCGATATGAAGCTGAAAGGATCATGATGCAGGTGCATACGGAAATTACAGTGAGCAGTATCTCCAGTACCCTGTTAGCCTCAAATATTTTTACACATATAAGTACTGTTATGAAGTTGATAATACTGACAAATAAAAGCTGCCAGAAACCCTGATGTGCATACTGTGAATAAGTGACTCCATCCGGCAGGCCGGAATCCAGTCTGAGAAACAGAAACAGTATCTGAATTCCCGAAAAGAATACATATACCACAGCTATGATCCCTGTAAAAGTTATCCCCGTGATATAATTGGAAGTTCCCGTTTTTTTCACATCTGCTCCGCCTAGATTCAGTCTGAAAAGTCCGGCAAAAAAAGCATAAAGCGCAGTCATACCGAAGATAAATGTGACAATTACTCCGATAATATTTCCGAAATCGATCTCCCGCATAAACCGGAACGGATTCAGAAATCGGAAAAGTCTGTTGAAAACCTGTAAAAAGATTTCATCTGACATCATGAGCAGAGGCAGTACAATGATGAGCATTAGCACGGCTGCCAGTATTCCGAGAAGCACGGGACCGGCATTTTTCCATTTCTTTTTCCGGACACCGGTATTTTCTCCGGTAATATTTCCATTCTCACATGCCGCGCCGGCATCGGTCTTGACTTCATCATTCTTTCCATTTCCACGGAAAAGTTCCCCCACGGATATTAGCCATGTCCACAGCATAATGAAAAACTTTTTCACATACTCGGTAAATCCCCACTCACTGTCTTTATATAACTGGTGAGCCATCGCCATCATAAAGAGAAGGATGATCCCCGCACTGTTGAAAAAATGGAAAAATCCGCTGTCCGTCAGCACCGTTGATATTCCAAGCAGAAGAATGCCTGCAAAATATCTCAGAGTTCCTTTCTGGAACGTTATCCCTGCTTTTTTGAGAAAAAGTACGGAAAACCAGAGCGAAACAACCGTGATCACCGGAAATGTAATGCCGGATAAATTCCGATACAGACAGAAAGTAAACACTCCCCCGTATACTGTGCTCATGCTCAGAAACCATTTTCTGTTTTCTCTCATCCTCTGAAGAAAAACGCTATCCATTTTCATCCTCCTTTACATACTCAAGGATATCTCCCGGCTGACAGTCAAGAGCCTTACATATTGCGTCCAGTGTGGTAAACCGCACTGCTTTCGCCTTGTTATTCTTTAATATAGACAGATTCGCCATAGTAATATCTACTTTATTTGCAAGCTCCGTCACACTCATTTTTCTCTTAGCCATCATGACATCAAGATTCACTACAATTGCCATTTTTATCCCCTCCTATATCGTCAGATCATTCTCTTCCTTATAGCGTACTGCTTCAGAAAAGACCATACTCAGAACATGACTGAACAGTCCCGCGATAAAGAATGTAAGGATGATGATATATGTTGCCGGTGTAGGAAGTATGAATACCTTAATAATAAACAGCACTGCAATAACAAATGCAGATTTCCCCATTACTTTAAGGCTTTTCGTATTGCTATCCACAAAGCAGTTTCTTTCTAAGACCGTGGTTATCATCTTTTTCAGCCTCCATACAATGAGAAGACCGCAGACTCCGGATAAGAAAAAGATAACCAGCATTGAAATATAATGCTCCGCAAAATCGGAAGAATAGTATTTTCCCGCAAGTTTCAGGGTATATGGCAGAGAAACTGCCACAAGGATACCCGAGTAAAACATGAAATTCAGCAGGTATTTTGTGAAGATGATGATTCTTTTCTGATCCATAACAACCTCTCCTTTAAATTCATTTACATAATCTGGTATTTGCTCGTATTATATGTCTCCTGAATATTATTTGTCAATAATTTTTTATTGTTTTTCAATAAATTAAGATTGTAATTCAATAAAAAAATCCGCCTGACGCCTGTCCCTTTTTTCAGGAACAGACGCCGGCGGCCTGTTTTCAGATTTCAATTTGTATTTTTACTGATCTTTTGAAAGGCTTCCTTTTTTAGACCTTGTCTTGCTGTACAGAGCAAGAAGGATTGTTCCGATCACTCCTGCTGATATCGCATTGCTGATCGCTGCGACGATTCCCTGTGTAAACACAAGGTTAGCAGGCTCCGCATAGACAACGATATCAAGGATCGGAGCTACGATCACCCAAGAGATCACATTTGCAATGATCTGGTAGATATTAAAGCGGAGAATGTCTTTTCCTTTGAATTCTCCCTCATCTACTTTCAGCTTCGGATATACAAGCCCTGTGATAAAGCATGTCAGTCCGCTTGCCACTACCCAGCTCCACCACGGAGAACCGTACTGGATCGCATCGGACAGCCCGTGTCCGATCAGTCCGATGAGCAGTCCCGCGATCGGTCCGAACAGCGCCGAGAAGAACGCTCCTACTCCGTAGGCTGTCTTGATATCAGTCTCCGGGATTCCGGTCGGGATCTTCCATTATCTGGAGTAACGATATACTGCCCTGTCTTTGTCCTTACCACAATACTTCTTCTGGTAGATCCCACTCCCGGATCGACAACACTTACAAATACCGAACCTTTCGGCCAGTAACTCACGGTCTGGATCAGCCGGTAGGACGCCTCCCATATATCATACTGGGGAATCTCATGAGTCAGGTCCGAAATATTCAGATCCTGATTCACTCCATAGGCTACTCCGTACATTGCGCTGACCGCTCCGTCAGCAGTTCCAAAGTCTGACTGTAAAATCAGTGGTTTCATATTTTTATCATCCTTTACCCGCTAAGGAAGCCGTATTTTCACGGTTCCTTGCATTTCTAAAGTATAATAATTATCAGAAAAAGTGTCAAGGAGGCAGCCTTCCGTTCTTATTTTATCAAAAAAGTGATATGACATTTCTAAAACATCATATCACTCTTTATAATTACTCTGCCTGACTGTAAATCATTTCAGCTATTTCCTTATCAGACTTGTCTCCATATTCACTTATCGCATCTACTGTCATCTTTACGTATTTCTTATCAAGTTCAAAGTCGTCAGCAGCTTTGTTTACATCATATCCTTTTTCCAGCATTCTTCTTACAATTGTAACGATTGTATTGATTTGTCCCTTTCTTTCTCCGTCTTCCTGTATCAGCCTGTCCCTTTCTTCCATCTTCATATAACTCACTCCCATCTGTTCATTTGACTTAATCTCATAAATCTTTTTATGCAGATGTTTCAGACGATCATCACAGTCTTTCGGAACATTTTCCTCTGAACTGTGATCGACGTAATGAAGAAAATCTACCAGTGATTTCTCTACCTCATCGTCATTTGTCCCCTTAGTATTGAGGATGATCTTTCTGCATTCATCTCCCATTGTAAGATCCTTGATTTCTTTACACCGATTCTCAAAAGTGTATCTGTACAATCCATATCCGTACTGATCAAATCCGCAAATCACGATGATATAGGCAGGCTTCATATTATCAAATCCGCGCTCGCCGCTCTTTAACATCGGAGCGTCGATAAGAGCCTGATAAAACCTTGTTCTTTTCGGAATATTTCCCTGATTCCGTTTTTGCATCTCGACATCAAAAACCTGTCCTTTATCATCCTCTACATAAAAATCCATTCTTATTCCGCGCTTTCCCGGCATATTATGTACAACTTTCTGCCCTTCTTTCCATCGGATTGTTTTGATTGTAATTCCCAGGGACAACTCTATTATAATCTTACATGTCTCCAGATCTACTGTCGCCACATCAAATAGAAAATCATCCATCAGATTCATATTCTGAAGTGGATTTACTATAAGACCGGAATAATCCTCTCCATCTTTTATCTGCATATTCGATTTTCTTACATCTTCCATATATTTCTCCTTTGATTATAATATCTTATTTTTCCTTTTACAATGTGCTGTTTCTTTGTATTTTCCCATTACTCATTTTTCTTAAATAAAATAGGAATAGCGGCTGAATCAGCCATGATTAAAATAGAGTATACTTAGATTTAGTATTTGATAACTTATATGCAGTATGTCACATATAGATATTATATCTTATTTTTTCAGAAGCTCAATATGATGCAATGATTTATGGCAATAAAAGACTGCCATATACCGCACGGGATTTTTATCTTTATCCCTGTGCCATATGACAGTCTTTCTTTTACATGTACTTATAACAACCTCTGTTTATTTTTCGGATTCTTCTTCTTCCGTCTCTTCTTTTATCTCTACCTGTTCACCGTCAATCTCTGCTGAAGCCTTTCTTACCTTAGCCACGCTTGCAACTTTATCATTTTCAGGTAAATTTATCAATTTAACGCCAGAGGTTATTCTTCCGTATACGGAAATATCCTCGCACTTCATACGGATAATGATTCCTTCTGTGTTGATGATCATGATCTCACTGTCATCATCCACGGCTTTCATTCCGACTACATTACCTGTCTTCTCAGTGATCTTATAACATTTCACACCTTTACCGCCACGGTTCTGTCTTGTGAACTCATCCATATTTGTACGTTTGCCCATACCCTTTTCAGACACGATCAGAAGATCTTTACCCTGACTGCTTATCTGCATACCGATGACAACATCATTGTCTCCTAAGTTCATACCTCTCACACCCATGGAAACTCTTCCGGTTGAGCGCACATCAGTCTCATGGAACCTGATACACTGTCCGTATTTTGTCACAAGAAGGATATCCTGATCATCATCAGTTACTTTTACCTCTATCAGTCTGTCTTCCTCGCGGAGAACAATAGCCGCAAGGCCTGTCTTTCTTACATTTGCATATTCTTTGATCGGGGTCTTTTTAACAAGTCCCTTCTCTGTTGCCATAAACAGGTATTTGCCTTCTTCGTATTCCTTAATCGGAATCATAGCCGTAATCTTTTCTTCCGGCATAAGCTGCAGCAGATTGATTATTGCAGTTCCTCTTGCGGTTCTTCCTGCTTCCGGTATCTCATATCCTTTCAGTCTGTATACACGTCCTGTATTTGTAAAGAACATGATATAGTGGTGTGTGGTTGTGACAAACAACTCTCTTATATAGTCGTCCTCAAGAGTCTGCATACCTTTGATACCTTTACCGCCGCGGTTCTGGCTCTTAAAGGTATCCATGCTCATCCTCTTGATATATCCGAGATTTGTCATAGTAATAACCACATTTTCTCTCGGGATCAGATCCTCCATAGAGATATCAAATTCATCATAACCTATATGTGTTCTTCTCTCATCGCCGTATTTTTCAGAAATGAGGAGAATCTCTTTTTTGATAACTCCGAGGAGAAGTTTCTTATCTGCAAGAATTGCCTTGTATTCTTCTATCTTTTTCATCAGCTCGGCATATTCGGATTCTATCTTCTCTCGTTCCAGACCTGTCAGCGCTCTCAGACGCATATCTACGATTGCCTGAGCCTGTACATCCGAAAGTTCAAAGCGCTCCATTAATTCGGTCTTTGCGATCTGAACAGTCTTAGAACCGCGGATGATTCTGATGACTTCGTCAATATTATCCAGCGCAATGAGTAAGCCCTGTAATATATGAGCTCTCTCTTCTGCTTTATTGAGGTCGTATTTTGTCCTTCTTGTTACGACTTCTTCCTGATGCTGAAGATAATATTTCAGCATATCAAGAAGATTCATTACTTTTGGCTCTCCATTTACCAGAGCAAGCATAATCACGCCGAAAGTATCCTGAAGCTGTGTATGTTTATAAAGCTGATTCAATATGACATTCGGATTCACGTCTCTTCGCAGTTCAATACAGATACGCATTCCTTCACGGCTTGACTGGTCGCTCAGATCTGTAATTCCGTCTATCTTCTTATCTCTTACCAGCTCCGCAATTTTCTCGATCAGCCTTGCCTTATTTACCATAAACGGAAGCTCTGTCACGATGATTCTGTTCTTTCCGTTTGCCATCGGCTCTATATTTGTCACCGAACGTACCCTGATCTTACCTCGTCCTGTCCGGTATGCCTCTTCGATTCCTCTTGTTCCGAGAATTTCCGCTCCTGTCGGGAAATCCGGACCCTTTACGATCTTCAGTATCTCTTCGATCGTAGTCTCTCCATTGTCGTCGATCTGATCGTCTATAATCTTTACAACCGCAGCGATCACTTCTCTTAAGTTGTGCGGCGGAATATTGGTCGCCATTCCGACAGCAATACCGGATGTACCGTTTACAAGGAGATTCGGAAATCTTGAAGGCAGTACGGTCGGTTCCTTCTCTGTCTCGTCAAAGTTCGGTATAAAGTCGACGGTATCTTTATTGATATCTGCCGTCATTTCCATCGATATCTTACTCAGACGTGCCTCTGTATATCGCATGGCAGCTGCACCGTCTCCATCCACTGAACCGAAGTTTCCGTGTCCGTCTACAAGCGGATATCTTGTAGACCACTCCTGTGCAAGATTTACGAGAGCTCCATAGATGGAACTGTCTCCGTGGGGATGATATTTACCCATTGTATCACCGACGATACGCGCACATTTACGATGCGGTTTGTCGGGACCGTTGTTCAGTTCGATCATAGAGTAGAGAATTCTTCTCTGCACGGGTTTCAGCCCGTCTCTTACATCAGGAAGAGCACGGGATGCGATAACACTCATGGCATAGTCAATGTAGGACTTCTCCATGGTCTTTTTCAGGTCAACCTCGTGAACTTTATCAAAAATATTATCTTCCATCACTTATCTCCTTCTTGAGTTATTGACTGATTTGGCTTGGAATTCTTCCGCTCCCGGCTTTTCAGTTCTTAAAGCCTTCGGCTTGGAGTTCTTCCGCTCTCGGCTTTTCTGTTCTTAAAGCCTTCGGCTTTAGAACTGGGTTGGCATTTCCAATGCCAACCCTCGTGCTCCCTCTGAGACAGAAATTCGAGTAAACTCGATTCCTGCCTCACAGTGACCACAAAGCCTGTCGCTGTTAATCGCTATATATCCAAATTGCTGACATATTTTGCATTTTCTTCGATAAATTCACGTCGTGGTTCTACTTTATCTCCCATGAGGGTTGTGAATGTAAGGTCGAGTTCGGATGATGTTTCTTCATCCATTGTTACTTTCAGAAGGATTCTGTGCTCAGGATCCATGGTTGTCTCCCAGAGCTGCTCGGCATCCATCTCTCCCAGACCTTTATAACGCTGAATTTTATTATTGCTGTCTCTTCCTACTTCCAGAAGGATCTGGTTCAGTTCTTCATCGCTGTATGCATACCAGACTTTTTTATTTTTCTCCAGCTTATACAGCGGCGGCTGCGCCAGATATACATAACCTTCTTTGATCAGATCCGGCATAAAGCGGTACAGGAATGTTAATAATAAAGTACTGATATGGGCGCCGTCCACATCGGCATCTGTCATGATGATGATCTTATGGTATCTGAGTTTGCTGATATCAAAATCATCATGGATTCCCGTTCCAAAAGCTGTGATCATCGCCTTGATCTCCGCATTGCCGTAGATTTTGTCAAGGCGGGCTTTCTCTACATTGAGGATCTTTCCTCGAAGAGGAAGGATTGCCTGAGTCGCACGGTCTCTCGCTGTCTTAGCGGAACCGCCGGCGGAATCTCCCTCTACGATGTAGATCTCACAGTTTTCCGGATTCTTGTCTGAGCAGTCTGCAAGTTTTCCTGGAAGTGACGTAGAATCAAGGGCTGATTTTCTTCTTGTAAGGTCTCTTGCTTTTCTCGCGGCTTCTCTTGCTCTCTGTGATAATACAGATTTTTCTACGATGATTTTTGCCACGTTCGGATTCTGCTCGAGGAATATCTCCAGCTGATTGCTCAGTACTCCAAGCACTGCTCCTCTTGCCTCGCTGTTTCCAAGCTTCTGCTTTGTCTGTCCCTCAAACTGCGGGTTTTCAATTTTGACACTGATAATTGCAGTCAGACCTTCTCTTATATCCTCTCCGGCAAGTTTTTCATTATCTTTGATAAGTTTATTCTTTCTTGCATAATCATTAAATGTCTTAGTCAGTGCAGTTCTGAATCCCTCTACGTGAGTTCCTCCCTCAGGGGTTGTAATATTATTTACGAACCCGTAGGTATTCTCACTGTAAGAATCATTGTGCTGCATCGCCACCTCAACTGCAACTCCGTCCTTAAATCCTTCACAGTAAATGATCTGCTCGTAAAGCGGAGTTTTACTTTTATTGAGATATGTGACAAACTCTTTTATACCGCCCTCATAGTGGAAGGTATGCTCATGAAGCTCCTCACCTCTCCAGTCTCTCAATACGATTTTAAGACCTTTGGTGAGAAATGCCATTTCTCTGAAACGCTGTTTCAGCGTATTATAATCAAATATAATATCATCAAATATTTCCGCATCCGGATAAAATGTAACTTTTGTTCCACTTCTCTCCGGTTCGCATTCACCGATGACTTTCAGTTTATAGCACACTTTTCCTCTTTCATAGCGCTGCTTATATACCTGACCTTCGTGGTAAATCTCCACTTCCAGCCATTCGGAGAGGGCATTTACAACAGATGCACCTACACCGTGAAGTCCGCCGGATACTTTGTATCCTCCTCCGCCGAATTTACCGCCGGCATGAAGTACAGTAAACACGACTTCCACTGCCGGAAGTCCGGCTTTATGGTTGATTCCTACAGGGATACCTCTTCCGTTGTCACTTACGGTAACGGAACCGTCCTTGTTAATATCAACCTGTATTTCATCGCAGTACCCTGCCAGTGCCTCATCCACTGAATTGTCCACGATCTCATATACCAGATGATGAAGTCCCCTTGTGGAAGTGCTGCCGATATACATACCCGGTCTCTTTCTTACCGCTTCCAGTCCCTCAAGGATCTGGATCTGGTCCGCGCCATATTCAGCGTCAAATTCTGTACTTGATGCACCCATTTAATAACCTCCTAATTTGCGTTTACTGCATGCCCGTTTTTGATGTGGAATATTTTGTTTATTGAAAATCTGTGATTTACAAATTCATCAAGTCCGGTACATGTAATTATCGTCTGTATGTCATGAATACTGTCCAGTAAATAGTTTTGCCGATGTTTGTCCAGTTCAGACAAAACATCGTCAAGTAACAGCACAGGGGTATCCCTGATTACCATTTTCACCAGCTCTATTTCGGACAGTTTCAGTGACAGAGCGGCCGTTCTCTGCTGTCCCTGTGATCCGAATCTGCGGACATCAAGCCCGCTGTCCGTGGTAAAGCATATATCGTCCCTGTGAGGACCGACCGTCGTGCTTTTCATCCTTATATCCCGTTCCCTGTACTTCTTTAACGCATCCTCCATGGACAGACTGCCATTGCTGGCCTCATATGAAATAGATATTCTTTCTTTATTTCCCGTTAATTTGTAATGGATGTCAGAAATTATTTCATTTACCTGCTTTATGAACTCTTTTCGTCTCTCAAGGACTTTCGTCCCGTATGCAGCGAGCTGCATATCCCATATATCCAGAGTCTCAATCAGATTCTTCTGTCCATATATATCTTTGAGCAGGGAATTTCTTTGATTGATAATGCGATTATAGTTTGAAAGGTTGCTGAGATATATTTTATCAAGCTGAGACAATTCGAGATCGATAAATCTTCTTCTCCCTGCCGGTCCTTCTTTGATAATATTAAGGTCTTCCGGAGAGAAAAATACGAAATGAACGATACCGAACAGTTCTCCAGCTTTCCGGATGGGAATCTTATCGATTGCAATGCCCTTCGGGCTGTTCTTTTTCAGATGCATATCGATCTGAAAACAGACTCCTCTTTTCTCTACGATTGTCTCTATATGGGATTCATCATATCCAAACTGTATGATATCTCTGTCCTTTGTCCCTCTGTGGGATTTCGTTGTTCCCGAGAGATAAAGAGCCTCCAGAATATTCGTCTTTCCCTGGGCATTATCGCCATACAGAATGTTGGTACTGGGATCAAAATTCAAGTCTAACAGATCGTAATTTCTGTAGTTTTTCAGCTTTAGAGATTTGATTACCATAACTTTCCCATCTAATCTATTTTACACTTTTTTTACTTTTTTTTCAATGTTTTATGCGATCTCTATCTCTCTGCCGTCATATGACGCAATATCCCCTTTATAGAGTTTTCTTCCCCTTCTCGTCTCTGTCTCGCCGTTTACAAGGACCTGTCCGTCCTGTATAACCTCCTTTGCCTCTGCTCCGGACTCTGCGAGACCTGCTGCTTTTAAAACCTGTCCGAGCCGGATGAAATCTTCTCCGGCTCTCAACTGAAATTTTTCCATATGCTTTCTCCTCTATACCGCCGCGTTAAAGTTTACAGGCAGGATCAGATAGATATAGCTCTGCTCCTCGTCCTTGATGAACAACGGCGCTTTTGCATTCATGAAATACAGATCCACTTCCTCGTCATCGATAACGCGCAGCGCATCGATAAGGAACTTCGGATTAAAACCGATCAGAAGGTCTTTTCCCTCT
>DWWI01000084.1 GCA_019119745.1 Candidatus Mediterraneibacter gallistercoris | reverse complement strand
CTTCCGGTGATGTCTCAAGACGAACAAGGATAACCTTCTCGCCTCTCTCTGCCCACTCTACAGCGTCATCTGCTGTGAAGACAACTTTACCGCAGGCAGCTCCCGGTGAAGCACCAAGACCTTTGCCCATCGGTGTAGCAGCTTTCAGTGCAGCAGCATCGAACTGCGGATGAAGCAGAGTGTCAAGGTTACGCGGATCGATCATAGCTACAGCTTCTTCTTCTGTTCTCATGCCCTCGTCAACAAGGTCACATGCGATCTTCAGAGCAGCCTGAGCTGTTCTCTTACCGTTACGTGTCTGAAGCATGTACAGTTTACCGTGCTCTACAGTAAACTCCATATCCTGCATATCTCTGTAGTGTGTCTCAAGTGTGTGGCACACTTCGTTGAACTGTTTGAAAGCCTCCGGGAATTTCTCTTCCATCTCGGAGATGTGCATCGGTGTACGAACACCGGCAACAACGTCCTCGCCCTGTGCGTTTGTAAGGAACTCACCGAAGAGACCTTTTGCTCCTGTAGCCGGGTCACGTGTGAATGCAACACCTGTACCACAGTCATCACCCATGTTACCGAATGCCATCATCTGTACGTTGACAGCAGTTCCCCATGAATACGGGATATCGTTATCACGACGGTAAACGTTTGCTCTCGGGTTGTCCCATGAACGGAATACAGCCTTAACAGCGCCTACCAGCTGCTCTTTTGCGTCTGACGGGAAGTCTTCGCCGATCTTCTCTTTGTACTCAGCTTTGAACTGTCCTGCAAGAGTCTTCAGATCGTTAGCGTCAAGTTCAACGTCCTGTTTAACACCTTTCTCTTCTTTCATCTTGTCGATGAGCTCTTCGAAGTATTTCTTACCTACTTCCATAACTACGTCAGAATACATCTGAATGAATCTTCTGTAGCAGTCCCAAGCCCAGCGCTCGTTGCCTGAAGCTTTTGCAAGAGCCTCAACAACTTCTTCGTTCAGACCAAGGTTCAGGATTGTGTCCATCATACCCGGCATAGAAGCTCTTGCTCCGGAACGTACGGAAACGAGAAGCGGATTCTCTTTGTCTCCGAATTTCTTTCCTGTGATCTCCTCGAGCTTTGTCATAGCCGTCATGATCTGATCCATGATCTCGTCGTTGATCTGTCTGCCATCCTCATAGTACTGTGTACAAGCCTCTGTTGTAACAGTGAATCCCTGCGGTACAGGAAGTCCAAGACCTGTCATCTCTGCAAGGTTGGCACCTTTGCCACCAAGAAGGTTTCTCATTGTTGCATTACCTTCTGTGAACATATAAACCCATTTTGTTGCCATGTTCCAATGACCTCCTCAAAAAATTTGCTAATAACTTCGCATTATTTCGCATATAATATTTTAATGGTTTCAGGCTTGTGCGTCAAGCGTTTTATCTGGAAAGGGTGCACAATCTTTGCCCGTGTTTTGTGTGCACAAATAACATCATCCGGGGATGGTGCGGATATATCTTCCCATGCCATCCCCGGATGATTTCTGTTTTCTTAATACCGCTCTCAGTATTCTTCTTTCAGCAGTATTGATGTTCCTGATATTTGATTTACATTTTCAAGAATGTGCGGTAGCCTTTCACTGCCTCATACACATCTGCTTTGCTTGTCACTTCATACGGTGCGTGCATATTCAGGACAGCAACTCCGCTGTCGATCACTTCCATGCCATAGTTTGCCATGATATAGGCGATCGTACCGCCGCCTCCGAGATCGACCCTTCCCAGCTCAACGAACTGATAAGCTACGTTATCGTCGTCCATGGCTTTTCTGAGCGCCGCAATATACTCTGCATTTGCATCATTGGATCCGGATTTGCCGCGGCTTCCGGTAAACTTATTAAAGGTAATACCGCTTCCGAAAAATGCGGAGCTGCGTTTTTCAAATGCCTCTGCGTACATCGGGTCATAGGCTGCGCTCACATCAGAAGAGAGCATCCTTGAGTTCATCAGTGCACGGCGGACTTTCAGTTCGGATTCTCCCTCTGTCAGGGCGATCAGCTCGGCAACCGTATTTTCAAAGAATTTAGAATGCATTCCAGTTGCGCCAACACTTCCGATCTCTTCCTTATCTACAAGGAGACAGCAGCCGGTCTTCTTTGCCTCCGTTATGTCGAGCATTGCAAACAGGGAGGTAAATGCGCACACTCTGTCGTCCTGTCCATAGGAAAGGATCATGCTCCGGTCAAATCCGCAGTCTCTGGCCTTTCCTGCCGGAACGATCTCCAGCTCTGCAGAGAGGAAATCTTCCTCGTCCATATCATATTTTTCTTTCAGGATGCGGAGAACATTTGCCTTTACCGCTTCCTTTGCCTGAGCTTTTTCTGCTTTTTTCTCTTCTTTATCTGCTGTATCCGATGACGTGAGTTCTTCGATCACTTCCTCTGCCGGACGGTTGCCGATCAGCAGATCCAGTTTTTCTCCTTCTATTACTTTAGACGCTTTCTTCTCCATCTGCTCCTGTGCAAGATGAACGAGAAGATCCGTGATCACGAATATCGGATCATTTTCATCCTCGCCGACAGAGACTTTTACAGTTGTTCCGTCTTTCTTTGCGATTACTCCGTGGAGTGAAAGCGGCTGGGCTACCCACTGATACTTCTTGATGCCGCCGTAATAGTGCGTATCCAGATATGCGAGCCCCTCATTTTCATAGAGAGGGTTCTGTTTCACATCAATCCTCGGAGAGTCAATGTGCGCGCCGAGGATATTCATGCCTGCTGAGATCGGCTCCTCGCCAATGCGGAAAAGAGCGATCATCTTGTTCATGCACACCGCATAAACCTTATCACCTGTTTTAAGGGATCCGCCCGCCGACATTACATCTTTCAGATTCCGATAGCCGGCTTCCTCTGCCATGCTGACGCTAAGCTCCACGCACTCCCGCTCCGTCTTGCCTGCATTTAAGCAGGATTTGTATTTCTCATTGATGCTGTTCAGCTCTGCCAGCTGATCCTGGGTGTATGCGTTCCATGCGTTTTTTCTATCCATTTGCAAATCATCCTTTCTTTCGGGGACGTAGTAAAATCCGATTTCACTACGTCCCAAACTTAATTTTACTATGTCCCAAATTGAACTTTACCCTGTCCCTTTTCGATCATTTGTCAATTATACAACTTTTTACATTGCGATACAATCGTTCCGTTTTTGCTTTCGTAAGTTTCAGTTCCTGCCGAATCTGTTCTTTGTACTGTTCTCTCATTTTTATATCTTCAATAATCTCATATGGACCTTCCATACCACGCAGATGCGCTTCTTGCTTCAGAATTGTCAATGCGGCATTCACAAGCTGCGTTTCTACATCTTCGGGTATATCTATAAATACCTGCTTCTGTCCTTTATTATGAAAATCAAGATATTCCTCAAAATCTGAGAACTTTTCCTTATATATTTTTATCGCTTTGGGATGTATTATCCGGCTTTTTTCTGTTTCATATTCCTTAAGACTTGAATAAGTATAATTCAAGGGATACTTCACAATATTGGCATTAACCGGATTCATATGGATATACCTCATACAGTTCCAAAAGTACTGCTCTGTTTCCACACATTCACTTTTGAACCTGTCCTGAAATACATGACCGTTTCGATTATGTTTGTAGTTGTAATATTCTGCAAATTCTGCCAAGACAATGGCTAAATAACTTGATAAGAGTTTCAGATCAACACGAATCAGAATATGGAAATGCGTTGACATAATAACATACGCAAATATTTCTATATCATGATCTTTAAGATGCTTCACCAGAAGCCTTTTGAAATTGTTCTTCTCTCTTTTTTGTTTAAAAATTGGCTCTTTATTAATTCCTCGCGCTATCACATGATACATGTCAGCAGCGCTTTTTCTTCGAGCAGTACGTGGCATTTCATCACCCCTTCCCACGATTGGGGACAGGGCAAAATTCAATTTGGGACACCCTGATTCTTAATTGGGGACGTAGTGAAATCAACTTTTACTACGTCCCCGAAAGAAGTTACCACTCGAATTTTTTCTCGAAATATGCTTTCAGATCTTCGATCTTGATTCTCTCCTGCTCCATCGTATCGCGGTCGCGGACTGTTACTGCTCCGTCTTCTTCTGACTCGAAATCGTATGTCACACAGTAAGGTGTTCCGATCTCATCCTGACGGCGGTAGCGCTTTCCGATATTTCCACGGTCATCATACTCGCAGTTATAATATTTGCAAAGCTCCGTGTAAATCTTCTCTGCCCCCTCGTTCAGCTTCTTGGAGAGCGGCAGCACGCCGATCTTGACCGGAGCGAGTGCCGGATGGAAATGAAGGACCGTACG
>DWWI01000083.1 GCA_019119745.1 Candidatus Mediterraneibacter gallistercoris | reverse complement strand
GGCGGCGTTGACCAGCATGCGGATATCGGGATTTTTCTCTTTCAGCTCGCTGCTATACTGCCTGTATACCTGCTTTTTCAGAAGATCTCCGTCAAAGACGCGAAGAGGCACCCGGCACTCGTTCCGAAGCCTCTCGAGCCGCTCTTTTCTTCTTGCAAACACCCAGATTTCGTCAAGATTACGGTAAAAAAATCCGATCTGGCGGACAAATTCTCTGCCCATTCCCGAAGATGCCCCTGTTACAACTGCTATTTTCATATTGACCGCCTCATTTCTTTTTGTGGATATTGCGTATCGTTTTTTTCTTCCTGCGGGAGTGGTTTTCCACTGCCGGCTTCCGGCTTATGCTGTTCTTCACTGTACCCCGTTTATTGGCACGATAAGGAACAGCGGCATGATTTTCATGGCTTCGTTTCGGACGGATCAGGCATTTCGGGCCATAGCCGACGAGATCCATCCGTCCGGCGCGTCTGAGCGCCTCCAGCACAAGATCATAGAGTTCAGGATTCCTGTACTGAATGAGCGCCCTCTGCATTGCTTTTTCATGCGGATTTTTCGGCACATATACCTCTTTTCCGTTCCGCGGGTCGATTCCCGTATAATACATACATGTGGAAAGAGTAGAAGGCGTAGGATAGAAATCCTGAACCTGTTCCGGCATGTATCCAAGGTCTCTGCAGTATTCGGCGAGTTCCACTGCTTCCTTCAGAGTGGATCCCGGATGTGAGGACATCAGATATGGAACAAGGTATTGTTTTTTGCCGACCTTGTCATTCATTTTATAAAATTCTTCTGTAAATTTTTCATATACACTGTGCTCAGGTTTCCCCATCAGGGAAAGCACGGGCTGCGCAACATGTTCCGGGGCAACCTTAAGCTGGCCGCTTACATGATACTGGCAGAGCTCTCGTAAAAAATCTTTCTTCCTGTCTGCAAGCAGATAGTCAAAGCGGATTCCGGAGCGGATGAATACTTTTTTTACTCCGGGGATTTGTCTTAGTTTTTTTAAAAGTGCCACATAATCACTGTGATCGGCGTCCAGATTCCCGCATGGCTTCGGAAACAGACACTGCCGGTTCCGGCAGACGCCGTGTTCCAGCTGCTTTTGGCAGGAAGGGTGACGAAAATTAGCAGTAGGTCCGCCCACGTCGTGGATGTATCCCTTGAAATCTTTTTCTTTTGTGATGATTTCTGCCTCCCTGAGAAGAGAATCATGGCTCCTTACCTGTACGATTCTGCCCTGATGAAACGTGAGTGCACAGAAGCTGCATCCTCCGAAGCACCCTCTGCTGCTGATAAGACTGAAGCGGATCTCTGAAATAGCAGGAATACCGCCTTTCGCTTCATATGAAGGATGGTATGTCCTCATATACGGAAGATCATAGACATCATCCATCTCTGTAACGCTCAGAGGTTTTGCCGGCGGATTCTGTACGATATAGAGATGTTCTGAATATGGCTCTGCCAGACGTTTGCCGTTAAAGGCATCCGTATTGAGATACTGCGTATAAAAACTTCTGGCATAGTTTTTCCTGTCCGCTTTCAGTTCGTCGTAAGACGGAAGGAATTCCGCGTCATAGATTCTGTCCCTGTCTTTGATCTTTACCACTGTTCCGTCAATATAAGTCAGCTCGCTTACCGGAATGCCGGCGTCCAGCGCGTCCGCGATCTCCACGATGGAGCGCTCGCCCATTCCGTAGGAGATGATGTCGGCTCCCGAGTCCAGGAGGATGGAACGCTTCAGCCGGTCTGACCAGTAATCATAGTGCGCAAGTCTTCTCAGGCTGGCTTCTATGCCGCCGAGGATGACGGGAGTCTTTTTATATGTCCTGCGTATCAGATTGCCATAGACCACACATGCGTAATCCGGTCTTTTTCCCATCTCTCCTCCGGGGGTGTAGGCGTCGGTTTTTCTGTGTTTTTTTGATACACTGTAGTGGTTGACCATAGAGTCCATATTTCCTGCGGATACAAGAAATCCGAGACGCGGCTCTCCGAAGACCTGTATACTTTCCGGATCTTTCCAGTCCGGCTGGGAGATGATCCCTACCCTGTATCCGTGTGATTCCAGCACACGGCTTATAACCGCATGCCCGAAAGACGGATGATCTACATAAGCATCCCCTATTACATATGCAAAGTCAACTCTGTCCCATCCCCGCTCGATCATATCATTTTTGTTTACCGGTAAAAAATCACTGCGTGTCACTGTTCTTTCCTGCACCTTTCATAGGTATGTCTGAAAATATCATTAAAATCATGGATAAAATAATCGGCAAGCTGTTTCTTTTCCTTTTCCATCGGTCTGGAAAATTCATCGTCTACGGCACAGACTTCCATACCTGCATTTTTTCCCGCAAGAATACCGTTAGGCACATCTTCAAATACGAGGCATGATGAAGGCTCTACATGAAGGTCTTCCGCTACTTTCAGGTATACGTCCGGCGCCGGTTTCCCTGAAGCTACTTCACAGGCTGTGCGCACGGAATCGAAATACGGCGTAAGATGACGGGCATTTAAGGCCGCGTCGGCAATAGTACGGTCATTGCTGGTAGCGATTCCGAGAGAGATGCCACGTCTCTTCATATCCTTTAAAAATTCCACTGCACCGGGTTTGGGAAACACTTTTGTTGCATAAAGACGGATCGTCATATCACGCCACTCCTGCATCACCTGTTCTACGGTCCTGTCCAGCGTATGAAATGTATCTACGAAATACTGTGCAGTCTCCGTATAGCTCATTCCTTCAATGTCCTTATGAAATGTGGGCGGTTCCGTGAGATGATATTTTTCCATAAAGATCCTGTCCACTTCAGGCCAGATCCACATGGAATCCACAAGAGAACCATCCATGTCAAATATTACAGCTTTCTTTCCTGTGAGCATAATTTCTCTACCTCTTCTTCTGTCAGTCTGCGATATTCTCCGGGTTTCAGGCTGTCATCCAGGCTGATGGGGCCCATCTGGAGACGTTTCAGGTAAACAACTTCTTTACCGACAGCCTGGAACATGCGTTTGACCTGATGAAACCTCCCCTCCCGGATTGTCAGTCGGATCTCGGAAATTTCATCTGATGAGCAGATAAAGAGTTCTGACGGCAGAGTCGGTTTCTCGTCTCCGATATCTACTCCGCGGGAAAAAGTGTCTACATCGCCTTGTGTTACACGCCCGTTTACCTTTGCAAAGTAGATTTTGTCCACATGCTTTTTCGGTGAGAGCAGGCGGTGGGCAAGTTCTCCGTTGTTGGTGATTATAAGAAGCCCTTCTGTGTCCTTATCAAGCCGTCCGACCGGAAAGAGATCATCTCTTTTTCTGTCCCTGATCAGATCTACCACGGTAGTTTCCCGGCTGTCATTTGCGGCGGATATTACCCCGGCGGGTTTATTCAGCATATAGTATTCATATTCCTCATATGTGACAGGAACGCCTTGAAATATGACCTTATCCAGCTCTGTATCTATCTTTAATTCCGGCCGGCATGTTATTAAACCGTTTACAGTAACCTGACCGCCACGGATATCCTTCTTTATCTGACTTCGTGTACCAAGGCCCATGTCTGCGAGATATTTGTCAAGTCTGATTTTCATACTGACTGCCACCGCCATCCCGGGAGATATTTGTTCTTGAGGACCTGACCAGCAAGCTTGCCGAATCCCAGCGGATAACCGTCCACACAGACGAGATACCATCCTTTGTCTTTAGCAGAAACAAGATCCTCCACGTCCAGAGTTTCTCCCTTCAGATATTTGATGACCCGTTCATCGGACACAGGAAGATCGATGGTACGCGGGTACTCCTCTTTCTTCAGATTCATGGCAAATGCCTGACTGGGTTCAAACCTTTTTTTCTTCAGCTCGCCGAGAAAAAGGCCTGTGCGCAGAAAACGGATGCCGTTCAAGGCAGGAAGATCACCCGGCATATAGTATACCTTATCTGCCCTGATATCCAGTCTGTCAGGATCAAATTCTCTTCGGACATCAGTGAGAAAATCTGCAAGCTCTTCAGGCATTTTTTTCCGTCCTGCACCGGTTCTTACACTTCCGCCTGCACCGGTCTTTCTGCTACGCTTTGAACTGAGGTTAACAGTGGCGGATATTATCTCTTTGTCCGGACAGTCAGGTTCATTTTTTTTAAGCAGTGCGAGAAAATGACCCTCGCCTTTCATATGATGAGGAAAGATACGTACAGTACGGCTGAGACGGCTGTCTTTTGAAACTGTCATTTCAGGCATTCCGCAGACAAAACCTTCATAGCCGTTCATCTCACATACATCAAAGTCAGGGCACTGCTCCAGAAGATATTCGATAGTCTGTTCGTTTTCTTCAGGGGAGAATGTACAGGTTGAGTATAAGATCATGCCGCCGGGTTTGAGCATCTGTGCCGCCTGGGTTATGATACTTTTCTGGATCTTCGAAAAATAGTCCGGGCCGTGTTCTTCCCACGCACGGATCATTTTACGGTCTTTCCGGAACATTCCCTCGCCGGAGCAGGGGGCATCTATCAGGATTTTGTCAAAATATTCGGTGAAATACGGAATCAGCCTTCCAGGTTCTTCGCTTAAGACAAGAACATTTCCGATTCCCATAAGTTCGATATTCTTTAAAAGGCCCTTTGCGCGGGAATTGCTCAGGTCATTGGCGGCGAGAACTCCTGTCCCGTTTAATCTGGCGCCCAGTTCGGTTGCCTTCCCGCCCGGCGCGGCGCAGACGTCAAGCACTCTGTCTCCCGGCTCTATGGGAAGACGATCCGCTGGTGTCATAGCGCTCGGTTCCTGCAGATAGTAAAGCCCTGCAAAATAGTATGGATGTTTTGCAGGCTGGCATTTTTCACCGTCATAGTAGAAGCCGTTGTGTATCCAGGGGACTTTCTTCAACGGCCACGGGGAGATCTTCAGGAAATCTTCGACCGAGATTTTTGCAGTATTGACACGGAGTCCGTAATACCGCGGCTCATCAAAACAGTTAAGATAATCTTCATATTCTGTTCCGAGCAGGCGTTTCATCTTTTCTTCAAATGCTGATGGCAGATTCATCTCTTTTCCTCCATTGTCGATAGTATATCATTATCTGTCTGTATAGTCGATCTTTTTCGCTTCAACATATTTCAGCGCGGGATAGGGATTCACGCTGATCTCATGCTCTCTGTTGTATATGTAAATGCCAAGGTGAAGATGCACGGGGAATTTTCCTTTGGTTCCCTCCGCTGTCCCGTATCCGGTATCCCCCATAAATCCCAGAAGATCGCCGGCTTTTACTTCGTCCCCTTCTTCTATATCCGCGTAGGAATCCAGATGGGCATAGTAGAAATACGCACCGTGGGGAGCTTGTATGCCGATCCGGTATCCGCCCAGTTCAAGCCATCCTTTGTTCTGTACTACACCATCTGTCATGCTTACCACAGGAAGCACACCCCGTTCATTTTTATCTGGCATGATATCTGTCCCTTCATGCCCTCGTTCCCCTTTATATGTTCTGTCAAACATCCAGGAATCTTCGAAGGATACATCTATATTGCTGCTCTGCGATAATGCGACGGGAAAGTAGACCAGATCGTCCCACACTGCCTGAGAGGCACTCAGATAACTGCTCCAGCCGTCTGCTCTTTCCCAGCGTTTTCGTAGAGTCAGGGCATCTTCCGGGGTAAGAAGGATATTCTGCTCCCCGAATCCGCTTTCCAGCCAGTATACTGCGAGATACTCGCCTGGATTTTTCATATCGCTGATAATACGGGCTGTCTGTGCGTTTACAGGCTGCTGTCTGAACCGGGGACTTTCCACCGTGTCTGCGTCAAGTCTGCTTATTTCACTCAGATAGCGAAGCTTCGGTATCCAGAGCGAACATGAAAAAATGAGAAGAAAAAGGAGAAAACTGATTTTCAGGATCCGTTTCAAGAATAACTCCTTTTTTCTTTTACTATATGAGCAATTCATAAAGAACATACTATCGTCATATATCTAAAATAACTATTTGATCCCAGGGACATAGAGAGTCTATGAGACAATATTTATCGGGGATGCCTGTTCTCGTCCTGTTTCTTGCAATGCTTTTTTCACCGAAAGCAGTTTTCGACGGTGCGGAAAACGGGCTGCTGTTATGGTTCCAGATTGTATTTCCGACACTGTTTCCGTTTATGCTCGTCTCCGGACTGATGCTTTCCGGCGGAGGACTTGCTGTCATCTCACGGATATCCGGCAGGCTGTTTTCAGCTTTATTTGCCACATCGCCAAACGGCTCTTTCGCAGTGATCGCCGGTTTTCTGTGCGGATATCCGATGGGGGCGAAGATATCGGCTGATCTTGTGCGGTCCGGAAAGATCTCATATGATGAAGGTGCTTACCTACTCTCCTTCTGCAATAATACAAGCCCGATATTTATTATGAATTTTATCGTATGGAAAACCTTTGACCGGGAAGAGCTCCTGCTCCCTACAATGTTGATTCTGATTCTGGTGCCCGCAGTCCTCAGCATCTTCTTTCGGAGATTTTATCTGAAAGGACGAAAACAGTTTCCGGATATGTCTGCAGACGAAAAAGGCTCTGCAAAACCGCTTGATTTTGAACTTCTTGATTCATCTCTGGCAGACAGTTTTGAATCAATCGTAAAGGTAGGACTTTATATTATATTTTTCTCGATTCTGCTTGCCATTCCCGGCGAGATCACATCGGACCATCCGGCGCTTGCCGCTTTGCTGCCGACTCTTGAGATGACAAACGGAATTCTGATGATCTGCAGAGCGGTTCCGGATCTGACCGTGAGTTATCCGCTGATTCTGGGACTTACATCGTTCGGCGGTTTTTGTTCGGCAGCACAGACCCGGTGTATGCTGAAAGGCACGGATCTGCCGTTTCTGCCTTATATCATACAAAAACTGACTGCCGCAGCGGCAGCCAGTCTGTTAGGTGTCTTATATATGCATGTATTTTAAAAGGATTTATTTCCGGCTGTATCCACATCCGCTAATTCTGAGAATCATAGTTTGTGTCGTCTTCTTCCGGAATCTCGAGCTCGGCACGGTTAGAACGGACGGTATCATAACATTCCTGAAGCGAATTGATCAGGCCGTCATATTTTGTCGTGTAACTGTCAAGTGTATGTCCGATAATACTCTCTGCATTTGCAAGAAGATCATCTGTATACTGGATAGCGCCGATACGTATTGCATTGGCGTCAGACGTGGCATTATCAATAATTTCCTGAGCCTGCGCGGTTGCCTGCGTCACGATCTCATTAGCCTGCGCATATGCCTGCTGCATGATTTCATGCTCACTGACAAGTTCTGTTGTCTGGACCTGAGCTTCTTCGATCATGGCATCAGCCTTTGCCTTTGCGTCGGCGAGTATGGCATCGCGGTTTGCGATGATCTTCTGATAACGCTTGATCTCATCCGGTGTTTTCATGCGAAGCTCTCTGAGGAGTTCATCAAGATGCTCCTTGTTAACGATGATCTTGGTCGTAGACAGCGGCTGGTATTTACAATCCCTGTCGATGTATTCCTCGATCTCTTCGATAATCTGCTCAATACGGCTGCTCATTTGTTACACTCTCCTTTTGTACTCATCTTTTTCCTGAGTTCCACAGCGACTGCTTCCGGCACAAACTGTGAAAGATCTCCCCCAAAAGCAGCGATCTCCTTCACTGTGGTGGAACTCAAATATGAATATTCAATACTGGTAGTCAAAAACATTGTCTCAACATTTGGTTCCAGTTTATGATTGGTCTGTGACATCTGCAATTCATATTCAAAATCAGTGATCGCGCGAAGACCTCTTATGATCAGATCTGCTTCCATCTTCGCCGCAAAGTCGACGAGCAGTCCGTTAAATGGTACGATCCGTACATTTTTGAGATCTTTGGTCACTTCCTCTAACATTTTAACACGTTCTTCTACAGAAAACAACGGCATTTTCGCTTTATTGTTCAACACTCCGACAATTAATTCGTCCACGATCTTACAGGATCTTAAAATGATATCATAATGTCCGTATGTAACCGGGTCAAAACTGCCCGGATAGACTGCTCTTAACATATTTCTTCCTTTCCCGCTCTTTCCAGAAACACGTGCTTGTTTGTTTTATAAATCTTTTCCCGTGTGATCACAAATCCCAAAGACTCCGCATAAGAAAAATCTGTTTCTTTCGAAGCCTCAACGATAATGACCGTATCCTCATACACCAGCTCCGAGCCGGCCAGATATTCAAGGACCGTCTTCTCCAGTCCGCGGTCATAGGGCGGATCCATAAAAATAAAATCAAAGGTCTTCTCCCCCTCCAGCTGATAGAGCGCGTTCATCACATCCCTCGTCATCGTAAGCGCTCTGCCCTCCAGCCGGGTAAACTTCAGATTATCCTTTATACACGCCATTGCCTTCGGGTTGTTCTCAACAAATACTGCCTCTCTCGCTCCCCGGCTCAGCGCTTCGATCCCGATCCCTCCGCTTCCGCTGAAAAGATCCAGGAATATGCAGTCATACATGGACGGCCCGATCATATTAAATAGAGTCTCCTTGATCCGGTCCGTTGTCGGTCTGGTATCCATTCCTTCCAGAGTCTTCAGTTGAAGTCTTTTCGCACTTCCGGCAATCACTCTCATATGCCGACACCTCTCTTATCTAACTATGCAGAATTTTAGCAGAAAAAAGCACTCAGGTCAATCCCGAGTGCTTTTCCCTTCTGCGGCTCCGTCATCCTGTTCTGAGCAGGAATCTTACCGCATTGCTTTTCCGGACAGGGATGTTATTTACCTGCCATCTGTTTTTCCTGCTGTTCGGTCATTTTCTTGACCATATATCCGCCTACAGATCCGTTCTGCTTGGAGGTAAGGTCTCCGTTGTAGCCGTCAGATAACGGTACTCCGAGTTCGTTAGCTACCTCGTACTTGAATTTGTCCAGAGCGCCCTTTGCCTCAGGCACTGCTGCTCTGTTCGATGAACGACTTGCCATTTTTGTTTCCTCCTTTT
>DWWI01000082.1 GCA_019119745.1 Candidatus Mediterraneibacter gallistercoris | reverse complement strand
CATCCTTGAGGATCTGGGACCGACGTTTATCAAACTGGGGCAGATCATGTCCATGCATTCGGACATCCTGCCGAAGCGGTACTGTGATGAGCTGATGCGGCTGCGCTCGGAAGTGACTCCGATGCCGTTTGAAGAAGTGATCTCTGTGATCGAAGGGTCCTATGGCCGCTCGTGGAAGAGAGTATTTTCCTCCATAGAAGAGAAGCCACAGGGCTCTGCTTCTATTGCCCAGGTGCACAGGGCGGTTCTCAGAAGCGGAGAAGATGTAGTCGTAAAAGTCCAGCGAAAAGGGATTTATGAGAAGATGGCGAGAGATATCGATCTTCTCCATAAGGCTGTTAAGCTGATGCCGCCGATCAGTATCAAGGGCATGGCGGACCTGGACCTTGTGCTGGATGAAATGTGGTCTGTGACGCGGGATGAGATGAATTTCCTTACAGAGGCGGCAAATATGGAAGAGTTTGCCCGCAGAAACAAGGAAGTCAGCTTTGTGGGAACGCCGGTCCTTTACCAGCAGTATACAACAGTAAATGTACTGGTCATGGAATATATAGACGGATTCGGAATTGACGATAAAGACGCTCTTCTTGAGCATGGATATGATCTGAAAGAAATCGGAAGCAAACTGGTGGATAATTATATCAAGCAGGTCATGGATGACGGGTTCTTTCACGCAGATCCCCATTCCGGCAATGTGAAAATCAGGGACGGCAAGATCATATGGATCGATATGGGGATGATGGGGCGCCTGACAGAGCGTGACCGTGAGATGATCGGAAAAGCGGTACAGGGAGTTGCTTTGAGTGATGTCGGACTGATCGAACAGGCAGTGCTTGCACTTGGAGAATTCAAAGAACGCCCGGATCAGAGAAAGCTTTACGAAGATATTGAAGGCCTTCTCATGAAATACGGCAATACCGAACTGGGACAGATTAATATAGCGGCAGTAATGACAGATCTGATGGATGTTATGAAGAATAACAAGATCAAGATGCCTCACGGTCTTACGATGCTGGCGCGGGGACTGACACATATGGAAGGCGTGCTTGCTGATATCGCGCCCGACATCAATATGGTAGAGATTGCTACGGCTCATATGTCGGGTGAGTTTTTCCGCAATTTTGATTTCAAAAAAGAATTGAAAAACAGCGGGAAGAGTGTGCTCAGGTCTTTTAGAAAAGCACTGGATATTCCGTCCATGGTTTCCGATATGATGAGCGGTTATCTGAAAGGACAGGCAAAAGTCAATCTGGATCTTCAGGTGACAGATGAGCTGGCACAGCTGCTGCGACGGCTGGTGCGCAATATCGTCATGGGACTGTGGGTGATGGCGCTTCTTATAAGCTCCAGTATTATCTGCACCACCGATATGACGCCGAAGATCCTCGGGATCCCGGCGTTGGGCGCGTTCGGATATATGATGGCGTTTCTCATCATGATGTATGTGTTTATCAGGCATGTACTGACGCGAAAGAAATAAAAAGGAAATGAAAGAAACTATGAAGAAAAAAAAGAATCCCCTGGCGGAGAGCTTCGGATATGCATTTGAAGGAATCTGGACAGGAATCCGCAATGAGCGGAATATGAAGATACATTGTCTTGCCATTATTTTTGTCACTCTGGCGGGTACATTGTTCCAGATTACCGCCACCCAGTGGTGTATCTGCCTTCTGCTGTTTGCGCTGATCGCTGCGCTGGAACTGGTAAATACTGCGATCGAAGCAGTGGTGGATCTTGTGACGGAAGAGAAAAAGCCGCTGGCGAAGATCGCGAAGGATACGGCTGCGGGAGCAGTGCTGTTTGCCGCGATCATATCGGTGATCATCGGCTGTATTATATTTCTCCCATATGTATTGGAACTGCTGGGCAGGATATGATACAATAGCTAAGCGGGTATGCCGTCCTGTGCATATCCGGATTACTGACAGAAAAGTGGTATATCACAGATAGATAGAAAAGCGGTACAGAGAAAGGAAAGACAGAAAATGAGCGATAACAGTACAACAGTCACAAAGCAGGAGACACTCTCAGCTCTCAGAAATCCGGGAGAACTTTATGTTATTATGTCGGCAGTGACAAAGCTGCCTTTTGTGAAATGCGATGATGAGACATACGATGATGAAATATTTCTGTACTACAGAGTAGAAGATGCAAAAGAAAAGGCGCAGGAACTTTTAAAAGAAAAATATCTGACAGCGGTTGCAAAACTGGAAGATAAGCAGCTCCTTCAGTTCTACACAAGTCTATATACTATGGGTGTGAACTGTCTTGCCGTAAATTACGGTACAGACACGCAGATCAGCATACAGCTTGCGGATCTGGTTGTGAGAAAAAATCCGGAACAGCTTCCGGATGGAAAGAAGATACTTGAAAATCCGGCGCTGCAGCTGACAGCGATCTATTTTATGCAGGAGATGCGCAGGCAGGAGAAGCCTCAGCCGACGAAAGAGTTAAAAGAGCTTCAGGAGGAGCTGCTTGCCCATTACAGTAAAGGATCATTTATCGTCGCTACGCAGGAAGACAGACAGATCCCGCTTCTGAAACTGAAAAACGGAGACATCTATCAGCCCATTTTCACAGATATGCTGGAGTTTCAGAAATTTTCCAAAGGTAAGAAAATGCGTATGGCAGTCATCCCGGCAGCAAAGATCCCGGATATTCTGGTGGGAGACGCAAAAGGCGTAGTGCTCAATCCGCTGAGCGTTAATGTACAGCTTTTGGTGGCGAAGAGAAAGAAACCGGAAGCTGATGCAGTTAAACCGGAAGCTGAACCGGTTAAACCAGAAACTGATGCTTAAGAAAGCTGCCCTGAACTATATAATGCACAAAGAGAGGCCCCGTATGCGGCCTCTTCTTCATTTTGTACGAGAGTAAGAGGCATACGGAAACGTTCTTCAAGTATTTTCTGAAATGCCGGGTTCTTTCTCACGGCATTCCCGGAAGCGATAAGCTTTGTCTTGGGAGTGCCGGTACCTGTCTCGATCAGGCGGTAAAGTTCATACAGTTCTTCAGCCATTCCGTTTAAGACGCCTCGTATCATGGCGGCAGGATGAAAATTGCCGGTCCGGATACCGGTGATGCTGCCCGTATCTTCCGGATTACTGCGGGTTCCTGCGAATGTTGTCCGTACCCGCCATGCATCATTCTTTACGGCGTGCATTTCCAGCAGTTTTTTCATGATATCATACTGAGCTATATCGGGCGCCCCGGCGGCAGCGGCATATTCCCGGAAGAATTTTTCCAATGAGGCGTAGGCAGAGCCGCCGCATACCGCTGCGCCTACAAGCAGGTATGATGAATCAGTCAGCGGGCGGGTTTCGATTTCCGGAATCTCTATATACTGTCCGGACATTACGGAGACCTGGGAGCCGGTTCCTGCGTTGACGAGAACAGTATCAGTTCCGTCTGTGACAGAACCGAGAAAACTTGCCTGATTGTCACCGATGGAAACAGAGACCGGGATGCCTTTGTAATTACCGAGTACTGAAAAGATTTTCGTTACTTCCGGGAGAAACGCCGGATCAGCTCCGGTATCTGATATCTTTTCGCGCATAAATTTCAGTTTTTCAACATCAAACATACCCATGCCGGCAGCCTGGCTGATATGGGCGAGGGGTGTTTTCCGTCCAGTGAGGATCATGCCCAGATAATCCCCTATCGTGCAGATTGAGGATGCATCTGCAGGAACCAGCCCTTTCCTGACATTGTATAAATGGGTGACCAGTCCGTAGCCTGACGCTGCTTTTGTACCTATATCCTCCGATAGTATGCGGCAGATACTCCTGCCGCCAAACTCCGGCAGAGCACCGCGTCCGTCCTGCCATGTATAGAGCGGGCTGACAGCATGGCCGTCGGAATCAGTGTAGATGATGCCGTGCATCTGGCTTGTAATTCCGATGGCGGAGATGTCGCTGTATGTATCAAGAATCTCGTTAAGGACAGGATGGATCCGGCTTAAGATTACATCTGTATCCTGAATCCTTTCCCACGGATTCCCTGTCTGTATAAAACTGTCGTTGGCAATAGTATAGTTTTGTATGACAGCCAGTGTGTCTCTTTCTGTTACTGTAAAGCTGAGTGTAGTAGTTCCGATATCGATTCCGATGCTTTTCATTTTATAAACCTCATTTTGTCTGATATGATTTATTATATCTATTTTAGGACGAACAGACGGTTATGAAAATAGAAAATTATGATTACAGCTCAATTTTCAGAAACCGGATGAACTGAACTGCCAGAATTCACAGCGGTTCAGATTGTAATTCTCTTTTGAGGTTGCTATAATGTAAGCAGCGACGCAGATCTTCATAAGGACAGGAGGAGAGACATGTCAATAGCAGTATACTTAAGAAAAGAATATTTCCGTGCTGTCACGATCAAAGATAAGAGCGCACACATACTGGAATTCCAGTATCGTCCGCAGACGGTCGATGTGTTTGAAGAGGGATATCAGGTATTCCATATGGAATATATTCTTGAGAGCAAAACGAAAGCGGAGATTATGGAGTTCTATCTTACCGACTTCGCTCTGCGGGGCAAAGGATACGGGACCGTGTGCATGGATGAGATAGCAGAC